>NZ_AKIU01000102.1:0-1798 GCF_000282675.1 Pantoea sp. GM01 | reverse complement strand
GCCAGCCGCACCTGGTAGCATTTGAAAAATGCTACCCATCTATTCATATTGAATAAATACATTTCCCCCATCATCTCGTTTCATTAGTGACCAACTCGCGCGGTGTCGTATGCCGTAAATATCTTCAAACTGCGGAATTGTCTCACCTTGTTTTAGATGAATATATTGGGTTGTTCCGTTGATTGTTGCAGCCCATTGCCCGGTATGAGTTGATATTTCAGCACTCAATTTAGCGATACGAACTTTCTTGCCATGTTGAATGTTTTCCTCACCTAGAGGCCAGTTATAAAGTTCTTCCGGCTTACCTTCTGGGAAAAAACCTTCTGGCGGTACGTCTATATATTCACCTTCAACACGACGAATTAATGTCCAGCCTGTTTCTACCCATTCGGTTTCTGACCAGCTATTACTGGGGTTACCATCTTCATCTATATGATCACTTCGAGTGATCCCTTTGTGCGCGTCAGGCGGATATTGATAATCGGCATAAATAAAACAAGCTGGTGCAAAATCAATATCTGGAAGATAGATTCCCGTAACAGCAGGATTTTCATTCATTTCAATACGCATCGAATAATCAAGTTCATATCGTGGAATTTTTTTAGGAAATTCAAACGTGGGTTCTGATAATATGTTTTTAAAATCATAAGTAAGATCCCCTTCATCCCAAACACAAGATATTGTTCTTGATAGATTATCATCTAATATTGTTGCGAGATATTCTTTGTTTGAAATGAGAGTTCCTTCTTCACTCGTCATCCAGCCATCCCAGAACTCAACAACCCCCCTTCGAATATTACTCATTGCATGTCCTATATCGTAGGCCCTAGGATCTTCATGAGTTCTTAAAATATAGGCCTGATTATACCTCTGTTTGAGAGGGCGTATATTTCCCATCACTCTATTCTCCCAAACAATATCAGCCTGCTGCCATAAAGGCAGCTTGCGAATATTAAGTGGCAACTCTTTTTTGTATCTTTTCAGGGCCATTTCATGGGCATCAATATACTCAATTATTGCATCACGCGTCGCAGCATAGTGCTCAGGAGATGTGAATCTTTCAAGTAAATAGCATTCCTGTGGGTGTAAAATCGCCATCATTTATCCTTTGTCTCGTACCAATTGTGGGTGTTTTCAAGTTTTGGAAGGCCCAAATAAGGGTATTCAGGATCGCTATCAACATCCCCGTATCCCCATCCAGTTTTTTGGCGCGGGCTGGTATATTCTTTTTTTAATTGGGCTGGGTCTAGCACGATTTGATTCCAGCCACCTTCGAGCGAAAACTCAGTTGCACCATCATTGATTTGCGTTGCGGCTCTTCCTTCCCACACTTTTAATGGTTTATCTGGGGGTATGGTATAGCTGACATATTCACCATTTTCATTCCATTTTTTCCAAACTGCAAAATGTCGACGCCAGTCACTTTTTCTGATTAATTTTTTAAATTCAGCTTCATGCATCCAGCAGATATTGTTATCACTTGATGAAGAATCAACAACACGATATATTTTTGTTCCCGGCCTTAACTCTGTAGGTTTTAATGATTTGTCGAATGTATTAAAAGCCCCGTTTGTTGGACTTTTCCTCCCAGATATAAAGGCAATATCAGGCCATCCCTGAGATATATACTTTTGTCCTTGAAACTTATTCAGTGCTTCGAATTTTTTCCTTCTAGCACCTAGATCCACCCAATCAGGCTTTTCTTGCTTAAAAAACTCAATTTCCTTATTAGCTCTTTCAGCACCATATATATGAGAATTCTCACCCACATGAGCACGAAACGAGTTATCACCCTCAA
>NZ_AKIU01000101.1:0-1969 GCF_000282675.1 Pantoea sp. GM01 | reverse complement strand
GGCATTGCCTTTGACGGCGGCGACCCGGACCGCCCGTATATTGCCCACGCCTTCCACGACTCTGAACATCCCGACGTCGTCAGCCGCGACAACCGCAGCCAGAACATTCTGCGCACTCCCGCCGGAAATGAACTGCGCATGGAAGACAAGCGTGGCGAAGAACATGTCGCGCTCTCTACCGAATACGGTAAAACGCAGCTGAATCAGGGCCACATCACCGACCAGCAGGATAAGCCGCGCGGCAGCGGCTTTGAGCTGCACACCGATGAGCACGGCGTGATACGCGTGGCGAAAGGTTTATTTGTCACCGCCGACGGCCAGAGCAAAGGCGTGGGTGAAGTACTGGACATGGCGACCACGCTGCGTGAAATCGAGATTGCGATTAAACAAATTGAGCAGCTCAAGCTGGTGCAGGAGCAGGTGGATGCGCTGATTGTCGATATCGACGTGCAGCGCGAGGCCTTCCGCAAACGGCTGCAGCCGCTGAACGAGCTGATTCACTTCTCCGCACCCGAAGGCGTGGCGTTCATCAGCGGCGAGCACCTGCAGATGACGACGGCGGAGAATATCCACATTAATGCGGGCGGTGACATCAGCGCCGGTGCGATGGACAACGTTAACCTGATGGCGGGCGAAAAAGTCGGGCTGTTTGCGCATAAAGAGAAGCTGAGCCTGATCGCGGGTGAAGGGCCGATAAAAGTCGAGGCGCAAAACGCGGCGATGAAAATCACGGCTGCGAAAAAACTTAGTTTGAGCGCGGAGCAGGACATCCTGTTCGCCGGTAAAAAGCGCATCGTGCTGATTGGCGGCGGCAGTTACCTGAAGCTGGAGGCCGGGAGGATTGAGTACGGCACCGAGGCGAAGTATTTAAGGAAAATCAAACGTACGCATAAGGCGGTGGCGCGGGAAATGCCGATGACGGTGCCTTATCTGCCGGGAGATGGCAAATATGATCTGGCATTGAATTTCAATGATGAATTGATACCAATTGCAGGGGCGCAGTACGAAATCCATTTTGAAGGTGGAACCCAGCTTGAAGGGACTCTGAATGACCAAGGTTATGCATTACATAAAAATGTTCCGTTTGAGGCGGCAACGGTGAAATACAAGCTTCCGCCTCCAGAGCCTGAAGCGTCATGGGATCCGTGGGACATGCTTCTGAATACTCTATCTGAAAAGGAAGTATAGACATGCAGCAAAAGGAACTTGAACAGGCGATGGCGTTTTATCAGGCTCCGCCTCAGTCGTGGTATCACGGCATAAGTGACAGACTGAGCGCTACAGGAGAATGGTTGTGGGAAACGCTTCAGGGTGACTTCAACGAGAATCAGACTACTGGGCAAATTGTTACCGGTACGGTGATCTCGATGATTCCGCTGGTTGATCAGTTGTGCGATGTGCGTGACCTGATTGCCAACTGTAAAAAGATCCGCGAAGACGACAGCAATACATGGTCATGGATCTGCCTGGGATTGACGCTGGTGGGGTGTTTCCCAGTGCTGGGTTCACTGGCAAAAGGCAGCATGAAAGTGATGTTCTTATCTTTGCGAAAAGCGCATTACGGCTCGCTGGGAAAGGCGGGAAATTACAGTCGCCTGCTTGATGGTACAGTCGGGCAACTTAATCGCTATCTTGAGATGCCTACGGTCAGAAAGACGTTGCGAGCACTCAAAATTTACAATCCTTATGCTTACCTGGCTGGGAAGCTCGATGAGTTGAAGGGTCTGCTCAATGTCTCTGCGCTACTTGATGTGATGGATAAGCTAATGCAGGTGACGCGTAAGCTATTTGATAAAGTGGTTAGCTGGGGGCCTGACTCGTTGAGATATTCGGTAATGGCGCTATGGGATACGCTGGTTGCGGTGCGCAATAAGGCAAACACTATGCTGGTTGAGGCGTTACAACCATTGTCGGATATGCTTGAGCGTCTGGCAAACCGTTTGCGGGTTGAGGGTGATAACTCGTTTCG
>NZ_AKIU01000100.1:0-8289 GCF_000282675.1 Pantoea sp. GM01 | reverse complement strand
GGAGACGCTGCCACATGCAGCTCCCCAACCATCATATTGCAGCATCTTCCTCCCCCATTTATGGGGGAGGACCGAGGAGGGGGACAGCCAGCACAATCTCAATCAGCCCGAAGCAAATCTACGACTTCACCACCCCATCCAGCCAGGCCTGGAACCGCGCATACGGCACATACAGCGCCACATTCTTAAACAGCGTCTTACCGCTCTTATTGTCATCAATCTGGCTGCTATAACCGACAATCACTCCCGCCAGCGTATCGTCGCTGGCGTTATACACCGCACCGCCGGACATGCCTTTCACCACGCCAGCATTAGCCGCTACCACCACACAGCTGGCCTTATTCCAGTCATTCGCCAGCGTGGTATTGATCAGATTCTTACCGCTCGATGCCACCGGCATCGCCGAAATAAAGCTGTAGCCATATAAATTCACGTTGTCGCCAATATGGCTATTACGAAACGGCGGCGGCAGATTGGCTTCACTGTTCTTGTGGTACACCACCGCAATATCACACTCAGGATGCCAGGCTTTCACCCGATACAGCGAATACTTCGCCACGTGCGCCGCCGTCAGGCTGTATTCGGGCGTGAGAGGAATGGTGGTGCCGAGCGCACCAATGCCCAGCACCGTGGGAATGCCGGTCACGGTCATATCAACGCGTTTTGCTGCTTCTTTACTGTATTCGTAGTGCCCAACAGAGCAGCCACTCAGGCAGCCAACAGTTAGCGCGATGAGCCATCGCATACGCTCTCCCCTCGATTTTTGACACCGCATAACCGGGCAATCCATTGAGGTATCGGCAGTGCTCGTCCATCCTTTACTGATTGATTTAGCGCCAAAAGCTGTGCTGCTGTGACAGCGATCACAACCTGCTTCAAGCGTAGCGCGGAAACATCAATCTGTCTCAATGGTTCGCTGCCGTCATTTTCCCGCACTGCGATTATTGCTGCAGGCGCAACATAGCCTTGCGGCGCGCGGGGTGGTTGCGGTGAAAAGGCTATGCTTTAATAACAATGTGACGCAGTTCAAATTTTAATAAACGTCCGTTGTAACCGCACTGCGTTCGCCGTGCGGCCTGCCTGCAAAAAATATTTGGGAGAGTGTGTTATGCCTGTTGCATTACTGGCGCTGGCGCTGAGTGCGTTCGCCATCGGCACCACGGAGTTCGTCATCATGGGATTACTGCCGGACGTGGCGGGCGATCTGCAGGTGACCATTCCTTCGGCGGGATGGCTGATCAGCGGTTACGCGCTGGGCGTGGCCATCGGCGCGCCGATCATGGCGCTGCTGACCGCCAAACTGCCGCGGAAAAAGACGCTGATTCTGCTGATGATTATCTTCATCATCGGCAACGTGCTCTGTGCGTTGGCCTACACCTACAACCTGCTGATGCTGGCGCGTGTGGTGACCGCGCTGTGTCACGGCGCCTTCTTCGGCATTGGCGCGGTGGTCGCGGCGAGTCTGGTGGCACCGAGTCGTCAGGCTTCTGCCGTGGCGCTGATGTTCACCGGACTGACGCTGGCTAACGTGCTTGGCGTGCCGCTCGGCACCTGGTTTGGTCAGATGTTTGGCTGGCGCGCCACCTTCTGGGGCGTGGCGATTATCGGCATCTTCGCCTTTATCGCGCTGATTGTTAGCCTGCCGAACAACAAAGAAGAGCAGCCGGTGCATCTGGCGAGTGAAATCAGCGCGCTGGCGAATGGCAAACTGTGGCTGTCGCTGTTGATGACGGTATTTTTTGCCGCCGCGATGTTTGCGCTGTTCAGCTACATCGCCCCGCTGCTGTTGCAAGTGACCGGCATCTCGGATCGTGGTGTGAGCTGGACGCTGTTCCTGATCGGTGCCGGTTTAACCGTCGGCAATATCCTCGGCGGCAAGCTGGCTGACTGGAAAGTGTCGTTTAGCCTGATCCTCAGCTTTGTGCTGATTGCGCTGTTCTCGCTGCTGTTCAGCTGGACCAGCCATGCGCTGTGGCTGGCGGAGATCACCCTGTTCTTGTGGGCGATGGCGACCTTTGCTACCGTGCCAGGCCTGCAGATTAACGTGGTGCGCCACGGTAAAGATGCGCCAAACCTGGTTTCTACGCTCAACATCTCCGCCTTCAACGTCGGTAACGCGCTCGGCGCGTGGGTCGGCGGCGCGGTGATCGAGAAAGGTTACGGCCTGACGTCGGTGCCGGTTGCTGCTGCCGCGCTGGCAGTCATCGGTTTGGTGATCTGCCTGATCACCTTCCGCAAATCGGGTGGGCAGGGCGAAGCGGTTAACGCTTAAGCTAATTGCTCGGCAATACGTTGTGGAAACGCGGCCACTTGCTGTTGCAGGTGGTCGCAGAAGTGATCGACCAGCGCTGAAGCCGGTCGATGCTGTGGCCGCACCAGACTGACGGTAAACGGCACGGCGATACTGAAGCGACGCATCACCACCCCGCTGGCGGCGTAATCAAGCGCCGTCAGCGGATTCACAATCGAAATCCCCACGCCCGCGCGCACCATCGCGCACACCGACGCCGCACTGTGCGTCTCCAGCACCAACCGTCGCTCCACCTCCTGCTCATGAAACAGCGAATCCAGTAGCTGGCGATAGCTATCGCTGCGCGACAGGCTGACGTAATTCTCGCCGTGGAAATCCTGCGGCGTCAGCACCGCGCGCTGGCACAGCGGATGTTGTGGCGGCAGCACGCACACTTCATCGCAGGTCAGCAGCGGCAGACGCTCGGTGCCGGCCGGCGCATGCTGGGTTTCGGTCAGACCGAGATCGTAGCGCTGCGCCGATAGCCACTCTTCCAGCAGCGGCGACTCCTGCGGAATGATATTCAGGCTGACCTGCGGATAGCGCTGCATAAAGGGCTGCAGCAGCGGCGGCAGCAGCGACTGGGAAAACACCGGCAAACAGGCGATCGACAGTTCGCCCTGACGAAATTGCCGCAGCCCTTCGGCGGCATCCATAATGCGATCGAGCCCATACCACGAGCGCTGCACCTCTTCGTACAGCCGCAGGCCTTGCACCGTCGGCTGCAAACGTCCGCGCACTCGCTCGAACAGCTGCAAGCCGAGCTGCTGCTCCAGCCGCGCCAGCTCGCGGCTTACCGTCGGCTGCGAGGTGTGCAGCAGCGTTGCCGCCTGCGTGAGGTTGCCGCTGGTCATCACCGCGTGAAAAATTTCGATATGTCGCCAGTTAATTTTTGCCATTGCGCCCTCCGCTAAAGCCATATCATATTTGTATAGATGTCGCTAAGACAGATATTTTTCTGAATCGCTGCGCTATGGCTAAATAGGGGTAATGACACAGGAGAATTGAGATGCCACGTCCACTGAACAACACCGAAACGGCGTTAACCGCCGCCCATTTACTGCCGCTGGCAAAGCGTTATAGCGGTCCATTCTGGGCTTATGACGCGGCGATTATTCAGCAGCGTATTGCCCAGCTGAGCGCGTTCGACGTGGTGCGTTTTGCGCAGAAGGCCTGCTCAAATATTCACATCCTGCGCCTGATGCGCGCGGCCGGCGTCAAAGTCGATTCGGTCTCGCTGGGTGAGATCGAGCGCGCCATTGCCGCCGGTTATCAGCCGGGCGGCGAAGATATTGTTTTCACCGCCGACGTGTTCGACCAGCCCACGCTGGCGCGCATTGCCGAGCTGAAGGTGCCGGTCAATGCCGGTTCAGTAGATATGCTGCATCAGTTGGGCGACGTGTCGCCAGGCCACGCGGTGTGGCTGCGCATCAACCCCGGTTTTGGTCACGGCCACAGCCAGAAAACCAACACCGGCGGTGAGAACAGCAAGCACGGCATCTGGCACAGTGATCTGCCGCTGGCGCTGGCGGCGATTCAGCAGCACGGCCTGCGTCTGGTCGGTTTGCATATGCATATCGGTTCCGGCGTTGATTACGGCCATCTGCAGCAGGTGTGCGACGCGATGGTCGATCAGGTGGTGGCGTTTGGTCAGGACCTCGAGGCGATTTCCGCCGGCGGCGGTTTGTCGATTCCTTATCGTTTTGGTGAAGAGGCCATTGATACTCAACACTATTACGGCTTGTGGAACGGCGCGCGCGAGCGTATTGCCGCGCATCTTGGTCATCCCGTGAAGCTGGAGATTGAGCCGGGCCGTTTCCTCGTCGCTGAGTCGGGCGTGCTGGTGTCACAGGTGCGCGCGGTGAAAGCGATGGGCAGCCGTCACTTTGTGCTGGTCGATGCCGGTTTCAGCGATTTGATGCGTCCGTCGATGTACGGCAGCTATCACCACATTTCGCTGCTGCCGGTTGACGGTCGCGCGCTGGGTGATGAAACGATTGAAAGCGTGGTGGCCGGTCCGCTGTGCGAATCGGGCGATGTGTTTACGCAGCTGGAAGGCGGCAAAGTGGAAACCCGCGCGCTGCCTGCGGCGCAGGTGGGTGACTATCTGGTGTTCCATGATACCGGCGCGTATGGCGCGTCGATGTCGTCGAACTACAACAGCCGCCCGCTGATTCCTGAAGTGCTGTTTGAGAACGGTGAGGCGCGGGAGATTCGTCGTGCGCAGACCATTCAGGAGCTGCTGGCGCTGGAACTGCACGGATGAAGATCGTTGCGCTCAGCGCGGTGCCGCACCACGCCACGCAGATCACCGATTGGCTGTGGCAGGCGTTTGGCGATGGTACCTCGCGCGAGTTTTACGACAGCATCGTGCGCAGCAGCCTCAACGGCGCCGATTTCCCGGTGACCTTTGTGGCGCTCGACGGCGATACGCCGCTGGGTACGGTGGGATTTTGGCGCTGCGATTTGATCAGCCGCCAGGATCTGACGCCGTGGGTGGCGGCGCTGTACGTTGAGGAGTCGGCGCGCGGCAAGGGATTGAGCGAAGCGCTGCAGCAACATGTGATTGCGTTTGCGCAGCAGCGCGGTTATGACAAGTTGTGGTTATGGTCGACGTTTGGTGGTTATTACGAACGTTTTGGCTGGCAGTATCAGTGCGAGGCGCTGGAGTTCCCGGATGTGCGGGTGAAGGTGTACGCGCGGGAGTTGTGATGGGTTGGGGCGGTGCGCGCTGTCCCTCACCCCAACCCTCTCCCGCAAGCGGGCGAGGGAGCCGCCCGAGCGATTTAGAAGTTAAGTGCCCGAGCGATCTTGAAGTTAAATGCCTGACAGATTTAGAAGTTAAGTGCCCGAGCGATTTCAAAGCAACGTGCTTATCTCATCCCGATCGGCGATCGGTTCCCTCTCCCGCATGCGGGAGAGGGCTAGGGTGAGGGAAACCCCGCACCCAACCCCAATCAACCCGGCCCACTCACCGAATGCCGTCTCACCAGCGTTGGGCTAAACATATTCGTCACTTCCGGCATCTCGCCGCCATTGGCTAACGCCAGCGCCAGCTGCGCGGCCTGTTGCGCCATGGTAACAATCGGATAGCGCACCGTGGTCAATCTTGGGCGCACATAGCGCGACACCAGCACATCATCAAAACCAATCAGTGACATCTCTTCCGGCACGCGAATGCCGTTATCGCTTAGCACCGCCAGCGCACCGGCCGCCATCGAATCGTTGTAGCAGGCCACTGCGGTAAACTGCTTACCGCGTCCCATCAACTCGGTCATCGCCTGCTCGCCGCCGACTTCGTCCGGTTCGCCCCACGCTACTAAGCGATCGTTACACGGCAAACCGTGCTCTTTTAGCGCATCGTAATAACCCTGCAGGCGATCTTCAGCATCCGAAATAGTGTGCGTAGAACAGATAAAGGCGATCTGCGTGTGGCCTTGCTGAATCAGATGACGGGTAGCCAGCCACGCGCCGTAGCGGTCATCCAGCGCGATGCAGCGCGTTTCAAAACCTTTCAACAGGCGATTCAGCAGCACCATGCCTGGCACCTGCTTCATCAGCATCTCTAAATCATCGTCGGGGATTTTCTTGGCGTGCACCACCAGCGCGGCGCAGCGATGACGCATCAGCTGCTCAATGGCCTGACGCTCTTTTTGCTCATTGTGGTAACCGTTACCAATCAGCAAAAAGTTGCCGGTCTGCCCTGCAACTTCGTCTACCGCTTTGACCATCGCGCCAAAAAACGGATCGGACACATCGCCCACCACTAAACCGAGGGTTTCGGTAGATTGCTGCGCCAGGGCGCGCGCATTGGCGTTCGGGTGATACTGCAACTGCTCCATTGCCTGGGTTACGGCGAGGCGCGAACTCTCGCTGGCTTTGGGCGAATTATTGATGACGCGGGAAACGGTCGCGACCGAAACCCCCGCCATGCGGGCAACATCCTTAATGGTAGCCATGCGATTATCGACATCCGGGAAAACGTTTACACATGCCATCAGTGTTACGGAAAAGCCACCCTGTAGCAACCCGCCAGAATGCCAGCGCTGTCGCAAAAGCACGGAAAATCAGGCGCTCACGGCCGCGCTTTAGCTCAGTCACAGGCTCATGTTATGCTGCCAGACATCATCACACCTGCCTGCCGGACCCAAAACCATGAAAACTCGCGTGCCACATCTGGCGCACTGGGGCGCTTTTACCGCCGTCACCGAAAACCATCGCCTGATTGGCTGTGAACCGTTCTTCGCCGATGCCGATCCGTCGCCAATGCTTAACACCATTCCTGAACTGGTCTATTCGGATAAACGTATTCGTCAGCCGATGGTGCGCCGATCCTGGCTCAAGTCACGCGAGAACAGCGATCGCACCTTGCGCGGTCGGGAAGATTTCGTGGCGGTGGATTGGGATACCGCGCTGGATCTGGTGGCGGAAGAGAATCGCCGCGTGCGCGATCGCTACGGCGCATCGGGCATTTTCAACGGCTCTTACGGCTGGTCATCGGCGGGGCGCGTCAACCACGCGCGCACGCTGATTCGTCGCTTCTATTTTCAGGGCGGCGGCGGGGTCGATCAGCAAGGCAACTACAGCTGGGGCGCGGCGCAGTTCTTCTTGCCGTATGTGATTGGCACCTACATGCCGCTGACCGGCCGCGTCACCGACTGGCCGGAAGTGGTGGAGCACGCCGAGATCTTCATCGCCTTTGGCGGCCTGGCGCTGAAAAATGCCCAGGTGGCGTCCGGCGGAGCGGGGCAGCACAGCCTGAAACCGGCGCTGGAGCAGCTTAGCGCCAAAGGCACGCCGATCATCAACATCAGCCCGATGCGCGATGATTGCCCGGCGTTCGTTAATGCCGAATGGATTGCCATTCGCCCGAACACCGACGTGGCGCTGATGCTGGCGCTGGGTTATGAAATTACCCGCCGCAACGGCATTGATGAAGGCTTTCTTGCCAGCCACTGCACCGGCTGGCCGCAGCTGCGCGGTTATTTGCTGGGCGAAAGCGATGGCATGGCCAAAACGCCAGAGTGGGCGAGCGCGATTACCGGCATTCCGGCGGCGCGCATCGCCCTGCTGGCGCAGCAGTTGATGGGCAAACGCAGCTTTATTACCTGCTCCTATTCGGTTCAGCGCGCCCATCGCGGCGAGCAGCCTTACTGGATGATGATTGCGCTGTCGTCGATGCTCGGCCAGCCGGGCTTGCCGGGCGGCGGCTTCTCGTTTGGTCACGGTTCGATGAACAGCGTCGGCAATCCGCGTCAGGATGGCCCAGCGCCGATGATGAGCACCGGCCCGAATCCGGGCAATTGGTCGATTCCGGTGGCGCGCATCAGCGATATGCTGCTCAATCCTGGCCAGCCGTATCACTTCCAGGGCGAAACCCAACACTATCCGGATATCCACTTAGTGCACTGGGCGGGCGGCAATCCGTTCCATCATCACCAGCAGCTCAATCGTCTGGTGGAGGGCTGGCAGCGTCCGGATACCGTGATTGTGCAGGATATTGTCTGGACGCCAGCGGCGCAGATGGCGGATATCGTGTTGCCCGCCACCACCACGCTGGAGCGCAACGACATCGGCGGATCGTCGCGCGATCGCTTCGTGCTGGCGATGCATCAGGCGATCAAGCCGCAGCATCAGGCGCGCAACGATTTCGATATCTTCGCAGATATCGCCGATCGTCTCGGCTATCGCGATGTGTTTACCGAAGGCCGCAACGAGATGCAGTGGATTGAACATCTGTATCAGCAGTGCGCCACCGCGCATGCGCGCCGTGATATCCATTTCCCGGAGTTTGGCGAATTTTGGCAGCGCGGTTTTGTCGAGATCCCCGCAGGCGGCAAGCCGTTCGTGTTTATGGATGATTTCCGCGCCAATCCAGAAACGCACCCGATTCAAACCGCCAGCGGCAAGATTGAGCTGTTCTGCCAGACCATCGCCGATTATCAGCTGGACGATTTCGCCGGACATCCCGAATGGCGCGAGCCGCAGGAGTGGCTCCC
>NZ_AKIU01000099.1:0-10817 GCF_000282675.1 Pantoea sp. GM01 | reverse complement strand
CCCCAGCCGATGGCGAACGAAAGTCGCTCAGCACTTAACTGATCGGCATTACGCCATTCATGGCGACCTGGATCAATCAAAATGACCACCTAACGCCCGCATTATAGCGCCAGCCTTTGGCGCCGTTGCCGTCGATCTCTTTGCGGTAATCTGCTTCGGCATCCAACGATATATCATTGTTTAGCGTTGCGCTGCCGCCCAGGCCGACATCCCACATCTGGCCGAATTTACCGCTGTCAAACGTTTGACTGCCTTCTGCATCCGCCGCACCAATTTTGGTTTTCGCAGTGCCGCCCCAGCCTTTGTAGTAATTGGCGCGAACATATGGCGTATAGGCGTTCTGGCTGCCGTCTTGCCAGGTGCGATCGAGGCGCGCGCCGAGGCGGCCAATGGTTTGATCGTAATCGTTATACGACACGCGGGTGTTATCACGATCGGTGAAGCTATCCATCTTCATCTGCAGCCAGGTAATTTGCGCCTGCGGTTCGAGGCGCACGCCGTTGGCGAAGGTGAACGGATAGCCCGACTCCACCGAGGCCGTCCAGCCGTTGCCTTTCGGTGATGCCACCTCTTTCTGCCGCGCAATATCCGTTTCGCCGCGATACCAGCCCCAACTCAATGAGCCATCGAGGTAGAATCCGCTGTCGCGCAGCCAGGTGCCGTAGAGCGAAAGGGTGTCGCTATCGAAACTTGTGGAGCTGTAACCGTCCGCCGCCTGTGGACGAATGCGCGTATTACCCCGCGTATACGCCACCCCACCGCGCAGGCTCTCTTCAGCGCCATCAACCTGCAGCAGATTGCCGCCCAGTTGCACCGCGCTGTAATCCAGGTCGAAGTCGTAACCGTAATCGGCTGAACCGCGATTGCTTTGGTACTTCAGATTAGAGCCGAGATAACGAATAAACATCTCGCCGCCCACGCCTTCAGGCCCGCCTTGCTGCTGACGCAGTTCACCGAGGCGCTTATGCAAGTCGTCAGTCACCGCCAGCGAGTAGTAAGCCAGACCAACCGGCGCCGAGATATACGATGGCACCTGCGGTGTAACGGCCAGGCGCGCCGCACGCTGGCCGCTGCCCGCTTGCGGCTGGCACAGCGAGCCGTCTTCACAGACGAAGGTATTGGCGAGACGATAATCCCATGTACCCGCAGCCGAACTGACCGGCGCGAAGCTGGCTAAGCCGTATTGCCACGGCCCGGATGCGACATAGCCATTCTTCAGCACAAAGCTGGCGGCGCTGGCGTTACCGGTTACCTGCGCCAGCGAGACGCCTTCGTTGGCAGCAATCACGCCATCGCGGTTGCTATCCAGCAGCGGGCCGCCAGCCAGTTTATCCTCAATCAAAGTGGTGCCCGTGGCGTTGCCATTGACGCGTAACAAATCACTTTGCGTTGCCGTCGAATTGAGTTTCAGGTTGCCGCCGGTTGATGCCAAATCGCCATCAATGGTTAAAGTATTCGCCGCTGCGTTGCCGCCGTTGGTGAGATCCAGCGTACCGGCGTTGTTTACCACCAGCGAATCGTCGGTTGCGCCCTGCAGTAGCGGATTGACGTTATCACCGGCGAACAGCGTACTGCCGGCATCGATATTGATGGTGCTATGCGCCAGTTTGATGTTGTCGGTCAGCGTCCATTGAGTATCGAAGAAGTTGAGCGTGCTCCAGCCCGCGCCGAGATTGGTGCCTTTGCTGGCATCATCGCTGGCAAAGGAACCGCCGCGCGCCGACAGCTTGCTGAGGTTAAGCGTGCTGCCCGCTCCGTTTTCCGTGGTGATGTGGCGCGTATCCGCCAGGCTGACTTTTTGCACCGTCGCCTGATTCGCCGCACCGCTGCCCATCGTCAGGCTGCCGTTCAGCGTGCCGCCGGTAACGATCAGCTCATCGCTGCCGCTGCCGGTATTCACGTCGCCAATTACCGAACCATCAAGCAGCGCGATCACATCATTGCCTGCGCCACCGGCCACTACGACCTGATCCGGGAACGGTGCGTTGATGGTGCCTTCATTGACAAATACCGTGTTTCCGCCGCGCAAATCGATCAGCGGAGAGACGCGACTGAGTGAGCTAATCGATCCCTGATTGATCACCTGGCTGGCGGTGCTGGTCTTAATCGCCGAGCCGCCGTTAGCATCGCGAATGCTAATCGACCCCTGCGAAATGACTCTGCCGCTGGTATTGGCGCGAACGCCGGTGCCCTGCGTGGAAACCAGAATCGAATAGTCCTTGCCGATCACCAGATCGTTACTGGTGGTCGAGCCATCTTCATTTTCGAAGCGATAGCCGGTGCCGGTGCCGCTGACGTTAATCAGCACACGACCATTAGGATCAAATGAGGTGGCCGAACGCACGCCGTTGCCGCCTGATACTTCAAGCATCACGTTATCCAGCGAGATGTTGGCGGTTTCAGCGCGGTTATTGAGGGCACTTCCGCTGCCTAAAGCGCCGATAATGATGTCGTTGGCTTCAACGCCCTGCGCACCGCTATCGAGCAGCAAACCGTCGGCTTTGCGCATCGCTTGTATCGTGCTCGCGCCCTGCCCGTCACCATAGATTTTTAGCCAGCCACCGTCGCCAACACGCAACGCGGCGATGCCGTCGTCAACGCGCAGTGAGCTATCCATTGGCACGTATTGGCCGTAGCCGCTGCTGACGTCTACGCCCGTGCCCGAAGCAATATGGATGCTGCCACGGTTAATGAAATTACCGCCGTCATGCACGCGCGCGCCGGTGCTGTTGGGGCCGCGCAGATCGACTGCACCCTGATACTGGTTGAAAATGCGCGCACCGTCGCTGACATCAAAAGCGGTGGCATGGCGGCCATTGCCGTTGATTAAACCGGCGGCGTAGATCTCCGTTTCATTGGTACTCGCCCGTGCCGCGGTATTGTTGCGTCCGTTAAGCGTGATGGTGTTGGTTAATACGCCGGAAGCGTTATAGGTTGCGCGCATCACCGTGGCATTCTTGCCGGTAACAAGATAATTATCGGTCCCAGACACGTAGGATCCCGACTCTGACACCACAATACCGGTGGTGTTTTTGCCGCTGAGCGTAACGGTGCCGGCGGCCTGCGGGTAGAGCCCCCCCTCAGTGGCGACTTCATACAACGTCGAACCTTCAGTACTGACGTTAACGTTGCCACCATTGCTGATCAGCCGCGAACCGTGATCCTGAATCTGATAGCCCACCTGCTGTGGATGATGAAACACCACGCTACTCTGCGGGCCAAGGTTTACCTGTCCCCCCGCGCTCACCAGTCCACCGACCGTGTAATCGCCATACAGATTCATGGCGCTGTTTTGAATGATGCGGGATAGCCGGTCATAGGCAATAAAGCCGTAGGCGCCCGAGTAAATATTCAGCGTACCGGTATTGTTGATGTCAGTGGTTGTCACCTTGTCGCCGACAAACTCATAACCATCGGCATACAGCGCCACACCATTATTGGCGACGCTGATTTCGCCGCTATTGGTCACCTTGCCGCCGTTGGTCGCATAGATTGCCTGCGGTGCCAACCCCATTAAGCTGATATTGGCGGTATTGATCACCTGCGCATGATTACGCGCAATCAAACCACGCTGAAATTTATCATTACCGCTTAGCGCTGCATGGTTGGTTAACAAGGTATTTTCATTAAACTGCGTGTCGGGATTAACCACAGAGCCCTGCAACAAATAGCGATTACCGTCCACTTGAGCCCAGCGGGCATCTTGACCGATAAGGTTGACCTTGGTTGCCGCATCAACGGTGGCACGTGCACCGTCGGTAATCCACAGCCCGGAAGCGTAATCACTGTTCAGATTGAAGGTCGCACCGTGAGTGGCGATCTCGCTGCCGTCGCCAGCGGCAAATACGCCAAGGGCAAAGGGCGCATTCATGGAGAGCGTCATGCCGCGGCCATCAAAATCCGCGCCCTGCTCAAGGCGAAAAAGCGTGCCGCCGTTACTAGATGTGGCGTAGTGCCCGTTAGCCGGCAAGTTGATTTTGGCGTTGGGCCCGATGGTGTAAAAACTGATTTGTCGCTGAGCGAGAAAGTCTCCATTGCCTACGGATGAGGGCACGGCGCTGGGAGTGACGTTGACTGTGGCATTGCCTTCAGCGCGGATGCCGATGCCTGCCGTGCCGCGCAAATTAATTTTCCCGCTGACATTAGCCGTAGCGCTGCTGCCCGGCTCACCTATCACCCAAACCGCGGTATTGTTGGTGCCGCTAAAACGATCGGCATCACCACGCACGTTAATGGTGCCGCTGGAGTAAGCGCTAGCGCTGTCACCATCACGCGCGATGACTTTGAGGCCGGTGCCGTTATCGCCATTAAGATTGATGGTGCCAGCATTGCCCACCTTACCGCCGCTGCCGGCATTAATCGCCAACATGCCAACGTTTTCCAGGGGCTGATATTGCGCTTTGCCGTTTACATCGATCACACCGTTGTTGCGGGTAACGGCGTTCGGCGCAAGTTCTACCCGCATTCCCACCGCATTTTGTACTTTGGAACCAATCACGATGCGGCCATCGTTAATCACTTTTGAATCCAGCAGCTGATAAATGCCGCTGACACCGCCACTCAAATTAACGGCGACCTCTTCGCTGCGATCATTTTTACGATTCTGCGGTGCACGGCCGATATAGAGGGTGCCGTCTTTGGCATTCACGAAACTACCGTTTCCATCGCTGCTCGGCAGCACGCCCGCCGCGCCGCCAGCGCCGGAAATGTCGCTGACGCCGACATTGATATTGCCGTGGTTCACCACCTTGCTGTTGTAGGAACTGATGCCGGTACTAAAGCCCGCGCCGGGTTGCAGATTGATGACGCCTCGATTGATAAAGTGGCTACTGTAATTGGCGGTCACCGCGCTACCGCCCGCGCCAACCGTGCTGCTATCGACGCCTTTACCGTTGGCATTGTTAAGAAAACCGGCATTAATCACGCCATTGTTTATTCCGCGCGCGCCGTTGAGCAACTCCAGGCCAGAACCGGTGCTGGAGAGCTTGCCATTGATAATCGCTTTCGCGCCATTTATGGCGCGCATCACCACGCTATTACTGTTCACCACCTCCAGCGTTTTGCCGCGATTGATTTTGACCGTCGCCTTAGGACCATCGGCGCTGAGCACCACCTGATCGAAAATCGGTAGCGCCACCTCATCGTCGAAGTTGTTGCTGCTCATGCGATAGACCACGCGTCCGTCCCGCAGCGCGTAGGCTTTGTTAAATTCTGCGTTGTAGCTGTCGGTGCTGAGATTGGCGTTGGACAGTTGATCGATCAGCCAATCGTTGTAATTGCGAAGTTCATTGAGATTGGTGACGTTGAAGGTGCTGGTGCCGCCGTCCAGCGTATTGACGGTGAAGACACCCGCATATTGCACCACGTTGCCCACGTCATAAGCCAGGCGATCGCCGCCGTATGGCGTGGTGCCTGCGGTGAAGGTGATGCGATTATTGGAATTCCAGTTGAGGTTGCCTTTGTTGCTGGCGGTAAACAACTGGCTTTGCTTCGCCGCCATCGACCAGCTATTCGTTGAGGAATTGGCCGCTGCGTTATGCTTGCCAATATCGATATTAAGCGTGCCATTGCTAACGGCAGCGACGCGTGCATTAATATATTGTTTGTCGTTTACATCAAAATAATCTGGCACTACGGTTTCCAGACCTACTGCGGGAAGATCGACAATTTCAGACGTTTTAAACACTGAATATGTGGTGTAAGTATTTTCCTCATAATTAGGAATACCAATTAAATAGCTCTGCTGACCGATTTGCAGTCGCGCCTCGCCAATAACATTGTCATTGATAATTCGACCAATAGTGCGCAACTCACCAATCGTCACGCTGCCCGTGCCATTCTCACCGGGCGTAAACTGCGGCAATCCACTGAGCGTTTGCGTGCTCCCATTACATAAACAGTACGCCCCCACTTTATTGTCATTAATTTCAGGCGTATAGGGCTTTAATATCGCAGCCGTTGTCGGCAGCACAGGGAACATCATGCCTTGCGCAGCCACAAGGCTTAGTAACACCGGATTTAATTTAAACACAATGTTTTCCTCAACAGAGAAAAGACAAATTGCGTACGGATGTACGCTTCAGGTTTGTTTAACTGACTGAATTATTTTGTTTCAGGTTTTTAATGTTTGAAATTGGGTGAAATGAGTATCAACGCTAGGTAGGGTTAGCGTCTAGTTTGAGTTAAGGATTTGTGAGATGGGAGAGAGGATTTAGGAATTTGGCTAAATTAATTTTATTTTAAGTCGGACCTATTCATTATATGCAGCGAGTTATTGGTCCAGCACTCATTTAAGCTAAACCGCTAAAATAACACTCTAATATTTATATATAAGAAATTATTTACTTAAAGGCCAGGCCGCCAATCCCTTTATCTCCTTCAGCACAAACATACTCTGCATCTCTTTTATCCCCGGCAGTCTACGAATAACCGACATCGCGAAGTCGGCATACGCATCCATATCTGCCGCCACCACCTGCAATAAGAAATCGGCATCGCCGCCGATGCTATAGCAGGACACCACATTATCCAGCGACATCACTTCCTGTTCGAATTTACGCGCTTCGGCTTCACTGTGGCTATCAATAGAGACGCGCACGAACACCATCACATTAAGGCCAATCTTTTTTCGATTAAGTACCGCACGATAACCCTGAATCACTTCATCCTCTTCCAGCTTGCGCACTTTGCGCCAGGTGGGGGATGCGGAGAGGCCAATTTCGTCGGCGAGGTGTTGGTTGGTGATGCGCGCGTCCTGCTGCAACTGCTGAAGAATTTTGATATCTGTCTTGCTTAAGCTCATAAAGGGATAATCCTTTCCGTAGTTTTGCGATTTAGGGATTTTTTATCCCTAACGCGTCCTTTTTGCAATGCATTCCGCAAGCACTTTTCTTTCGCCTTGCCGTATACTTTTCACTTGATGATTGCCATCAGAATCATTGCGCGGAAGTCGCCAGGTCGCCATGAATGGCGACCCTACGTCGTAGGGTGCGCATTTATGCGCACCAGGCAAACCAGCATTATTCGCTGAAGCGCTCACCTCTAAACCCACTCAAAGTGAAGGCTGTATCATGAATTTCGACGCAAACACCCATCGCTGCACCATCGTGATTGATCAGCAACTGCCCGCAGGATTGGCAATGAACGCTTGTAGCGTTATCGCCATTAGTTTTGGAAAATTGATAGGCAATTTGGTGGGGCCGGACCAGCAGAGCCAGGACGGCGTGAACTATCCTGGCGTTATTTACGCGCCGCTGCCGGTGTTATTGGCTGATGGCAATTACCTGCGCGAGTTGCAGCAAATAAGCGGCATCGATAACGAAATCTTTGCGATGCCGTTCAGCGCGCTGGCACAATCCTGCAAAACCTACGATGAATATGGCGAACGTATCGCCAACGCGCACAGCGATCATATTGAGTTGGTGGCGTTGGGTTTGATCGGTCACAAGAAAAAAATTACCCGTTTAACCGGCAATTTGAAGCTTTATCGCTAAACATCCTGTTCTGCTTCGGCCGCAAACCATGCAGGTGGCTGGCCGACGTAGCGGCTGAATGCCACGCTGAACGCGCTGGCAGAGCGATAACCGACGCGCTCCGCCACTTCGGCTACCGCCATGTTTTTACCACGCAGCAGATTTTTCGCGAGCGCCATGCGCCACGTCAGCAGATAAACCATCGGCGCGACGCCAACTGCGGCCCGAAAACGCACAAAGAAAGCGGAACGCGAAAGCGCAGCGGCTTTAGCCAGTTCTGCCACCGTCCAGCTGTGCGCGGGATTAGCGTGAATAGCGCGGATCGCTGCCGCCAGGCGCTCATCGGCTAATCCGCCCATTACGCCCGGACACGCATTACAGATCGGCATCGATCGCAGCGCCTCTATTAACAGCAGCTCCAGCAAGCGCTCAAGCACCACATGGCGCGCCGGCCGCTGCGCGCGACATTCGTCCATCACCAATTGCACCAAGGTGGTCAAACGGGATTCACCGCGCACCTGAATAAACTGTGGCAGCAGCGAGACGATCAATCCAGCATCGGGCGCGCCGAACTGGCAATAGCCAATCAAGGTTTCCACGTCCGCTGGCTGCTGCTGATCGCCAATCCAGAACTCGCCGGGTGCAAGCATCTGCGGCACGGTTTCTGGCGCATCGTCGGCAGGTGGTTCAGCGCTGGTCATGCAAAATTCCCATGCGGCCGGAATCAGTACAAAGTCGCCCTGCTCAAGGGTTATTGGCGCATGCCCTTTCATCTTCAATTGGCTGCGGCCTGCCAGCACCAGGCAATAGAACGGTTGGCCAGTTTCGCTACGATGTACGCGCCAGCGGCCATTCGCTCGCGCACGCTTGGAGAAAGCTGCTTGCGGCTGTAGCAACGAAACCATCTCAGCTAAGGGATCGATCATTTGGACTCCTGCTAATGAAAGTAGGACTCTGCATTGTAGTGAGTCCAGCACATTGACTCTATAGTGATCACCTACCCTAAGGCAATGCAGGAGTGAGAGATGAAAACGATTCTAATCACCGGCTGTTCTTCCGGCTTTGGTCACGCCACCGCGCTCTATTTCCTCGAGCGCGGCTGGAACGTGATCGCCACCATGCGCAATCCGCGTGCCGACCTGTTTCCCGCTGCAGATAATCTGCGTTTGCTGCAGTTGGATGTCAGCGATGCGGCCAGTATCGAGCAGGCTATCGCCGCAGCGGGTGATATTGACGTGCTGGTGAACAATGCTGGAATTGGCGTGCTGACCTCGCTAGAAGGCACGCCAATGTCGACCGTGCGCGACGTCTTTGAAACTAACACGCTCGGCACGATTGCACTGACGCAGGCTGTGCTGCCGCAGTTCCGTGCCAGGCAGAGCGGTACCATTATCAACGTGACATCGACGGTCACATTGAAATCCTTACCGCTGCTGGCGGTTTACACCGGCAGTAAAGCCGCGGTGAATGCCTTTACCGAATCGCTGGCGCTGGAGCTACAACCGTTCAACATCAACGTGCGTCTGGTGCTGCCGGGTCTGGCTCCCACCACCGATTTCGGCAAGAACGCGATGCCGCGCATGGAAAACACCCAGCTTGAACCGTATCAGCCGCTGCTTGATGGCGTGTTTAACGCGATGCAACAGCCGCAGCCGACCACCAAAGCGAGCGATGTTGCTGAAGCGGTGTGGCGCGCGGCAACCGATCCCGATGCGCCGACGCGCATTCCGGCCGGTGAAGATGCGGTGGCATTAGCCAACCAGCCAGGTTAACTGTGAATCCCGGCGACAACAAGGTATTCAGCAGATGATGCCGGGCGCTAGCGTGCTGCGCAGTTTGCTTGGCAATATCAACAGCTAACCGCTATGTTGTCACTCTCGCCTGCTCACTTTAGGACTCTGCATGCACATCAGCCCGTTGGCGCAGCAGCCACAGTTATTCGATGCGGTCACCCAGATGTTGCATCGTGAATGGTCAGATTTACCAAACTGGCGCGATGCATCTGTTATTCAGCAACGCTTGCAGGCACGCAACGCGGAACAGGCTAAAACGGTCACGCTGGTAGCGACCACCACAGCTGGCGAGTTAATGGCGACCGCCAGCATCATCCACTACGAATTAGGCGATCTCAGCGAGCGCGAGTTTTGGCTCGGCGAGGTCATTACCGCGTCAGAACATCGTGGCAAAGGCCTGGCGAGTGCTTTGGTGACGCAATTAATTGCCGAAGCGCGTTTGCGTGGCATCGCGGCGCTGTGGCTTTATACACCCGACCAACAAGCGCTCTATCGCCGCTTCGGCTGGCAGGATGTGGAACAGCGCGAGATTGCTAATGAAGATGTGACGGTGATGAAGTTGGTCATCTAAGATGATTTCGCCAGCGTCTGCAGTGCCGCCAGTCCATCACGCGTAATCCAGCTACGCAGCGGCGCAAATAACGGTTCAGGTAATTCCTCGGGCGCGAACCAGTGCCAGCCGTTGCACTTCTCCGGCTCCATCAACTGCGGCTCGCCGCTAGCGTCCTGCGCCACCAGTAACAGCGTGATGTAATGCTTGTTGACCTCGGGAAACACATCGCTCACAAAGGCGCCGTTTTGCACCTCACCGAGCTGCAAGCCGGTCTCTTCCAGCACTTCGCGTCGCGCGCACGCTTCCGGCGCCTCACCAAATTCCAGATGACCGCCCGGCGCGGACCAATCCCCTGCGCCATGGCTACCTTTACGCTGCCCTAACAACAGTTTCCCATCGCGAAAAATTAACACGCCGATACCCACTTGTGGCGACATATGTGCTCCTTGTTTGCCAGGTCGTCATAAATGACGACCTGAGGTTATCGAAAAACTGCCCCACGTTTTATCACACTCTTTATTGCTGCGGTTTGAAACGTAACGCCATCACCATCAGCAGCACAATGCCCACGCTCATTATTGCCCACGCGCTATCCAGCGATGCAGCGCGATCGCGCACCATGCCGGCAATCAGCGGCATTAGCGCTGCCAGCAAATAGCCACCGCCCTGCACGAAGGAGAGCAGCGCGCCCGCCTCTTCTGGCGTGTGCGCATGATCCAGCGTGACAATTAGCGAAAGCGGGAACAACGCGCCGATGCCCAATCCCAGCAGCAAGGTGGGCAGCCACACCTGCGCGCCGCCCAGTAATATCAGGCTGATCAAACCCAACAAAATCAGGGCCAAGACCACGAGCAGCGGACGGCGACGATCGCGGAAGCGGTGAATCAGCGCCGACAGCACAAACCCCGCCACCACCTCGGTTAGCGTTAAAGCCCCCAGCACGTAACCGCTCTGCTCCGGCAGCCAACCGTGCTGGATATAAAACGGCGGCAGCCACGC
>NZ_AKIU01000098.1:0-13625 GCF_000282675.1 Pantoea sp. GM01 | reverse complement strand
CTCGCCGCATCCCTGCGGCTCGCCCTGGAATCCCTCACTCGCTCAGCGGGGTGGGATGTCGCCTCAACCCCCACGCTGCAGCATCAATGCTTATTTCTTAGTAACCATCGCGGTAACGCCTTTGGGGTCGTCATTCATGGCGACCACCTCCCGCGTTGAAGAAAGATTCCCTGGCGGCGCAATCATCATGTACTATTTAGGAATTGATCATTTCCTAAATGTGCGGAGAGTCACTATGTCAGCTTCAGTATTAAAAGACGCGCCCGGATGGACGCAGCCCTTTGCGCCACTCAACGGTTTTTCTCACCATTACGCCACCGTTGATGGCGTGCGCTTGCACTATGTCAGCGGCGGTAATGTAAACGGTGAAACCCTGCTACTGCTGGCCGGTTTTCCGCAAAGCTGGTTTGCCTGGCGTCAGGTGATGGCGCTGTTGGGCGATCGCTACTTTATTGTTGCGCCGGATCTGCCCGGGCAGGGCGATTCCGACAAACCGCTCAGCGGCTACGACACTACTTCGCTGGCGCAGAAAGTGCAGGGCTTGATGCAGCAGCTGAACCACTCGCGCTACTACCTTGCCGCGCATGATGTGGGCGCCTGGGTTGCCTGGCCGTATGCCACGCTGTATGGCGATCAAGTGAAAAAGCTGGCGCTGCTCGATGCCGGTATTCCTGGTGTGACCTTACCGGAAGCATTGCCCGCTACGCCGGATAAAGCCTGGAAAACCTGGCACTTTGCCTTCCACCTGTTGCCGGATCTACCGGAAGTGTTAATTGAGGGTCGCGAAACGGTTTATCTTGAATGGTTCCTGAAACGCAAAGCGGCTAGCCCGATGGTATTCACCGATGAGGATATGGCGGAATACACCCGTTTATTACAGCAGAAGGGCGCCGTACGCGCGGGGATGGCGGCTTACCGCGAAGTGACGGTGTCGGCGGCACAAAATCGGGATTTGCTGCATGAACGGGGCAAATTAACGCTGCCGCTACTGGCTATCAGCGCTGATCAGGGTTCGATTGCGGATATGGCGTTGCCGCTTGGAGAGTTTGCGGCAAATGTCACGGGCATTAAGATCGCGCACTGCGGTCACTTCATCCCAGATGAGCAACCGCAGGCGCTAGCCGAAGCGTTAAGCGAGTTCTTTATTTAGGTGACGCTGTCACTTAATCAGAACGACATCGTTACCCCGGCATAATAAGCGCGGCCCGGTTCATTGTAGGTTGAAGCACCCGAATTCTCGCGGTAAATGCGTTTATCAAACAGGTTGTTGATACCCGCATTGGCGCGCAGATTTTTGGTGATGTCGTAATTGACGTTCAGACCAAACACCGAATACGGGCTGATCTCTCTCGACGTCATGTTGCTGGCATCGATAACGGTCTCAACATTCTGACGCGGTTTCTGGCGGCCATACTGCGTCCAGTTGATATTGGCGCTAAGATCTTGTGTCGCCTGCCACTCCAACTGAGAGTTGATGGTAAATTCCGGGATGATGGACAGCGGATTGCCGGTTTTCTTGCTCTCAGAGCGGAACATGTAGGTGGCGTTGGTGCGCCACTCCAGCGTATCGGCAATCAAAGGGATGGTTAGGTTACCTTCCAGCCCTTCAACAATCGCCTTTCCGCCGTTTTCCCAGCGCAGCACGTTGTAAGTTGGATTAGTGCTGGAATAGACCGGTTCGGTACCAGAAACGATCTTGTTCTTATAATCGTTGCGGAACCAGGTGATGCCCGCCACATAACCCTCATTACTGAACTCCAGCCCAATCTCTTTATTGACGCTGGTCTCCGCATCAAGGTCTTTATTGCCTAATAAATAGCATCGGCTAAGGCCAATTGGGCAACCGTTGCCGCGCGTCGAAAGCAGATAACCCGGCGTGGACTGATACAGATTGGGTGCTTTAAACACCCGTGCAATACCGGCTTTTAAGGTGAAGTATTCCCCCAGGCCTTGCGAAACGTTAAGGCTCGGGCTCCAGTTCGCGCCAAATTGATCGTGATAATCAAATCGCAGGCCGGGAATCACTTCGGTGCTATCGGTCGCGGCGATGTTGTCTTCAAAAAAGAGTGAACTGAGGGTGGCGCTATTTTTACTGCTGCGCTGCGACGGATCGCCAGAGCTGCCGGGTAGATTCACATCATCCACGCTGGCTGCCAACATGGAAGCCGGATCGTTCAACTCATCGCGGTTCCACTCGGCACCGAGAGTAACGGTTTGATCAACCAGCAGCTGCAGCGGGAAGTTGATTTCACCACCTGCACGATAGCTTTCTAATCGGCTGGTGGCATAGGTGTCGCTGTTGATCATCCCTTCGGTACGGCCTGCGGTACCTTCCTGCAAGCGGGTGTTATTGGTTTTCTCGTAGTTGAAGTTGAGCTTCGAGGTGCCCCAATCCCAAATCCCGTTATGCGCAATACCATAGCTCTGGCGATACATGCGGTTGGTCTCATCGCCATACAGCGATTCCACTAAGCCGCCGGTGCTAGCGTTGCTATTACTGTTTTGCGTATCACCGGCGTAGATATTGCCCTGGCGGCTGTAGCCGTAAGAGAAGTCAACGATTTGCAGCGGGGTGATTTTCCACGACAGCACCGTGTTGATGTCTTTGTTACGCACGCCCTCGCGACCTGCCGCGTAGGAGCCATTTTCAGCGGTGTTGATATCGAACGCATCGGCATCGGTACGGTTGATGTTGCCGTACAGCCGCATGGTCAGCGCATCACCGGCCAGTGGACCGCTAAGGTTGAAGTTGGCGCGGCGCGTGTCACCCTCTTTGTCATTTTCGGGCTGGCTGGTGTAGAGCGACAGCGAACCATGCCAGTCGTTGGTAGGGCGCTTGGTGATGATATTCACCACGCCGCCTGCCGCCCCGGAACCGTAACGCGCAGCGGCTGGACCACGAATCACTTCAATGCGCTCGACCATCTCTGCGGGCACCCAGTTGGTGTCGCCGCGGGAATCGCGCTCGCCGCGCCAGCTATAGCGCACCGAGTTACGAGAGGAGACAGGCACGCCGTCAATCATCACCAGGGTGTTCTCCGGGCCCATGCCACGAATATCAATTTGTCGGTTGTTGCCACGGCTGCCGCTGGCACCGTTGCCGGTCAGGTTCACGCCCGGCATTTTGCGGATGATGTCTGAGAGATCGTTAACAGGGGGATTTTTCTTAATGTCTTCAGCGGTGATGGTGGACACACCCGGTTGCTGTTTGAGCTCCTGCTCGGCGGTGACAATCATTGATTCATCGTCAGCCAGCTTTTCTACGGTTTCAGCTGCAAAAGCCGGCGAGGTTAGCAATCCCGCTAAAAAAAGCGCAATCGGACGCTTTTTGCCACGCATAGTTACATTCACTTAAGTTTTCTCCCTGTTACGTTAACAATTGTAAGTAAATGCGCATGATAATGATAATGCTTCTCATTGCATATCTGGCATGACAAACCTTTACACATCAGTGGCATCATGGAGATAGGTGAGAGAATTCCTGGTGATTAGACGAATCTGTTATGACTAAGAAGAGTTTTGTCAGTTCAGTCAGCAAAAGCAGGTAGTTGATTCGCTAGCAAAATCTGAAATGTGGGCGCATTTCTACGCGTCCGCCATACCCGAAAAGCCAGTTTTAATGGATTTGCATCTCTATTCCCATTTTTCGGCAAT
The DNA here is from genome assembly GCF_000282675.1 of Pantoea sp. GM01. Taxonomy (NCBI): domain Bacteria; kingdom Pseudomonadati; phylum Pseudomonadota; class Gammaproteobacteria; order Enterobacterales; family Erwiniaceae; genus Pantoea; species Pantoea sp. GM01. The sequence continues at coordinate 9,971 of NZ_AKIU01000098.1, read as the reverse complement.
AGATATGTATTTTTTGCATTTGTGATTGTTAACTAAGTTCCAGAGAATGCTAATCGGGACGTATTTACCCTAAATAATTCGAGCTGCAGCAAGGCGGCAAGTGTGTGAATCCTCAGGAGCTTACTTAAGTAAGTGACTGGGGTGAGCACGCGAAGCCAACGCAGCTGAAGCTTGAATTATGAAGGGTATGAGGATGACAATTCCTTCCACCACGCGCCTTCGCGCGGGTGAGTCTGGAGAAAAAACCATCGCTACCTCAACGCCTTTTCCCTGTGGGGAAACATTTTATAAATCAGGAGAAAGGTTCCAGTGAAATTCGCAAAAGGTTTAACTCTTTTTGCGCTCGCTCTGAGTGCACACACCGCGTTCGCCGCCGATGAAAATGTCCCAACTGACAGCTCAATTCATGTGCAGGCCGATCCTGCATTGAAAAGCCTGCTGCCTGCAGATGTGGTTAAACGTGGCTACATTGTGGCCGGAACCAACCCCAACACGCCGCCAACCACCTTCTATAAAGAAGACAACAAAACCCTGGCCGGTCGTGAAATCGATATCATGAATGCCGTGGGTGAGCGCCTGGGAATCCAGGTTCAGTGGCGCGATACCGGCGGTTTCGACAACATTATTCCGGGCCTGAAAACCGGTCGTTACGATGTGGCGCTCTCAAACATCAACGCCACCCCGGCGCGCGCCAAAATCATCGACTTTGTCGGTTATTACGATGCTAGCCGCCTGGGCATTATCTCGCGTAAAGATGCCAATATTGCCCCGTTCAAAAACCTGTCAGATGTCTGCGGTAAAGAAGTCGGTGCCGGTTCCGGTACCACGCAGGTAACGCGTCTCGAAGAAGCCAGCAAAGCCTGTGAAGCCGCCGGTAACAAACCTATCAAGGTGTCGGTATTCCCGGATCGTCCAGCGGGCGTGCAGGCAGTGGTAAGTGGTCGCGTGCCGATGTTCCTCGGCCCGTACGAAGGTTTGCTGTGGCAGGTGAAAGTGATCAAACCGTTGACCATGAGCGGCGAAATCACCGTGCACGATGCGCCAGTTTCTGTCGCCTTCCCGAAAGATTCAGCGCTGGAGCCAGCGGTACAGGCGGCACTGAACTCGCTGATCAAAGATGGCAGCTACAACAAGATCCTCGACAACTGGGGCATCGGTTTTGGTGCTGTTAAACAAGCCAAACGCAATCAGGAAATCTTTCAATGAGTGACATTCACCACCATACCGACGATCTGAAAATCGTCGGCAAACGTTACTACGGACGCTGGCTGAGTGCGCTGGTGGTGCTGTTGTGCGTGGTGGCGATGGCGCACTCGATGATTAACAATCCCCGCTTCGAATGGAGCGTGATTGCGGAGAACTTCACCGGCGAGTCGATCCTGCAAGGCGTGTTGATGACGCTGCAGCTCACCGCCATCTCTGTGGTGCTGGGGTTTGCTTTTGGTACGGTGCTGGCGCTGATGCGCTTCTCCTCCAATCCGGTGCTGGTGGGCGTGAGCTGGTTTTATACCTGGTTCTTCCGCGGTGTGCCGATGCTGGTGCAGTTGTTCCTGTGGTACAACATTGCGGCGCTTTATCCGACTATCGCACTCTCGATTCCCGGCCTTGGTGAAATCTGGAGCACTCAATCGAACGCGCTGGTGAGCCCCTTCAGTGCTGCGGTGATCGCGCTGGTGATGCACCAATCCGCATACGCCGCTGAGATTGTGCGTGCCGGTATCCAGAGTGTCGGCAACGGCCAGCTGGAAGCGGCGCGTGCGCTGGGCTATCGCCCGTCACAGATTTTCCGCCATACCGTATTACCGCAGGCGATGCGCGCCATCATGCCGCCGGCCGGTAACGAAATTATTGGTCAGCTGAAAACCACTGCGGTGGTCTCGGTGATCTCACTGCAGGACGTGCTGTTTTCGGCGCAGATCATCTATCAGCGTACCTATGAAGTGATTCCGCTGCTGCTGGTTGCCACGCTGTGGTATCTGCTGATGACCTCGGTGTTGTCGGTGGGACAGTTCTATGTGGAGCGCTATTTTGGACGTGGTGTGACGCGCCGGGAAAAACGCAGCTTGTTGAAATCGCTGCCGGGCTTCTCAGCGGCCAAAGCAGAAAGGAGCGTCAGCAATGGGTGAAGCCATCGCCTTACGTAAAGTCACCAAGCGCTTCTCAGGCGTCACCATTCTTGATGAAGTGAATCTGGATATTCCGGCCGGGTCGGTGACGGTGATCCTCGGACCATCGGGCTCAGGAAAATCGACGCTGCTGCGCTGCATCAACCATCTGGAAAAACTCGACGGTGGCACCATTCGCATCGGCGGCGAAATCATTGGCTATAAGCAGAAAGGCCAGGCACTGCACGAGTTGAGCAGCAGCGAAGTGGCGCGCCAGCGTGCCGAAATCGGCATGGTGTTTCAGCAGTTCAACCTGTTTCCGCATCGTACCGTGTTGCAAAACATCGTTGACGCGCCGATGCGGGTGAAGAAGCAGAGCCGCCAGCAGGCAACCAGCAAAGCGTTGTCGCTGTTAAAGCAGGTGGGTTTATCCGGTCGTGAAGATGAGTGGCCGCAGAATCTCTCCGGTGGACAACAGCAGCGCGTGGCGATTGCCCGTGCGCTGGCCATGGATCCCGGCGTGATGCTGTTTGATGAACCTACCTCAGCGCTCGATCCAGAACTGGTCGGCGAAGTGTTACAGGTGATTCAACAGCTGGCGCACTCCGGCATCACCATGGTGGTGGTGACGCATGAGATTGGTTTTGCGCGCGAGGTTGCCGACAACATTGTCTTTATGGAGAGCGGCAAAATCGTGGCGGCAGGGCCAACCCAGCAGGTCCTCGACGACCCGGAAAACGGGCGCGTAAGAAACTTTATTGCCACAGTCCTCTAGGATTGCAACGGTGCCTCAGGCACCGTTTTTCATTTTTAATGCCAGGAAAAGTGATGACGCAAAAATCGGTAATGCACAGCGCCCACTGGGGCGCTTTTCATGCCCAGCAACAGGGCGATCGGCTTAGCATCGAACCGTTTAAGGGCGATCCCGATCCCAGTCCGCTGCTACAAAATTTCCGTACCGCCTTAAACCATCCGGCGCGCGTCTCCCGTCCGATGGTGCGTCGTGGCTGGCTGGAGAGTGGCCCGGGCCCGGACGATCGGCGCGGTAACGACGAATATGTGGCGGTGAGTTGGGACGAGGCTTACGCATTAGTGGCGCGTGAACTGCAGCGCGTCGGCGACAGTTACGGTCCGGAAGGCATTTTCGGCGGCTCTTACGGCTGGTCGAGCGCGGGACGCTTCCACCATGCACAGAGCCAGGTGCATCGCTTCCTCAATACCACGCTCGGCGGCTATGTGCGCTCGGTCAACAGCTACAGCTCGGGTTCCGCTTCGGTGTTGCTGCCGCATATCGTCGGCGACATGAATGAGATTGCGCGGCGCGGCGTGAGCTGGGAGGAGATCGCCCAGCACAGCGAAATCGTGCTGGCGTTTGGTGGTCTGGCGCTGAAAAACTCGCAGGTCGCTAGCGGTGGTTTAAGTGAACACACCGAGCGCGGCTTTATGCAGCAGGCGGCGGAGCGTGGCACGCGCTTTATCTCGGTCAGCCCGCTGCAAAGCGATCTACCCGCTGAAGCGCAGGGCGAATGGTTGGCGCTGCGCCCGGGCACTGACGCGGCCTTTATGCTTGGCGTGTTATCGGTATTGATTGCCGAACAGCTCACCGATGAAGCCTTCCTCGCCCGCTACACCGTGGGCTGGCCAGCAATGGCGGCTTATATTCGCGGCGAAGAGGACGGCACCCCGCGCGATGCGGCGTGGGCAGCAGAGATTTGTGGCGTAAGCGCTGAATTTATCCGCGATTTTGCGCGCCAGCTGCACGGCAAGCGCGTGCTGGTGACGGTGGCGCATGCCTTACAGCGCGCTGAAAATGGTGAGCAGCCAGTGTGGCTAGGACTGGTGCTGGCGGCAGCGCTCGGTCAGCCGGGTTTACCGGGCGGCGGCTACACGTATGCGCTTGGCGCGCTCGGCCATTACGGCAAACATCACAATCTGGTCAGTTTCCCGGCGCTGCCGCAGGGCAAAAATGGCATCGATCGCCTGATTCCGGTGGCGCGCATCGCCGATATGCTGCTCAATCCCGGCAAGCCGTTTGATTACAACGGGCGGCGCTTAACCTATCCGCATATTCGTCTGGCGTATTGGGCCGGCGGTAATCCGTTCCATCATCATCAGGATCTGGCGCGCTTGCGCCAGGCATTCTGTCAGCTGGATACGCTGATCGTGCATGAAATTGCCTGGACCGCCAGCGCGCGCCATGCCGATATCGTCCTGCCCGCTACCATGACGCTGGAGCGTGAAGACATTGGCGGTGCGCCGACCGATCGCCATCTGTTTGCAATGCAGCCGGTGGCAGAACCGTTCGGCGAAGCGAAAGACGATTACGCGATATTCACCGAGCTGGCGCGCCGTTTAGGCCGGGAAGAAGCCTTCACCGAAGGGCGCGATACGCGTGGCTGGTTGCAGCACCACTACGCGCAACTGCAGCAGAAGCTGGCGGCGCATCAGGTGAAAATCCCTACGTTTGACCAGTTCTGGCAGCAAGGCGTGCTGGAGTTACCGCAGCTGAAAGATGGCGGCCGTATGATCAACGCGTTCCGCGCCGATCCCGCAGCCGCGCCGTTGCCAACGCCGAGCGGTAAAATTGAGATCTTCTCAGCCACCATCGCCAGCTTCAATTATGAAAACTGCCCGGGTCATCCGGTGTGGCGTGAACCGCAGCAAAAACCGAATCCCGATCATCCATTCTGGCTGATAGCCAATCAGCCGGCGACGCGTTTGCATAGCCAGCTGGATTTTGGTGATTACAGTCAGAGTGGTAAACGCGATGGTCGCGAGGTGTGCAGTTTGCATCCGGCGGATGCGGCGTCCCTGGGGATTCGCGATGGCGAGATTATCGAGCTCTACAACGAGCGCGGTCACGTGCTGGCCAGCGCGCGCCTGACCGAAACCATCATGCGCGGCGTGGTGCAATTGCCCACCGGTGCCTGGTACGATCCGGTCGATCCTACGGCATTGCGTCCGCTGTGCCGCCACGGCAATCCCAATGTGCTCACGCTGGATATCGGCACTTCGTCACTGGCGCAAGGCTGCAGCGGACAAATCACCGTGGTGCAGGTTCGCAAATACCGCGGCGAATTGACGCCGGTGCAGGCGTTTAACCCTCCAAATGCATTATCATTCTCGTAGGGTCGCCATTAATGGCGACCAGCAAAGCATGTATGCATTAACGAGAAATTTGGAGGATGCATGGCATTAACAAAACTGAGTCAGCAAGGCGGAGCCTTCGTGCTAACGATTCCCAGCGACATAGCCGCCAAAGCGGGTTGGCATGTGGGAATTGAGCTGTGCGTAACTGCGTCTGTTGAGTCAATCAATATAAAACCTGTTAACCGGGTGGCACGCGGCAGGAAAACGGTGGATCAGCTGTTAGCTGGTATTGATCAGGACGAGATTCGCCGATTCAACGCAACAATAATCTGCGAATTTTGCCGCTAAAGTCGAACCACATATCATGGATGAAATATTGTCGATGGTGGTGGATTTGATCGATCCGCGATGAAATCTAAATGCGCCTTCACGGCGCATTTATGCGCACCTTCAACTACGCCGTGGTTTTACGATTCTGCGTTAAATCTTTCACCGTTTCCGCCGCGCGTTTGCCGGCAAGAAAGGCGTGATCGGAGTTGTAATACTCCCACTCGCTGTAACGTCCTGACAGTTGAATACTTTGCGTCGCCAGCCAGCTTCGTATCAACGCGACATTGGCGCTGCGCTGGTGGTCATATACCACATAGGCGTACGGCATATCGACTTCACTGGCGGTGATAATTTTATCATCGGCATTGATGATGCCGACCCGAATGCAATCCTTAATGCAGCGCTCAATCAAGGCGTCACCTTCGCAAGGCAGCGGCTGATCGTCGCGATAGGTCATTTCACAGGTCAGGCCAAAACCGCCCGGCGCATTACACTGCGGGCTGGCGTTACCTTGCAAAAAGATGCGGTGAAATAAGGTGTCGCCGGGATAGTAAATCCAGTGTTTATCGCTGATTGCCGCGCGCCCTATGCCTAGATTGACGCAGCGCACCGAGATATGTCGCAACTGTTTTGCGGCCTTCTGCACCGCTTCTGGGGCGAAATTGCCCATCAGTCGTACCAGTTCTGGCAGCGGCAAGGTGCTGATCATCTGGTCATAATGGAATTGTCGTCCATCCTGCAAGCGCACACGGCGTTGCAGCGGTTGGATCTCAGTAACCGTTGCCTCCCGTTCCAGCGTACAGCTCAGGTGCGGCAGGAACCCCTCCATTAATGCCTGAAATCCACCGCGCAGCGGATAGCCAAAACGCGCGTTGGGGCCGACCGGCTTCTCCAGCGGAGCCAGTGCGCCGCTAATAATTTGCTCGAGATCCGGCAGCGGTACGCGCCCGCCGAGCCAGGAGGTTTCCATATTTGCCAGCGGCGTTTTCCACAGCTTTTGGTTATAGGGCAGGGCGAAATGGTGAGCGATGCCTTTGCCCCAGGTACGGAAGATAAAGCTCTCAAAATCTTCGCTCTCTGTTTGCGCCGCAAAACTCTCACCATCCGGTATCGCACCATCGGCGCAGCAGTCACGACGCGTCTCAGAGATCACCGCTTGCAGCGTCGCCGGATGCGCGCCGTAACGCGCTTCGATTGCCCCCAGCACACATTCACCGATCACCTCGGCGGGCAAACCGTGTAGCGCCGACTGGAAAGGATAGCGCGTGTAAACATCATGGCTGTAAACCCAGGCTTCACGCTCTTGCCAGTGCTGATTGTCGCCGAGCAAGGTGTCGTATAAGCCCAGCACGTAGGGATCGTTGGAGAACATGATGTGGCCGGCATGATCGAAGGTGAAACCCTGATCTTTGATAGAACGGCACCATCCGCCCACCGAGCTATTTTTCTCTAGCACCACCGCGCCTGCGCCATAGTGATAACCCGCACTCAACCCGGTTGGCCCGGCTCCGAGAATGAGACACTCAATCGGGTTTTGCGCCAGCGGCTGTGGACGTGCCGCGATAACCTCGGGCTGGGAAAGGTCACGTTTGTTTAGCGCGACGATATGCGTCTGCATCTCCTCAACGGTGCGATCCCATGATGTTTCCGCCACCCGTGCTGCCATGTTTTTCGCTAACTGATAGCGCGTTTCAATCGGCATGGTTAGCGCCGTTTCGCAAGCGGCAATGAAGGTTTGCGGTGAATCGGCGATGCTGACTACCTCGGCATAATGGCGCACCACATCGGCAATCGCGGTGCTGACGATCGGCAACTGCGCCGCCATATACTCCAGCACTTTGGTGGGACTAATAAAGCGGGTGGAGGAGTTCAGCGCAAACGGCATCAGACAGACATCCCAACCGGCAAGGAAGTGCGGCAACGCAGCGTAGGGTTGCTGGCCGAACCAGTGCAGGTTGCGGCGCTGCGGCAGGCTGGCGAGGTCTATTTTCACCACCGGGCCGACCATCACAATTTGCCAGTCGGGATGGGCATCCGCCAGCGCGGCGAGCAGCGGCAAATCCAGACGCTCATCAATGACGCCATAATAACCCAGGCGCGGTTTCGGCATGTTCTCCTGCAGCGGATGGCTGTTAGTGCGATCCAGCGCCTGTTCGAAATGCGCCGCATCCACACTGCTTGGATAGCAATAGACGTGGGCATGGCGATGCTTTTTGGCTTCATACAGGCTGGTGCCGCCGGTAAACACCACATCGGCGCGGCTCAGCAGGGCCGATTCACGCTGCTGCAACTGGCGCGGCGCCTGGTTAAAGGCCGAGAGCTCATCCATGCAGTCATAGATAATCGCGCTGGGGTTAAAACAGGCCAGCAGTGGCAGCGCCATCGGGGTGTAAAACCATACCAGCGGCGTTTCATCTGCGTCGAGCAGCTCGGCCAGCAGCGGTTGCAGCACGGCGATTTGGCTATCATGAAAGCCCGGCGCGGCGACATCGGTATGCGGTTCAATCACCGTGACGTTGGGCGCCGGTTGATATTGTCGTAGCGCCGCTTCGCCAGGCTGGTAAATCGGCTCTTCGATAAACACAATGCGGTGAAACTGAGCGAGGCGCGACAACAGATGCTGCGGACGCTGAAACACGAATCCCCAACGCAGATGACTAAAAACCACTAATACCGATTGTTTCATGACGCATTCCTCTGGCCAGCTGGCCGCGGTGATATGACCCTGAAAGCGGGCTAATATTTGTTGTGACTGCTGCAATGACGCGGCATAAACCGGGTTGAGCACCCGTTTTTTGTGGGGATCGACATCCCACAAGCCGCTGCGTGGCCAGTGTTCGAGATCTTCCCAAAGGGGACGATCGATAATGGGATAGAGACAGATGCCGCGGATATCGCAGCCACTCAGCTGTGCCTGTACGACATCGGCGGTAACCTGAGACAGCCAGGCGGCGCGTCCGCTACCGACATGGCTGGTTTCGGCCAGCAATAGCGGCCGCTGATAGCGCTGCGATAACGCCGCAAGCATCCGGTGCAGCGGCACGCGGCGTGCATCCCCTAAATGCCACTCCAGCCGGCAGCCGGACCAAGTCAACCACTGATTACCGTGGTAGTAATTGGCACCGACCAGATCGAGATAACGCGGCTTGCCGCCCAGCTCGGGTTCGCGCAAACCGGCGATCATGTCCCATGCCTGGTACTGCGAGGCGATAATCTCTGCGCTGCGCTGGCGGCACGCATCGCTCTCTTCATCGGGTACCACGTGAATGATCGGGTCACAGTGCAGGAAGCGCGCACGGGGATCGACGCTCTCAATGGCGGCACATCCGGCCAGCGTGGCGCGAATGAGCTGGCGTTTAATCTCATCGGGATCGCTGTGCGCATTATTGCCAAACAGTCCAACCGAAATTCCCCACGCCATAAATGAGATCTCATTCATCGGCGAATAAATCGGTGCGTCTTCATAATATTCAGCGAGAAACAGCGCCATGCGCTGGCAAAAGTCGGCAAAGCGCGGCACGAATTCAGGCGCGAATAAGGTGAGATCGTCAGGCCAGCCGTAATGACAAAAGCTCCAGTTAATTTGTAATCCAAACGAGCGCGCCGAATTCATACGTTTTTTCAGGTTGGCAAAAGTCTCCTCTGGCGCCATTTCTGCCAGTCGCCAGCCAATACTTTCGCGAACGGATGTAATACCGAACTGCTGCAGCGCGGCGTAATCGTTATGGTATTGAGTTAAATGATCATTCACTGCATTCATGGAAAGTTTTTCGCCGAAGGGATTGATATGGTCCGCACCCTCGTAACCGGCCTGCCAAAAGCTAGAAAATGGCGGCATGCTGTTCCCCCGGAATAATATTCAGGAAATAGAGATAAATAATAATGAGTTAATTATTAACAGCGTGATGTGAATCAATGCTTATCAGTAAGACTTGAATGCCAATTTTAACGAACGCACATTCTGTAGCGGCGCAATTTATTGCGCGATGAATCGCGCCGCTACGAATAGTGCGGTATTTGTTTGAATCATTCGTCTGTTAGTAAAATGTTCGGGGATTAAATTATGAAACTTATTTTAAATTATAACCACGGTTTAGCTTAACGCAAATTATTGAGCGTAAAAGAAAATAAGCACAGCGCTAATTAGATTTACTATAAGTGAAGCGGTAGATGAGTTTTAAATAAATGCACCTTAAATATTTCTTACGCTTAACTCACATATCGAAGAGAATGCCATTGGGCTATTTAACGGCATTACTACACTTAAATAACCCAATTCGGGTTAATGGAGGTACCTATGTCAGAGCGTCCAGATGATGATGATGTAATTCCCCTGCCAGGCGATGATGAACCTTTACCTGACGAAGATGATGATTTACCTCGCGACACTGAATTTCCCGAAGATCAGCAACCTAAAATCTGAAAATGGCTAAAGCCGCCGCTGGC
>NZ_AKIU01000097.1:0-18541 GCF_000282675.1 Pantoea sp. GM01 | reverse complement strand
CGGTCGCCGCACGGCATAGCTGAAACTGCCCCAGCCGAGGGCGAACGAAAGCCGCTCAGCGCTTAACTGATCGGCATTACGCCATGAATGGCGACCTTACAATAAATTAATGCGGTATTCGTAAGGTGCGCATTCATGCGCACCTTGAAAAGAGCAAATTACATCAATCGATTAACGTTTTTGCCCGTGCCAGCAGAAACGCGGTCACCGATGTTGCATCGCTGATCTTGCCGGCCAGAATTAATTCAAGAAACGCATCGATTTTGATTTTTCTGGCGGTTAATCCCACTTCTTCGGCATCAAGGTTTTGCCCTTGGTACGTCAAATCGCGTGCCAGGTAAATGTGATAACCTTGGGCGGAGTAGCCTTGCGCTAACTTTTGATAACCCACGTAATCAAGCTGTCCGGCAAGTAACCCGGTTTCTTCTAACAGCTCCCCGGCAGCCAGATCTTCGGGAGAGGCATCCGGCGCAAGCTCCCAACTGCCCTGAGGCAGCTCAACGGTGCGCTCACCGAGCGGATAGCGATACTGTTCAACCACATAAATGTGGTCATCTTCCACCGGCAACACCACCACAAAATCACTCTTCTCAATCACCGAATAGATGCCTTCGCTGCCATCGGCGCGCTGAATTTTATCCTCTTTCAGCGTTAACCAGCGATTGCGGTAGATTTCAGTTGACGCGAGCGTATGGATTTCAGGTTTCACTGTCGGCCTCCACGATGTTGATGAGTGGATAACTATAACCATGATAAGCCTGCGCATTATCCGAATTATTGCGCGACCGCCTGCATCGCCTGTTTCAGGGCATGCAGAAACACCGTCACCCGTGTCGGTAAATGGCGGGTGGTGGGAAACAGCGCCCAGACGCCCAGAATCTGCGGTTGTGCATCACGCAGGGCAATTTCGACCAGCTCACCGCTCGCTAACTCCTCCTGCACATCCCACGCCGAGAGCTGTGCGATGCCGCTCCCGGCGACACACAAGGTGCGCACGCCCTCGACGTTGCTGCCGCTAAAACGCCCTTCGACGCTCAGTGTGGAAATATGGTTATCAACCATAAAGCTCCACTGCAGCACGCCAGATAAGCGCAGACAGTTATGCTGATGCAGGTCGGCCAGCGTCTGCGGTGTTCCGCAGCGGGTTAAATAGTCCGGTGAAGCACACAATACGCGCGGATTATCCGCCAGCCGCTGCGCCACTAAGCGGGAATCGCGCAGCGGCGCAATGCGTATTGCCACATCGTAGCCGAGCCCGACAATATCCGTGACGTTATCGCTGAGCTGAAACTCAATCCGCAGCTCGGGATTCTCCGCCATCAGCGCGGGCAGCAACGGGATAATGGTGCGGCGGCCAAAGCCAGAAGGGGCAGTAATGCGCAGCTGGCCGGTGGCACCTTGCCTATCCGGCGAGAACAGATTGCGCGCGCTTTGCTCGGTCTCTGCCAGCGTTTTGGCGTAGGGCAGAAACTCTTCACCTTCATCGGTCAACGCAATGGCGCGCGTGGTGCGATGCAGCAGGCGTACGCCGAGATCCTCCTCCAGCGAAGCGAGCCGGCGCGATACGGTCATCGGGGTGGTATTCAGTCGCCGCGCCGCCTGCGTCAGACTGCGCGTCTGCGATACCATCAGGAAAACCTCAACATCTTTTGAGTTCATTGTAACGATTTCCGTTATACAGACGTATCATCATCGGCCATTTTTGTCATTATGGCCATCCACTATACTGCGCTCTGTAGATAATTCTCCTGCGAGAGCAATATGAGTGATAAACATCTTTTCCAGAGCGGGACGCTGAATCGACTGGTGCTGAAAAATCGCATCATGGTGGCGCCCATGACGCGCATCTCTGCTAGCGTCGACGGCGTGCCGGGCGAACGTATGCGGCACTATTATCAACGCTTCGTGCGCGGTGGCTTTGGCGCCATCATCACCGAAGGCATGTACATCGATGAAGCCTGGTCGCAGACCTATGCGTTTCAGGCCGGCCTGGTGAATGCCAGACAGAGTACGGGATGGCGCGCCATCACCGATCAAGTGCATCAGCGCGGCGGCAAAATCATTGCGCAGCTGATGCATGCCGGTGCGATTTCCCAGGGCAATATTTATCGCTCAACCACCCTTGCGCCATCAGCGCTAGCGCCGCGTGGCGAGCAACTGAGCTTTTACCACGGGCATGGCGCGTATCCGTTGCCAGACGCAATCGATGAAGCGCAGATCCAGCAGGTGATCGACAGTTTTGCGCAAGCCGCCGCGCGGGCCATCGGCGAGGCGGGTTTTGATGGTATCGAGATCCACGCGGCCAACGGCTATCTGCTCGACCAGTTCTTTACCGACTATACCAACCAGCGCAGCGATCGCTGGGGCGGCAACATCGCGCAACGTCTGTCGCTGACGCTGGCGGTGATTGCGGCAGTGCGGCAGCGCGTTGGCAACGACGCCACCCTTGGCGTGCGTATTTCGCAGGGCAAAGTGAATGATTTCCACCACAAATGGCGGGAGGGCGAAGCGGGTGCGCGCCAGGTGTTTGCCTTGCTGGCGGAGGCGGGCGTGGATTATCTGCATCTCACCGAATATGACGCGCTGCAGCCGGCGTTTGCAGATTCAGCCTACTCGCTGGTGCAGCTGGCGCGTCAGGCCGCGCCTAATCTGACTATCGTTGCCAATGGTTCGTTAGGTGATGCCAGCCGCGCCGCGCAGGCATTGGAGCAGGGGGCAGATTATGTCTCCATCGGTAAAAGTGCGCTGGCCAATCCTGACTGGCCGATGCGGATTCGTGATGGCGCAGAGCTGCGTGAGTTTGACAAAAATCTGCTGGCGCCATCTGCAGATGTGAAAAACTGCGAACTGGTATAAACCTGTTAGTCGGCGCCCGACCCGCGCCTGATCTCTTTCCCTGCGGTGGAAGTTGTCCAACATTGTCCAACTTCCACCGATGCGCATGAGTATGATTCGCGTTTTCAACTACGACTCTATTCGATCATGCGCACAGCGACTTTTACCCTAAAACCTCTCTCTTTAGCCTTTCTGATGGTGCTGACGCCGGCAACGGCTTTCGCGCTCGACGATGACAGTCGCGCCGACACGCTGGTGGTGACCGCTGCCGGATTTGAACAGCGGCTGGAAGATGCGCCAGCCTCGGTCACGGTGATCAATGGCGACGATCTGCGTAAGCGATCGATCAACAATCTGGCTGACGCGGTACGCGATGTTGAAGGCGTCGCGGTGATTGGCGGCGCCAATGAAAGTGATATCTCCATTCGCGGCATGCCGGGGGATTACACCCTGATTCTGGTGGATGGCATCCGTCAAAGCGGGCGCGATTCGCGCGTAAACGGTAATGGGGGCTACGAACAGAGCTTCATTCCGCCGGCGTCGGCGATCGAGCGCATCGAAGTGATCCGTGGGCCGATGTCGTCGCTGTATGGATCGGATGCCATCGGCGGCGTGATCAACATTATTACCCGCAAAGTCACCCAGCAGTGGAATGGCTCACTTTCATGGGATTATGCCGTCCGCCAGCATAAGGATCAGGGCAACGCCAGCAATAACCAGTTTTACCTGAACGGTCCGCTGATTGCCGATCGGCTCGGTTTACAGCTATGGGGCCGTTATCTCAATCGTCAGGGCGACGACAATGTGCAGACCACCAACGGCTATACCCAAGCCGATCACCGTGATATTACCGCTCGCCTTGCGTTTACGCCGAATGCACAGCATGACATTACGCTGGAAGGTGGCGTGAGCCGGTTAAAGAACGGGGAAGGTGAGAGCGCTAACTGGGCGACGCGTGAACAGAAGAACAATCGCGACCACTGGTCGCTGGCGCATGAAGGGCGCTGGGGCTGGGCGACCTCAACGCTGGCCTTTTCCCAGGAAGAAACCAGCCGCGAAGGGCTTGCCAGCCCTGCGCAAGCCGATGTCTATGGCCGCAAACCGACCATCAAAAACAGCGTGTTTGATGCGAAGTTGGTGATGCCAACCGCCTATCACACCACCACAGCCGGTGCCCAGTGGCAGCAAAATGCGCTCACCGATTGGAATCAGGGCGACGGTACCCGCGTGGACCATCGCTACAGCGTATTGCAGCGCGCGCTGTTCCTCGAAGATGAGTGGCGCATGCTGGAATCCTTCTCGCTTACGGGTGGCTTACGTCTCGATAATCATGAGCAATACGGCAACCATTACAGTCCACGTATTTATGGCATCTGGTATGTCAGTGACGAATGGACCTTGAAAGGTGGCGTGGCGCGGGGTTTCAAAGCACCAGAAATTCGAGCGGTGATTGAGGATTATGCGGTGCTACGCCGTAATACCTATGCGATGTTGGGCAATCCTAATCTGAAGCCGGAAACCAGTACCAACTATGAGCTATCGGCGATGTGGTCAAATCGCGACGATCTCTCGGCCAGCGCAACCTTTTTCTACAACGATTTCAAAGACAAACTCTCGACGGTCACCACCGATCAGCGTTGGAATGGCTATATCGTCATGGATCGCGTCAATATCGACAAAGCGGTCATCCGTGGTGTGGAGTTGACCGGCAGCTGGAAAATCACGCCTGAGCTGTCGCTGAAAGGCAACTATACCTGGCTCGACTCCGAGCAGAAAAGTGGCAGCAACCGTGGCGCGCCGCTGGCGTTGACGCCGAAGCACAAAGCGAGTCTGCGCAGTGAATGGCGTGTGAGCGCCGCTACTCAGCTGTGGGCGGCCGGAAATTACTATGGCAAAGAGTATGGCACTAGCGTTACGGCGGAAGCGGCACCGGATTACATCACGGCTGATGTAGGTGTGTCGCATCAGTTAACGCACAACCTGACGTTAAACGGCGCCATTTATAATCTTGGCGACAAGCGTCTGGACGACGAAACCTATGGCACGGTTAACTATGGCCGTACTTTCTGGGGGGGCGTGACGCTCAGCTTCTGACACCGTCTGGCAGCATGACGGTGGCACATAAACCGGCCGGGGGACGATTCGCCAGAATCAGTTCCCCGCCGTGCGCGTGAATGTTTGATTGGGCGATGGCTAATCCCAGGCCCAAACCGCCGCCTGCAGTGTTATCGGCACGCGCGGTTTCGCTGAAACGCACGAAGGGTTCACAGGCCTGTGCCAACTGTTCAGTGGGTAACCCCGCGCCCTGATCCAGCACTTCAATCCACACCCATCCTGGGTGATGAATGAGCGTCACTTCAGCTTCGCCGCCATACAACAGCGCGTTTTCGATCAGGTTGCTCAGCGCGCGCTTAATCGCCAGCGGGCGACACATCAGTTCACTGTGCGGCTCGCCTTGCCAGCGCACGCGTTTCCCCAGCGAGAGATAACGGCGCGTCAACTCATCTAGCATCTGGCTGAGGTTGCAACGCTGCGGTAGCTCCTGCTGCACGTCGCCGCGAATGAAATGCAGGGTTTCACTCACCATGGCGCGCAGCTCGTTCAGGCTCTCCAGCATATCGTCACGCGCGTCGCCGTCGGGCATCAATTCCACCTGCAAACGCAGTTCCGTTATCGGCGTGTTGAGATCGTGACTCATGGCGGCCAGCATGCGCGTGCGGCTATCAAGATGGCGCGCCAGCCGAAGCTGCATCAGGTTGAAAGCCTGGGTTAACTCCCGCGACTCCTGCGGTCCGCTGAGCGGCAGCGTGCTGCTCCCTTCGCCGCGGCTGATTGCCTCTGCGGCAGTTGCCAGGCGACGAATCGGCCTGACAACGCGATAGATAAAATAGAGGCTGAGCAACAGCAGCGGCACGCTGACAATCGGCAGAGAAAATGACAAGAGTTGCGTCCACTCGTAGGCGGGCATCACCGATTGCACGCTATTAAAGAAACGGCCATCGGGCAGGGCAAGGGTCGCGCGCAGGCGCAGCGGCTGGTGGCGCGCGGCGCTGAAGATGTGTCTGCGCGCCAGGCCGCCATCGGCACTTTCGAGCTGCAGGGTTACGCTTGCAGGATGGCTTAATGCCAGCTGGCTCATTAGCGAGTCGCGCAGGCGTTGCTCCTCCTCGCGCATACTAAAGTCCAACACTTCCGGATGCGCTGCCAGCCAAAAGCGCGCCCCATCGGCGCGTGTTAACGAGAAGTTCTCTCCGCCGCTCAGACTTTCGTGATAGGCCAGCACCAGGCGCTCGACGGCAATGTTGCGCATGGCAGGCGAGAGCAAATTGCCCAAAAATTGTGTTGCGGTCACGGCGGCGAGGTTGGCAAACAGCAACGCGAGAATCATCAGGCAGGCGAGCTGGCTCATCATGCGCGTCGGCAGCAGCGTACGCAGTTTCTGCATCATGCTGTTAGCTGCACCTCAGCGGTAAAGCGATAACCCTCGCCCCACACGGTATCCAGCAGCACGCTGCCAGGCAGAACCTGTTCCAGTTTGATGCGCAGACGGCTCACCTGGCGATCGATAGCGCGATCAAAGACTTCATTACCTGGCGCTACGCAGTGATCCATCAGCGCTTCCCGACTTAACACCTGATAAGGATGCGCGAGAAAGGCCGTTAGCAGTTTGGATTCCATCGTGCTGAGGCGCACGGCTTGCTGCTGTGGGTTGCTCACCACCCGTGAGGCGGGATTGAATATCAGATCGGAAAAGTGCACCGCGTGCACCACAGGCTGTGGCTTTGCGCGCGGCGTGCTGGGCTGGCGTACGGCACGTCGCAGCACCGTATGAATGCGTGCCAGTAACTCGCGCGGTTCAAAAGGTTTCACCACATAATCATCGGCACCGCGTTCAAGCCCGGCAACGCGATCGTCCAGGGCATCACGCGCGGTTAACAGGATCACCGGCGTTCGGTAGTGACGTTGAATCTGCTGGCAAAGCTGCATGCCGTCGCCGTCGGGTAACATCACGTCCAACACAATCAGATCAAAGCGTGTGGTGCGCAACAAGGTCCAAAGTGAGGCAGCATCTTCGGCGGTGACCACCGCAAAGTGCTGGCGCCGCAGATAGGTGGCAAGGGGCTCGCGGATTTTACGGTGATCGTCAACCACCAGAATTTTCATCGGTGCTGGCGTAGCGTGCATGGCGGGTGTTCCAGAGAAAAGCGTGCCCAGGCGGCAAAGAGCCGTAGCTTAATTGAGAATGCTTTTCATCTGCAACTACAACTGCGCGCTAAGGCGGAGAGAACCTCCGCCAGGCAAGAAATTAGTGGGCGAAAGCCCAGCTCAATTTGCCGTTATCCGCGGTCAGCTTATCCAATTTCTTTTGATTCACTTTGTTACGCGCACCAAGACGCTCTGCCGTCAGCGGGCCGCTATCGCTCTGCGCAATTACCGTCTCTTTCGGCACGCGGGTGATCTTCTCAGCGATGATTTCCACGGCTTTGGCATAGCCGCTGCGATTGCTAGGGTCAAAGTTCTTCAGCGATAGCTGAGTTTCCAGCCATTGGCCCCAGAAGAATTCGAGGAACGGCGGCGGATTCTGCTCTTTCTCAAAGCCAATATCGCGCACGAAGTAGACCAGCGAGCGATATTCATCATTCTGCATGTGCTGGCGACCGAGCTCTTTGGGCAGCGCATCCGGGTTAATTTTACCGGATGGCGTATCCAGCCACACCAGATGAGCCGCCACCATTTTTTGCCAGAACGCCGGCATGGTTTTCAGGCTGCGGAAGTCATCAGTAATGCGCACCTGCACCGGCGTGTTGAGGCCGGCGATATCGGCGAAATTGCTGAAAGTGTGATGACCATCGGTAAGGTACAGCACGTTATCCGGCGCGATTACCGCGGTTTTCATCGGGCCCGGATCGCTACCAACCGGCGCTTTACAGCTGAAGCTGCTGGGATGCGAGAGGCGTGATTGCGCATCAAATTTATCCACGCCCTTCTGACCCATGCTTTCGCAATAATCATCAAACAGCTTTTTCGGTTCGGCTTCATAACGATGCTGCTTGTAATCCAGTTGACGATAACCAATCGCCGCCTGCGTGGGATGCAGCTGCGCCAGCTGCACTTGCACAATGTCTCCGGCTTTGATGTCGGTGGGCAGCGCGGCGGATGCCTGTCCGGCTGACCATAACAACGCCAGAATTGACCATGGTGATCTTCTCATTCCCTCTCCTCAAATCGCCTGTCACAGACGCGCACAATAGCATTAGTATTGTGTCCTGCATATTGGCTACGATTGAATACAATTGACTGATCCCTTCCAACACCTTGCTAGCCCGCTACTTATGTCTTGGTAACGATTGCTACCGATTGGTGAAAGCCTCATTTTTTTGTCGGTATCTTTGACGGTATTGACCAAATTGGTTACTCTCGCGTTTTTTACCGTCACCAGATTGGTGGTGGTTTTGTGCTGGAGTTTCCTCATGCTGACAGATACCAAACTTAAAAACCTCAAACCAGCGGATAAAGCCTACAAGGTAACGGACCGTGAAGGGCTGTATGTTTCCGTTCAGCCAGGCGGCACTATTTCTTTTCGATATGATTATCGGTTCAACGGGCGCCGCGAAACGCTGACGATCGGTAAATATGGCTCTAACGGTATTAGTCTTGCAGAGGCACGCGAAGAACTGAACGCCGCAAAAAAACTCATATCCGCTGGCGAGTCACCTGCTGCCGCCAAAAAATATGGCAAGCTTCAGGCTTCCGGCGTTGAGAGGCTGGAGGAATTCATAGAGAAGTATATGCAAAATGTCCGCCTGGCAGACAGCACACGCGCCATGAGGAAATCCGTTATTGATCGGGACATCATTCCAAACCTCGGCAAAAAGCTAATGACTGAGGTCAGCACTCGCATGGTGAGGGATTTGTGCAACAAAATTGTGGAACGCGGAGGGAGGTCTACTGCGGTGCAGGTGCGGGATATTATTTCCTACGTATACCGGTACGCCAATGATCAGGGGTATGAATATAAATGCCCTGCCAAAAATATCAGAGCTAACTCAATAGCCAAGTTTACGCCGCGTAAATCTGCAATGAAGCCTGCAGAGTTAGGGATATTTTTCCGAACCATAAAAAAAGTGCAGACGATGGAGTCCTTAAAAATCGCGCTACGTTTTATAGCTATCACCCTGGTTAGGAAAAGTGAGCTGGTGGCAGCTGACTGGGCAGAGTTCGATCGCGAAAAAAAATTGTGGTCCATTCCCGCGGAACGCATGAAGGCAAGGCGCCCACACTTAGTGCCTATGTCAGATCAGGCAGAGGTACTTTTAGCAACATTAAAAATTTATTCTGAAGGAAAGGGTTTATTGATATCTGGCAGGTACGATTCTAGCAAAACGATCTCTAATTCTACTCTCAACCGCGTTATGAACATCACTATTGATACCGCAAGGAAAGAAGGGGAGTCGATTGGAGATTATTCGGTGCATGATCTGAGAAGAACCGCCAGCACGCTTTTGCATGAAGCGGGCTATCCATCAGACTGGATTGAAAAGTGTCTGGCCCATGAGCAGGTTGGAGTGCGTGCGGTATACAACAAAGCAGAATACCTTCCGCAACGCACGTACATGCTGCAGCAGTGGGCCGACATGGTGGATGGGTGGATAGATGGGAGTCTTGACGATCTGGTACCGTTCTCGCCGCTGAAGTTTGAGCAGTGGATGAATCAGCGTTCGGCGTGATCGTCGAGAGTGTGCAATGCCAGCCTGGCTGAGAGATAACACAGACCGGCCGGCAGCCAGAAAAGACAGATAAGAATGGTTGCCGGTGAGTGCGGAGCATCCTCCAGTTTGCCGAGCAGGTAGGCAGCGATTATCAGGTAGAGCGTGAAGATGATCATGCTGCCGCTCCCTGCCGAGAAATGAACAATCGCCCGATCTGCATGAGCGTATCGCGATCCACATAACCGGTGTGACCGGCGGCGGGGCGGAACGGATTCCAGATAATAAGCATTGAGCCTTTGTTGTTGCCGTTGACAGGCTTGCCGGTGTCAGCGCGGATGAATGACAGGCGCCCGCCAGTGATGAAACGCACCTCAGTGCACGCCTGCCGCGCTGCTTTGAACCAGCCGACCGATGTGTCAGCCGGAACCAGCATCACCGTGCCGATGCCGTTGGCGCATTCCAGGCTGGCTTTCTCCACCCATGGCGTGATGTCGGAATAGGGCGGATTGCACCAGACGAAGCCGCTGCCAAAGTGCTGGAGCCAGTTAACCTGCAGCGCTTCCTGCTGCTCTGTGAGGTAGTGCTGGTGCAGCGCGTTCTCAGCGGAGGCGGCCACGTCTCCGACGAAACGGAACTCAGCGTTGATGCCGGCGAACAACTCCGGCGGCGTGCGCCAGCTGTCTCTGTGTTCCAGCGGCGTATTGCTCGCATGCTCGGTCATGCCCGAACCTCCCGCGCCGAACGCAGCAGGCGATCGAACTGATACACCTGACTGTTCTCCCGGCACTCATCAAAGATGCAGTTGTAAGCTATCGGCATGCCTCGCCGCGCTACCGGCGTGACTTCATCACTACCAATTTGACGGATAGCCGCATCGGGATCTGACAGCCAGCAGGTGGAAGAATTTTTGTGCTTGTGGCGCATCACCTCGCCCTTATCAACCATGTCGCTGAGCATCGACATCGCAGCCTTGTGGGTGCCGCCTTGCTGCACGACGTACAGATAAATGCTGGTGGAAGTGGTGGTGCCGTGGCGCAGCAGGTACGCCAGAATTAATTTGCGTGTAGTCATGGGAACCTCGGGCAAAAAAATACCGCCAGGCGGCGGTGATGTGCGATGAAAAAAAAGAAACCCGCTCGGGGCGGGTTATTTTATTAGTCCGAACTCATAGTTCAGATTGACTACCTGCTCTCTGTCGTATTCAAAGCAGTAGTCCCATGACTCTCTATCGCGGTGCTCACGCGCCAGCTGCCAGCGCCAACCGTTAACATCCATCACGCGGCGAACCTTACGCTTAATAACCGTGTCGATGTCGAAGATAGCGCCGCCACCGGAACCAATACCGTTTCGCAGAACACCCAAGTCAACCTCAACCACGCGACCCAGCTTAGGCATTCGATGCCGAGGCAGCTTCATGTAATCGTCAATTTCCATACTCACCTCACTGCTGCTGGTTAGCCTGCTGCTGCGCCATTTTCTGGCAGAAGTCAGCTCGATTTGCTGCCCATTCCTGATTACCGCCGCGAGCATTGGCTCTGGCGGCTGTCCAGAAATCAGCAGCGACATTAAAATCGCCGAGGCGCTCACGCACCGCGGCATTCGTGGAAAGGTTTCGGTAGGCGATGGTCATCATCAACCTGCCATACGCATAGCGCTGCGCTTCTGGTGGTTGGGGTTGGCTTCGAATTTCGCAGCCAGTGAAGGATCGGCCTGAGCCGGGTTTTTCTGGCGCGCATCGAGCCAGGCTTCAACTTCATCGCAGTTCCACGCGACAGTTCGGTTGGTAAGCTGGAAGCGCTTCGGAAACTCGCCGCGCTTTTCCATCTCAGTGATGGTGTACTCAGACAGTGGAACCTTTACCAGCAGCTGGTCTTTACGGATTGCACCTTTCATAATTTCTCTCCAAAGAAAAGGGCGCTCTGCGGCGCCCTGTGGTTTTCACTGGTGTTGGTTAAACGTATTCGGCACGCATATCGGCTAGGGTGATGCTGAAGCCTTCGTAAAAATCGCCCAGCTTGCCCTTAAGCTTCTGCAGTTCTGCTTCAACCTTCTGGAAAGTTTCTTTCGCGTCCGGCGCGCTGCTGTCCAGACTGTTGATCGCTGCTTCAATCTGGCGGCGCGCGTCGTGGTGCTGGTACACCTTTCCAGCGCGAGAACGCAGCGAACGGAACGTTGATTCAGTCAGGCTATCTTTTGCGGCGTTAATCGCGTTGCCTGCTGCCTCAGCGCTCTCAACGCTGTTAGCTTCCTCAATCATTACGCCGAGCTGTCTGATTAGCTCAGCGTCTTCCTGTGGCTGCTCAGCGTTTGATTGTTCGCTGCCGATCAGAGTGTTCAGCTCGGCGGTGCTGCGCGCCGGTGTGATGTCGCGTTCGCCGCGTGGTGCTTCGTCCAGCTCATCCGGCGTGTATACGCCCAGCAGCACGTCAGGAGCATGCAGGCGCGCCCAGCGCTTAGTGCACAGGTATGCCAACTGCTGCTTCGGATCCTGCTCCCACAGTGGCGAATTTCGCACGCCAGCCTGCGCCATGCTGATGGTCAGTTCGCGCGGTTCGCTCTCGCCTTTGATGACGGCTGACACCGTAACGGTCAGGCCATCCGACTTATCGTTTTTGCCGGTGCACTTCGACCAGTCGCCGCTCCAGCTATAATTAATGCGGCTGGCGAGAAGGTTGGAGGAGGACACCACCGCATTCACCAGCTGCGCCTCGTAGCCCAGCGCGCCGTTAACGATGTGCGTTTTCTGCGCCACCGCGTAAGGGTTCATACCCCACTGCGCCGCCTGCATGGTGACAGCCAGGCAGTCAGCAGGCTTGCCTCGCAGGTGCTGCGGGATTGCCACAACGCCCTCTGACATCACCTGTGCAAACTGCTGCAGCTGCATCAGGCTTTGTGGGTTGAAGATGGTAGCGGCGGTGCTGGTGGACTCGTTCGTGATTAACTGATTGGCCATGTCATTGATCCTGTTTGCGCGCCCACGCCGGGCGACTAAGTTTTTCAATTCCGCCCCAGCTGTTGCTGATGCGGCACTGGTGATAGGTGTTCAGATCCCGGCGGTAAAGCCGGTGACCTGCTTCGGCGTCTTCCGGTTCAAGTTCGAAGACGCGTACCGGATAGCGGCCACAGTCGATGGTTTCGCTTACTGCGATAAACACGAACTGCGGGTATTCGTAGAAATGCTGATAGAAGCCGTCGCAGTACATTGCGTGCTGCACGTGATAACGAAACTCCTCGACGTGACGCGCGAAGCGGTCCATGTCTGCCACTTTCTTCACGTCCACGATTACCGGCTGCCCGGTGAGGTAGCGATCCGGCCTGATACGGCACAGCTCGCCGGTCTCTTCGTCATCCCAGTAAATGGATGCTTCGCAGTGGCCATCAGCTTCCAGTAACCACCGCGCTGGTGGGTAGGCCATTGCGCTGCCGCGCATTAGCTGGAGCTTGCGGCCCTGCTCGGCGTCCATCACTGTTTTGCCCAGGCCTTCGCAATCTTTAAGGAATGCGGCTTCATCGGCTTTGCCCTGGTTGGAGCGGCGGTTGAACTCTGGTGCGACGATAAAGCGCTTATCGAACTCCTCCGGCTCCAGCAGCAGGCAGTGCAGGGCGGTACCCATATCCAGCGCTTTCAGCTTTTCGGTATCAACGGGCGCAGTTTTGCGCCACGGGATAACCGCCGGGTTAACAGCCACGGCGTCGAGCATGGATTTACTGACACCGGCACCCGCGTGATAAGCCTCGTTGCTGATGTCCAGATAAAGCCCCGGATCAACCGGGGCGAATTGCGGGGGATTAACTGTCATTGGCGTGAACCTCGGCGAACATTACTGGCCCGAGAAACTCACGCAACTTCCAGTCGCTTTCAGCCTGTGCAGTGCAGACGCGATGCACCAAATCCGCATATGCGTCCTGCGCTTCGTCGGTCAGGAAGCCAGGCAGATTTTTGAACTGGAAAGGATTGGCAAGCGTTGTCAGATCTTCCGGCCACTTGTCTTTCAGCTCTTCCGCCCGGTCGCAGATCCACTGTTCGCGCAACAGGGTATCTTCATAAACCTGCTGGCGCTGCGCCTCCGCGATGTAGTGATTTGAATATGCACCCATTGCCGTTACTCCATTTCAGCCGCGCAGCTGGCGGCCATCTTTTGTGTGAATGCCCACTGCACGCCTTCAGAGAAATCAGCGAACGATTTCTGAATGCCGAGGCCGCAGACGGTAATTAAATACATCTTGTTCTGGTAACTAAATTTCATAGCGAACCTCGTTAGTTACCGTTTTGGTAACGATTTATTCCACGCCAGCGCCCGGCCAGACCATAAGCCTGGAGGACAATTTTTCGGAACTGGTCGCGGTTAACGGTTTCAGAACTACGGGAAGATAAACAGGTGATCCGCCAGAGATACCGGCAGGCAAGCCGCGTCACGACTAGCGTTTCTCCCGTTCTGCTGGTGATCGCCATAGCTATCTCCTGACAGGTAGATGGGTTAACTGCTGTCACTTTCCAGACAGGCATTCCGGTTTGACGGGTTATCCGTGCCATCTGGTGGGCGGCCAGATTAAGGGTTGTGATTGCCCGTTCCTGATTTTTAAAGAGCTTTATAATTACCAAAATGGTAACTGTTGAGCCTAATAATAATCAGATCGCAGGCGGTGTCAATCGTTAACGAGAGAAAAAGTTACCAAATTGGTAATTAATTTTGACGTGACTGGTTAGCAGCCAGGTGGCTGGGGATGACATGCAGGGCAGGCGCTGACGGTAAATTTTCATGAAATACCGTCGCCGGTTTCCGCGTGCGTGCCGCGGCTATACCGACAGGGGGAAGTGGGTTAGCCCTTCTTACTCTGGCTGATCACGAACTCGATGAAGCTGTGAATTTTCTCTTTCTCATCTTCCGGCAGCGCGTGATAGGCGTCCCGGTCATATGTGATCTGACGTGAATCAGCAGACGGCATAAGCAGTTCATAGCCATAGCGACCAAATGCACCGGCAATGCTGTTAATGACGCTGACAGTCGGATCTACTTCGCGGCTCAGAACGCGCTGAATAGTGGACTGTGAAACAGAGCTGGCTTTCTGCAGTTTCCCCTGTGTGTTCAGGGTTTCGCTGCTATCCATCCACTCGCGCAGGTTGCGTGAGATGATTGCACCAATCGCAGTATCAGCTACCTCAGGTGTCGAATTTTCGCGGTCGCGATCCATCCAGTAACTTTCCAGGGCAAGCTTCGTTTCTATCTTTCTCGCCGCATTGCCGCCTATCGGTTTCACACCGCTCCACCTGCTGACCAGGTTGGGCTGAACGCCTATAGCTTCAGCAGTAGCGGTCTTGTTTCCGCCAAATTGCGTCTCGATGATGTAAATCAGATTGGAGCGTCTGATCTCTGTGATAGATCTCATTTGTTTCCCGGATAGATAATTCGTATGTGTTGCTGAACAGGCCATATTGTGGCCCAAGTTACCAATCTGGTAAATTAACCAAAATGGTAATTATCATTGCTTCCCGCCACCAGTTAGGTAACAATCAATGAGTTGAAATCGTTATCTGGAGGCCCGTATGCAGGCTTTTGACTTCAAAGAGTTCTGGCAGGGTTTGTCATCCGCTGAAAAGAAGCAGCTGGCAGACGAAGCCGAGACCACCAAGAAATACATCGTGACACACCTGGTATATAAGCGCCGCGTTCCAAGTCGTAACCTTATGAATAATCTTCATAAAGCATGTATCAGCATTAACCCGGAAATCAGCAAAGATCAGCTGGTTTCGTTCTTTTACTCCGCAGCCTGACCAACACCAGCCCCCATTATGCCGCCATCCCCGGCGGCTTAGTTCTCAGAAAAGTCTGCTAAATTCCCTTACAAATCATACAATCGTTACCAAATATTCATTTATGACTTGATCTTGTCGCTGGTTGCGTGAAAATAGCCAAAGATAAATAACAAGCGAAGGTCACAATTATGAAAATTGTTACGCAGCGTCACGCGCTTGAGAACGGCCTGACGCGTTATTACACCGGCAAAAAGTGCATTCACAACCATGACAGCGAGCGTTATGCCGTCAGCGGAGAGTGCGTTGCGTGCAATAACGAACGGGCGAAGAAAGCGGCTAAGGCCCGTTCAGATCTGTTGAAAAAATCCAAACAGGCACGTCAGGCGGCTGCATGAAAGTAAAAGCCAACACGGGAGGCTTATATGGCCGGTGACTGGATAAAAATTGAAATTGCCACATCTCAAAAGATTGAGGTTTTCCAACTGGCGGAGATTCTCGATCTCGATGTGGACACCGTTCTCGGCAAGCTTATGCGCCTCTGGTGCTGGGCCGATGTGAACACCATAAATGGTCACGCTCGCAGCGTGACAAAAAAGCTACTAGATCGTGTCGTTGACTGTGACGGATTCGCGACAGCTTTGTTAGATGACAGAGTTGCATGGCTGGAAGAAGGCGAAAATGGCGATTTATTGTTTCCGAATTTCGACCGCCATAACGGTAAAGGAGCGAAGAAACGCGCCACTGACGCGGAACGGCAGGCAAACAAGCGCGCAAAAGACGCTGATGAAACTGTCAGTAAATCGTCACGCTCACAGCGTGACAAAAGCGTGACCAGAGAAGAGAAGAGAAGAGAAGATCTAAAAGATAAAACCCCACATAACGCGCGCGAGAATTTTTCGACTCCATCCCCAAAGGCAGCGAACGCCATCATCGATAACCATGTGCCACCGTCAGCCGGTGCAATGGTGGATGGAAAGTTCACGATGTTCGAAGGCTGGCAGCCATCGGCAGACTTCGTCCGGCTAGCATCACTGTGGGGGTTCAGGCTTGATAAACCGGCCACACCTGAAGAGATAGCCAGCTTCGCCAGTTACTGGAAGGCAGAGGGCAAGGCGTTTCACCAATCGCAATGGGAACAAAAGTTAGCTCGCAGCCTGGTTGTCGTCAGAGCCAGAAAAGCTAAAGAGCCTGAATCAGTACCACACTGGAACAGCCGCGAAGGCTGGGAGAATTTTATATGAACCGTGATCTGTTTGATGCAGTACAAAACCGCAACGGGGTGGCACTGGCCAGCATGGCTAATCAGGGTCAGCCGACCGGTGACAACGTTGTGAACTTAGAAGCGGCCAGACTGGTGGATAAGCTGTTCAATCAGCTGAAGCTGGTATTCCCGGCAGCAGAGCAGACCGCACTGAAAAGTGATGCTCACGAAACCGCAGCCAAACGCCAGTGGACAGCAGCGTTTGCCGAGGGAGGTATTCGCACCCTTGAGCAGCTTTCAGCCGGCATGCGACACGCTCGCGCCAGCACATCACCATTCTGGCCGTCGCCTGGACAGTTCGTGTCCTGGTGCAAAGACAGCACCACCGTGCTCGGCGTCAGCCTTGAAGAGGCGATGGACGAATTCCGCCGCTACAACCGCGACAAAGGGCAGTACACCACACCAGAGGCTTTCAGCTGGAGTAAGCCGATCATGTACTGGCTCGTGACTGAAGCGCGCCGCGCGATGTATCAGCGCTGCATGACAGAGCCGGAAGTGGAAAACTTCATGTCGCGCAAGATGGCGGAATGGTCGAAGAAAGTCGCAGCAGGCGAACAGGTACCGAATCCGGTGCAGACGCTGGACAAGCCGATCCCGGTGCAGACAGAACAGCACTCGTTCACTGAGGCCCACGAACACCGGAGCATGCCGAACGCGGCCTATCTTGGGAGTGTCACCCCGGCCCAATGGCTGTACGAAGAATACAAGCGACGCAAGGCATCAGGCATGAAGGTTTAGCTATGCCCAAAATAATTACCAAAAAGGTAATTTAATGTTGAAAAAGACGGCTTAACACTTGAAAAGAATTACCATAATGGTAATTATATCACCAATAAGGTAATGCACGATGCGTAAGAAACTCCAGGCGCTGGGCCGGTTGAAAGCTGGCGCCATGAACAAGACCGAACAGGCATACGCACAGCAGCTGGAGCTGCGCCTGCGCGCCGGGGAAATCGCCTGGTACCGGTTCGAAGGTATCAAGCTGCGGCTGGCGGATAAGACGTTTTACACGCCGGATTTCGCAGTAATGCAGGCAAACGGTGAGCTGGAACTGCACGAGGTGAAAGGTTTCTGGACCGATGATGCGAGGGTTAAAACCAAAGTGGCCGCCGACCAGTACCCGATCCGCATCATCGCAGTGTCAGCGCGCAAGGCTTCCGCCGGTGGCGGCTGGGAAATCGAGGAGTTCTGAAATGGCAGTCAGCGCGAACAAAGCAGCGGTTATAGCGTACGTCGCATGCGCCGCAGCAGTGACAGCAGCATTAGCGCTATCAGGCGGTGCACTGAACGAAACGGATGTGCTGCTTGCAGGCTCTGGCGTGCTGATTATCTCCACTCTGTGTGCGGCATTCGTGCACGAGTTGTTCCGTAAAACGAGTTAAAAACAGCGCGCTAAAACGTGTTAAGTGCGCAAAACGTAATATCACGCAACGGTCTGAGGTGAAAAATATATATGGAAAATCAACAGTTAAGCCAAGTTAATAGCAAAGATTTAGTTATCGGTGGTCATAAGCTTGCTAAGGCTATGGGCAATGATTACGTGGCTGAGTTAGCTACGCGCCTCGATGTGGCGCTGGTTCGCGGTGACGCTCACATGCAGGCTGAAATGGTTTGGGAAAAATCCATGATGGAAGCAATTGGCGAGGATGGCGTGGGCTGTGTGGTTAAAGCGATAAATGCTCTGAAAGCAGAACGTGACGCCCTGCAGCAAAAGCTGGATGAGGCGCAGGAAGAAATTTCCCGCCGCGATGCGATATTTATCCCGGTTTATCCAGATGAGAACCTGATGAATAAGCTAACAGACGTTTTTCACGACACGGCCAAGATTCATTGCGATGAGGATGGAGTGTATATAGACAACGCGGAGCTTGTCATCACTGCGGTAATCAACCACTACCTACAGTCACCAGATCGCAACCAACTCCACACTGGCAACACCGAAGGAGCGAACCATGCGTGAGCGTCCAATCATCTTTAACG
>NZ_AKIU01000096.1:0-47264 GCF_000282675.1 Pantoea sp. GM01 | reverse complement strand
CCGGCGGGATGAATTTCTTCACTCCCTGCTGAGCCGCCCGCGTTGCCGCTTTGCCGTCTCAGTGGTGGCGCATTATAGGGAGTTATTCGGAGGTGACAAGTGCAAATTTCAACTTTTTTGCCGTTCGATTGAAATTTGCACAAAACGACCGTTTTTAGGCCTTTTTAATGCGTGAAGGTAGTTCTGCCAGACTATTAATTACCCAATCCGCCGCGGCTTCACCTTCTGCCGTTACCGGCTTACCGCTACGTACCAATACTTTTGTACCAACACCTGCCGCTTGTGCCGCCTGCATATCTTCTATTTTGTCACCTACCATATAAGAAGAAGCCATATCGATATCCAGATGCTGCTGCGCCGAAAGCAACATGCCTGGCTGCGGCTTACGGCAATCACACTGCTGTCGATATTCTTCTACTGTTGCATCGGGTAAATGTGGGCAGAAATAGATGCCATCCAGATCAACATCCCGATCGGCCAGTGACCAGTCCATCCATTCGGTGAGCTGCATAAACTGATCTTCGGTAAACATCCCCCGCGCAATGCCCGACTGATTGGTCACCAGCACCAGCGCATAGCCCATCTTCTTCAGCGCCTGTAGCGCTTCGATGGTGCCATCAATAAATTCGAAATTATCGATTTCATGAACATAGCCGTGATCGACATTCAAGGTGCCATCACGATCCAGAAAAATAGCCGGGACTTTGTTCGCCACGTAGAAACTCCTGCTGAAAATGTGTCCCTAAGTATCGCATGATTGCGTATAGCGAGAGAATGGCAGATTGAATGACTTCGATTGATTTAGCCGTCTGGATACCTTAACATCCATTCAAATTTCGCGCAGCACTGCTGAGCGAAGCCCGATACACCACGGACCATGCAACACGATAATAAATAACCTAATGATTAAACTCGAAAATATCACCAAAGTGTTCCAGCAAGGTTCACGCAGCATTCAGGCACTGTCGAACGTCAGCCTGCATGTGCCTGCTGGACAGATTTATGGCGTCATCGGTTCATCCGGTGCCGGTAAAAGTACATTGATTCGCTGCGTCAATCTGCTCGAACGCCCAACATCCGGTCGCGTACTGGTTGATGGCCAGGAGTTGACCACCCTCTCTTCAGGCCAATTAACACTGGCACGCCGTCAGATTGGCATGATTTTCCAGCACTTTAACTTGATGAACTCGCGCACGGTGTCCGGCAACGTGGCGCTGCCACTGGAATTAGGCAACCTCTCTCGCGAGCAGATTAAAAAGCGCGTCACCGAGTTACTTGAATTGGTGGGTTTATCCGACAAGCATGATAGCTGGCCGGCGAATCTCTCTGGCGGACAAAAGCAGCGTGTAGCGATTGCGCGCGCGCTGGCAAGTAATCCGAAGGTGCTGCTGTGTGATGAAGCCACCAGCGCGCTGGATCCGGCCACAACGCGTTCCATTCTGGAGTTGCTGAAAGACATCAACCGCCGTCTCGGTATTACCATTCTATTGATCACCCACGAAATGGATGTGGTGAAACGCATCTGCGATCAGGTTGCGGTCATCAGCAATGGTGAGCTGATCGAGAAAGACAGCGTAAGCGAAGTGTTCTCACATCCAAAAACACCGCTGGCGCAGCAGTTCATCCAATCCACGCTGCATCTGGATATCCCTGACGACTATCAGCAGCGCATGGCGCCACAGGCCTCCGCCGAAAGCGTGCCCCTGCTGCGTCTGGAGTTCACCGGTAAGTCAGTCGATGCTCCGCTGCTGTCTGAGGCGGCACGTCGCTTTAACGTGAATAACAATATTATTAGCGCGCAGATGGATTACGCCGGCGGCGTGAAGTTCGGCATCATGTTAGCCGAAATGGATGGCAGTGAAACAGATACCCAAGCCGCAATTGCCTGGCTGAAAGAAAATCATGTGAAAGTAGAGGTGCTAGGTTATGTCTGAAGCGATGATGTGGTTACTGACGCGTGGCGTCTGGGAAACGCTGATGATGACCTTTGTCTCCGGTTTCTTTGGTTTTGTCCTCGGTCTGCCGGTCGGCGTGCTGCTGTATGTTACGCGCCCGGGTCAGATTCTGGCTAACAATGCGCTCTATCGCGTGCTGTCAGCGCTGGTGAATATCTTCCGTTCGATTCCATTCATTATCTTATTGGTGTGGATGATTCCCTTTACTCGCGCCATCGTCGGCACGTCCATTGGTTTGCAAGCCGCCATCGTGCCGCTGACTGTTGGGGCCGCGCCATTTATTGCACGTATGGTTGAGAACGCACTGCTCGAGCTGCCAACCGGTTTGATCGAGGCTTCCCGCGCTATGGGCGCCACGCCGCTGCAGATTGTGCGTAAAGTCCTGCTGCCAGAAGCCCTGCCGGGTCTGGTGAATGCCGCTACAATTACTCTGATTACGCTGGTCGGCTACTCTGCCATGGGCGGTGCAGTTGGCGCGGGCGGTTTGGGCCAGATTGGCTACCAGTATGGTTACATCGGCTATAACGCCACCGTGATGAATACCGTGCTGATCCTGCTGGTTGTTCTGGTGTATTTAATCCAATTCTGTGGCGACCGCATCGTGCGTGCTGTGTCCCATAAGTAAGCAAGCAACATCAATAGTCCTCTATTAAGGAAGGGATATGTCTTTTACATTTAAAAAGATTGCCGCTGTGGGTGCTCTGATTGGCGCAATTGCGCTGGCAGGATGCGATCAAAAAGCAAAAGATCCAAACCACATTAAAGTGGGTGTGATCGTGGGTGCTGAGCAGCAGGTTGCGGAAACTGCGGTGAAAGTTGCCAAAGAAAAATATGGCCTCGATGTTGAGCTGGTCACCTTTAACGATTACGTGCTGCCTAACGAAGCGCTGAGCAAAGGTGATATCGACGTTAACGCCTTCCAGCACAAGCCGTATCTCGATCAGCAAATTAAAGATCGTGGTTACAAGCTGGCTATCGTAGCGAACACCTTCGTTTACCCAATCGCGGGTTACTCGAAGAAAATCAAATCACTGGATGAACTGCAGAACGGTGCACAGGTCGCTATCCCGAACGATCCCACTAACCTGGGTCGTTCATTGCTGCTGCTGCAGAAAGTGGGCCTGATCAAATTGAAAGACGGCGTGGGTCTGCTGCCTACCTCGCTGGATATCGTCGGGAACCCGAAAAACCTGAAGATTGTTGAGCTGGAAGCGCCGCAACTGCCACGTTCCCTGGACGATCAGCAAATCGCGTTGGCGGTGATCAACACCACTTACGCTAGCCAGATTGGCCTGACGCCAGCGAAAGATGGCATCTTCGTGGAAGACAAAGATTCACCGTATGTGAACCTGATCGTTAGCCGTGAAGATAACAAAGACGCTGAGAACGTGAAGAAATTTGTTCAAGCCTACCAATCAGACGAAGTGTCTGAAGCGGCCAACAAGATCTTCAACGGCGGTGCAGTGAAAGGCTGGTAATTTTTACCTTTCATGCCATACAGGGCGGCTTCGGCCGCCCTTTCTTTTGCCATAAATTGCACCTGACTTGTTATTTATTGTCGTCCTTGTTTCAATAACGCCACTTTTTATTACTTGAGGATGTTGCCATGCGTTTTTTACCGCTCTGCTTGTTGGCATTGATGCTAACCGGGTGCGTGCGTGAATATCACCCGATAAGCAGTGCTCCTTCTCGTCCGCAGCAGGCATCCAGCGAGCCAGAACGCAAACCGACACCACGTCCTGCGCCGGTGAAGATTTACACCGATGCGACCGATTTGGTCAGCAATCCGTTCCGCGATTTAGGCGAAGTCTCCGCTGAAGATTGCCAAAGCAGCAGCCAGGATTCACCGCCGAATATCAACACCGCGCGTAAACGCTTGCAGATCAGAGCGGCCGGCATGAAAGCCAATGCGGTATTGCTGCATAAGTGCGAAATTGTCACCAGCACGCCGGGATGTTATCGCCAGGCCATTTGCCAGGGCTCCGCCCTAAAAGTCTCCAATCAATGAGTGAATTTGCCTTCGCGCAAATCGGCGTGATCCGCTCACCGTGGAAAGAGAAGTTTGCCGTCCCGCGCCAGCCCGGTCTGGTGCAGGATGGTGGCGGCGAGTTGCATCTGTTGCCGCCCTACAATCAGCCGGAAGCGGTACGCGGTCTCGAAGACTTTAGCCATCTGTGGGTACTGTTCGTCTTTCACCAAACGATGGAGGGTGGCTGGCGTCCAACGGTGCGTCCACCGCGCCTCGGTGGCAATGCGCGTATGGGAGTGTTCGCCACACGGTCGACCTTCCGTCCCAATCCCATCGGCATGTCGCTGGTTGAGTTAAAAGGTATTCGCTGCGAGAAGCAGCAGGTGATCTTACAGCTCGGCAGCCTTGATTTAGTCGATGGTACGCCGGTGGTGGATATCAAACCCTATCTGCCGTTTGCCGAGGCGTTACCGGATGCGCGTGCCGGCTTTGCGCAGGCCGCTCCGGATGCCACTATGCCGGTACGCTTTTCGCCACTGGCGCAGAGCCAGCTTCAACAGCAGCAGAAAACCTATCCCCAGCTGGCGCGGTTTATCACCGACGTGCTGGCGCAGGATCCGCGCCCAGCCTATCGTAAAGGTGAGACGCAGGATCGCGAATATGCCGCGTGGCTCCTCGACTTTAATGTGCGCTGGCGCATTGATGACGCGGGAACCGAAGTGATCGCCCTCGATCCACGCTAAAACTCGCTTTTGAGTGATTGATCTCGCTGGTACACTAGCCGCCAGAAAAATTTTGTCAGTTTCCTTCCGTATAACTGGAATCGTAATCAATGCGTACTACTCAATATCTGCTCTCCACTCTGAAGGAGACACCTTCCGATGCAGAAGTGATCAGCCACCAGCTGATGCTGCGCGCCGGCATGATCCGCAAACTGGCTTCGGGTCTCTATACCTGGTTGCCGACCGGTATTCGCGTGCTGCGAAAAGTTGAAAACATCGTGCGTGAAGAGATGAACAACGCCGGCGCGATTGAGATCTCCATGCCGGTGGTTCAGCCAGCCGATTTGTGGGAAGAGAGTGGCCGTTGGGAGCAGTACGGCCCGGAACTGCTGCGCATTAAAGATCGTCATGAGCGTCCATTCGTGTTGGGTCCAACCCACGAAGAAGTGGTGACCGATTTGATCCGCAACGAGCTGAGCTCTTACAAGCAGCTGCCGCTCAACCTGTATCAAATCCAAACCAAATTCCGCGATGAAGTACGCCCGCGTTTTGGTGTGATGCGTTCACGCGAGTTCATCATGAAAGATGCTTACTCGTTCCATACCACGCAGGAGTCGCTGCAGGAAACTTACGACGCGATGTACCGCGCCTACAGCCAAAGCTTCAGCCGCATGGGTCTGGATTTCCGTGCCGTACAGGCCGATACCGGTTCTATCGGTGGCAGCGCCTCACACGAGTTCCAGGTATTGGCGCTGAGCGGTGAAGATGACGTGATCTTCTCCAGCGAATCGGATTACGCGGCCAACATTGAGAAAGCTGAAGCCTTAGCGCCGGCTGGTGAACGTCCACAGGCCACGCAGGCGATGACGCAGTTCGATACGCCGAACGCGAAAACCATTGCTGAATTGGTTGAACAACATCAGTTGCCGATCGAGAAAACCGTCAAGACGCTGTTCGTCAAAGCCACCGAAGAGAGCGGCCACACGCTGGTTGCCCTGCTGCTGCGCGGCGATCATCAGCTGAACGAAATTAAAGCCGAAAAGCTGGATATCGTGGCTGAACCGCTGGAGATGGCAAGCGAAGAAGAGATTCGCGCATTGTTAGGCGCAGGTCCAGGTTCACTCGGTCCGGTTGGTTTGACCCTGCCAGTGATCGCCGATCGTACCGTGGCGAAAACCAGCGACTTCTGTGCGGGCGCGAACATCGATGGTAAGCATTTGAGCGGCATCAACTGGGGACGCGATCTGCCAGAACCGCGCGTGGAAGATATCCGTAACGTGGTCGAAGGTGATCCAAGCCCGGACGGTAAAGGCACGCTGCAGATTAAACGCGGTATTGAAGTTGGCCACATCTTCCAGCTGGGTACCAAGTACTCCGAAGCGATGAAAGCGGCGGTACAGGGCGAAGATGGCCGTAACCAGGTGATGACTATGGGTTGCTACGGCATCGGTATCACGCGCGTGGTGGCGGCAGCGATTGAGCAGAACAACGATGAGCGCGGCATCATCTGGCCTGCGGCGCTGGCGCCGTTCGAAGTCGCCATTTTGCCAATGAACATGCACAAATCTTTCCGTGTACAACAGCTGGCAGAAGAGCTGTACAACACGCTGCGTGCTAAAGGCATCGACGTAATTCTGGACGATCGCAAAGAGCGTCCAGGCGTGATGTTCGCGGATATGGAGCTGATTGGCGTGCCGCACACCATCGTGATTGGCGATCGTAATCTCGATAACCAAGAGATTGAGTACAAGGCGCGTACCGCCAGCGAGAAGCAGATGATCAAGCAGCACGACATCGTCGACTTCCTGGCGAAAGCCCTCAACAAGTAACACTGAAACGCCTCCGACTGGAGGCGTTTTTTATTGCACTTTCCCGCGCATCGCTTTTACGTTACTGCGCCGTGTTTTGCCTTCCAGCCGCCTCACTTTAGAACCGTGCGTCGGTTTCGTCGCGCGCCGGACTTTTTCCACCGTAGTTAACTCCTGAATCAGATTGATCAACCGCTGCACGGCCGCTTCACGATTCATTTCCTGGCTACGGTGCTCCTGTGCTTTGATGATCACCACACCTTCCGCAGTGATCAAATGATGGCTCGCCGCCAGCAGTCGCTCTTTATAAAACGGCGGCAGCGACGATGCGTTGATATCAAACCGCAGGTGAATGGCCGTAGAGGTTTTATTCACGTGTTGGCCGCCCGCACCCTGCGCACGGATGGCACTAAGCTCTACTTCATTATCGGCCAGTGAAACCGAACGAGACAGTACAATCATCTGTCACCTGCCGTTTGGTTCGACGTTGTGTCGCGTAATAACCTGTTCATCAACTTAACCTTTTGTGCGCACGCTGAGTGCATGATACCAGCGCGAAATGTCACTTTTGCCCTTTTCCATGCATCAAACCCGTGACGACCGGGCTGATTTCCATGAATTTCCTGTGATATAGTCGCCTATCATCCAGAGTATCAAGCTCTGCTGAGGAGGTGTATGTGCAAAAGTATTGTGAGTTAGTTCGCCAGAAGTATGCCGAAATTGGTAGCGGCGACCTTGGGTATGTGCCAGACGCCATAGGTTGTGCGTTGAAGGCTCTCAACGATATTGCCGCTGATTCTGCGCTAAACTCTTCTCTCAGGGAACAAGCAGCGTATGCCGCTGCAAACTTATTGGTGAGCGACTATGTTGACGAATGAAGCCTACAAACCCATCAACTGCGATGACTACGACAACCTCGAACTCGCCTGCCAAAAAAACTGGACGCTGTCGTTAGAGTTAAAAAACGGCGATCAGCTCAAGGCGAAAGCCGTGGACATGGTCTCACGTAAAAACGTCGAGTACCTTGCCGTCGATCTCTCCGGCGAGACCCGCGAAGTGCGGCTCGACCACATCGCCAGCTTCACGCATCCGGAGCTGGGCACCGTCGTCGTTAGCGAAGAGTAAACCCTCTCTCGGGCGGGAATCCCATCCCGCCCCCCTCGCTTAAGGCTTTAACGAACTGTAATACGCCGACAAATCTTCCATATCCTGATCGCTCAATCCCGCCACAAATGCTTTCATCACTTCTGCCTGACCGCCGCTGCGTTCGCCTTTTTTGTAGGCTTGCAGTGAATGCAGCAGATAAGGCGCATGTTGTCCCGCGAGATTTGGATAAAGCGGCACCGCGCTTTTGCCCTCCGCGCCGTGACACGCCATGCAGCTTGCCGCTTTTTGCGCGCCGGCATTGACATCACCGTCGGCAAACGCCGGTAGCGTCGCAGCGCATAAAAGCGCGGCAATCAAATACTTCATCATTGCTCTCCATTTTATTGTTGTTGTAGCCAGATCGCCTGCCAGCCTTGCGCATTGCCAGCCGCGCCTTCCCGGGTGATAAACAGTCCCGGCGCGCAAATTAACGTCTGGTTGTAGTAAATCAAGGGGATACGTTCACGCTGCCAGGGCGCAACGCCCAACTCTTGCCACAGCTTCTTCATCTCTCGGCCACCCGCGCGCCCCAGCAGGTGATAATAGCCTTGCGCCCTGAAGCGAATATTGATCTCTTCATCCGCATTAGGGTGACGTAACTCAGCAATCTCGCCGTTAGCCTGCAGCAAGCCTACACCTGCCGGTAAATCGAGTGGCTGGCTGCGGTCTTGCCAGGTTAGCGAGTGCTGACTCAGAGATGGCTGCGGCCTGAGCCAGTAGAGTTGCTGGCGATAGCGTCGCAGTTCAAAATCGCCGAAGCGCAGACAAGGTTTAGCATCATCCCGACTGTTAATGACTTCATCGGTGATACGTTTGAGCGCTTCACGCGCAGGCATCGCGCCGCCCTGTTGAGCGATCCAGCGGCGCAACAGCGCATGGCGGCGCGCTTCGCTCATGTCGAGTAACGGTGGAAAATGCAGTGCGCCATGCGCATCGGTAAGCTGTATCAGCTGTTCAGCCAGCAACTCATCCAGCAGTTGCTCCTGCTCGCCACAGAGTGCTGCACTGCGTGCGCTGGCGGCGCAGAAGTGCGGCCAGCGCGCCTGCAGTAGCGGTAAAACCTGCTGGCGCAAGAAGTTGCGGTCATAGCGGCTATCGGCGTTGCTTTCATCCTCAATCCAGCTGAGCTGGTGCTCGGCAGCATAGTTTTCCAACTGCTGACGGCTGACGTCAAGCAACGGTCGCAGATGCAGACGATCGTCAACGCTGCGCTGCAGCGGCATCGCCGCCAAACCCGCCGGTCCGCTGCCGCGTTTTAATGCCAGCAGCAGCGTTTCCGCCTGATCGTCGAGGTGCTGCGCAGTGAGTAAGTGCTCACCGGGTTGTAGCTGCTGAAACAGCGCTTGATAGCGCGCCTCGCGGGCCGCCGCTTCAATACCGCTATCGCGCCCATCAACCTGCACCTGCAGAACCGCACAAGGAATCTGCCACTGCATGCAAATCTGCTGACAATGTTGCGCCCAGCGATCAGCATTGGGGCTTAAGCCATGATGAACATGTAACGCGCGCACGCGCAGCTGCGGCTGCTGACGTTGCCAGCAAACCAATTGATGCAGCAGCACGGTAGAGTCAAGTCCGCCGCTGAACGCCAGCACATAGCCAGCGTCGGGTGTCAGCAGCGAAGCAAGATGAGATAAAGACATGAGCGCGTTCCGTCCAGGCGAGCCACCGAATTGCGGCTCGCGGCGGACGCTAGTTTACGCCTGATACAGCTCCAGCGGCAAACCGTCCGGATCGGGGAAGAAGGTGCAGGCTTTGCCGGTTAACGCATCGATACGAATCGGTTCACAGGTCACGCCCTTCTCCGCTAGCGCGGCTATCGACTGCGCGACATCCTCGACACAAAACGCCAGATGGCGCAGACCGCAGGCTTCCGGTCCGCTGACACGTGGCGGCGGCGACGGGAACGAGAACAGCTCGATGGTGTAAACCCCGTTCAACCCAAGATCGCCTTTCCAGGAATCGCGCTCGGCGCGGTAATATTCACCCAAAAGTTCAAAACCCAGCACATCACAGTAAAACGCCTTACTGCGCTGATAATCGGTGGCAATAATGGCAATGTGGTGGATCTGTTTTATCTGCAGCATAGCGGCTCCATTTTTCACATAAGCCGCTTACCCTACGTGGCATAAGCGGCGATGGAAAGGGGGGATTATCCTAAGTTAGCGATCGTCTTCATCACGCAACACGCGCACCAGATAGCGGCCATCTTCGGTCAGCGTCGCGCCGTGAATATCGGTTTCGAAGCCGGGATAGTGGCGACCAATGGTGCAGAGCATCAGCAGAAAATCGAGTACTGATCGGCTCTCTTCGGTGATCATCTCACCCGGCATCACCACCGGTACGCCCGGCGGATACGGCAAAATCATATTGGCCGAAATGCGCCCCACCAACTCACGAATATCAACGGTTTCAACCTGGCCTTTCACCTGGCGCTGAAACGCCTGATGCGGCGTCATCTTCATCTCCGGCAGCACGTCGAACGCCTTCAACATCAGACGCGGCAAATCGTGCTGCAGGATCAGTTGATGAATGCCCTGCGCCAGCGTCTGAATACGCATGTTGCGATAGAAGTCAGGATCTTCGGCATACAGATCCGGCAGCATGTTTTTCACCCGCAGGTTGAGATCGTAGGCACGCTTAAATTCCGTCAACCCGCGCAACACGCTCATCGCTTTGGTTTTATCGATACCGATGCTGAAGAGGAACAGCAGATTGTAGGGCCCGGTTTTCTCCACCACGATACCGCGCTGATCGAGGAACTTCGCCACCAGCGCGGCAGGAATCCCCTCTTCCGCCATGTTACCCAGTTCACTCATGCCCGGCGTCAGGATGGTGACTTTGATCGGATCGAGGTACATGTGATCGCGATCGGCATGGGTGAAACCGTGCCAATCCTCTTCGCCCGGCTGGATCGGCCAGCATTCAGCTTGATCAACCTGCTCCGGCTGCCAGATATCAAAGAACCAGCCGTCGGACTCTTCACGCAAGCGCTGAATCTCACGGCGGAAATGCAGCGCGCGTTCGACCGAGCGGTTAATCAGTCGCTTACCCGGATTACCGCGCAACATCGCTGCCGCCGTTTCAATCGATGACACGATCGCATAGCTTGGCGATGTGGTGGTGTGCATCATGTAGGCTTCGTTGAAGGTGTGCTCGTCGTAGTCGCCTTTGATGTGAATTAGCGAGGCCTGTGAAAATGCCGCCAGCAGCTTGTGGGTTGATTGCGTTTCATAGATCACTTTGCCTGGAGTACGATCGCCACTCATGCCGCTTTTTCCGGCGTAGATCGGATGGAAGTTGGTGTAAGGCACCCACGCTGAATCAAAGTGGATTGAGGGTACATCCAGCGTCTGCTTGATGAACTGTGTGTTATACAGCAGGCCGTCGTAAGTCGAGTTAGTAATGACTGCATGCACCGGCCAGCTGGCGCGCGGCGTGGCGTTAACCTTTTGCTGAATGTTGTCGCGCGTAAATTCACGCTGCGGAATACCGCCGAGAATTCCCAGCGCATTACGCGTCGGCTTGAGCCAAATCGGAATGATGTCGCTCATCATCAGTAAATGGGTCAGCGATTTATGGCAGTTACGGTCAATCAATACCGTGCTGCCGGCGGGAGCCGCGTACATGCCGACGATTTTGTTCGAGGTCGAGGTGCCGTTGGTCACCATGTAGCTTTGCTCTGCGCCAAAGGTACGCGCGACATACTCTTCCGCTTCCAGATGCGGACCGGTGTGATCGAGCAACGAACCCAGTTCTGTCACCGAGATCGAAACGTCCGCCTTTAAGGTGTTCGAGCCGAAGAAGTCGTAAAACAGGCTGCCAACCGGGCTCTTCTGAAAGGCGCTACCGCCCATGTGCCCTGGCGTGCAGAAAGTGTATTTGCCCTCTTTCACATAATTGAACAACGCTTTGGTCAGCGGCGGTGTGATGTTGTCGATGTACTCATCGGTGTATTGCCGAATATGCAGCGCGATGTCATCGGCGGCGCTTAGGGCATACTCAAAGAAGTGCAGCGCCATGCGCATCTCGTTGATGCTGACATCCATTTGCGAATGGGTGTTGATGAAGGCATACAGCGGCAGATATTCGTTGAGCTGATTGATATCGCTACACAACGACAGACTGTAATCGTCCCAGTCAAAAATCACCCCGCAAATGCGCGGATTGTGTTCAATCAACTTCAGCAGGTCGCTGGCATTATTGGGGTAGACGGTCTGGAAGCCTTGCAGCTTGAGTGTGGCGTCCAGTTCGCGAATAGGCTCATCTTTATAGAAAGCGCCGTGCGGTCCCATGATCGCAATAATATTCAATGCTCACCTCCTGTGGTGTTGTGGCACTGAATAAGGATAGCGAAAAGCGGACGTGGATAAACCTGGAATGCTCTGCTGTTAAGTTACATCGCTGGCGGCTGAGGCCAGGAAAGGCCAGCCCGATCGCAAAGAAGGCCTGCATCCATTTTGATCGGCCTCGCCATCCTGGCTCGGACGCTTTGCTCTTCAGGCTGGCCTTTCCTGACCCTTCCGACATTTTTATTGCTGCAAGTGTGTCGGCTCGCCATTAATGGCGACCAATGCGAATTCACCCATTAACAGGCATAAAAAAAGCGGACCGAAGTCCGCTTCTTCTTATGCAGCATTGCTTATCACGCGTAGCCGTAGTTCATCAGGCGCTGATAGCGACGGTTAAGCAACTCTTCGGTGCTCAACACATCGAGATCGGCCAGATCAGCCAACAGCTGCTGCTTCAGACTGGCAGCGATCTCCAGCGGATGGCGATGTGCACCCCCCAGCGGTTCTGGAACGATGGAATCAATCAGCTTCAGCTCTTTCAGACGTTCAGCGGTGATGCCCATCGCTTCTGCGGCCAATGGCGCTTTATCGGCGCTTTTCCACAGAATCGACGCACAGCCTTCCGGTGAAATCACTGAATATGTGCTGTACTGCAGCATGTTCACTTTGTCGCCCACGCCGATGGCCAACGCACCACCGGAACCGCCTTCGCCGATTACGGTACAAATCACCGGAATTTTCAGGCCAGACATTTCACGCAGGTTGCGAGCGATCGCTTCAGACTGACCGCGCTCTTCTGCACCGACGCCCGGATAAGCACCCGGCGTGTCAATAAAGGTGATCAGCGGCATCTTGAAACGTTCCGCCATTTCCATCAGGCGCAGCGCTTTGCGATAGCCTTCCGGTGCCGGCATGCCGAAGTTACGACGGATTTTCTCTTTGGTTTCGCGACCTTTCTGATGACCAATGATCATCACCGGACGGCCGTCGAGACGTGCAATACCACCGACAATCGCTTTATCATCGGCATAAGCGCGGTCGCCAGCCAGTTCGTCGAAATCATCAAACGCGTTGCGGATATAGTCCAGTGTATAAGGACGCAGCGGATGACGCGCAAGTTGCGCCACTTGCCAGGCGCCTAAATCGGAGAAGATTTTACGGGTCAGCTCAACGCTTTTTTCGCGCAGGCGCTGCACTTCCTCATCCAAATTAATATCGTGTTTCTCATCCGAACGGCCAATCGATTTTAACGAGTCGATTTTCGCTTCAAGCTCTGCGATTGGCTGTTCAAAATCCAGGTAATTAAGACTCATAATGTTCCTGTTTTAGTCAAACTCCAGTTCCACCTGCTCCGATCCTACTAACGACCGCAAATCGTTGAGTAAACGATCGCTGGGCGAAATTCGCCACGCTGCACCAAAGCGTAGCTTCGCTCGCGCATCGGCTCTCTGATAGTAGAGATGCACCGGAATGGTCCCGGAGCGATGAGGCTCCAGAGACTGGCGGAGACGGTTTAAAAGCTGGTCATCAATTTGCCTGTCCGTCAGCGAGATAGCAAGTCCGCGCGCGTATTTTTCCCGCGCTTCGTCGATGTCCATAACTTCTCGAGCGGTCATTTTAAGGCCACCGCTAAAGTCATCAAAGCTGACCTGTCCACTGACGATCAGGATACGGTCCTTCTCCAGCAACTGCTGGTATTTATCTAACGCATCGGTAAATAACATCACTTCAAGACGACCAGAACGATCGTCAATCGTACAAATACCAATTCGGTTGCCGCGCTTGGTGACCATCACGCGGGCGGCAATCACCAGCCCCGCCGCGACGGTTACTTTACCACGATCTGTTGGATGCATGTCTTTCAGCCGCATGCCGCCAACGTAACGCTCAATTTCTTTCAAATACTGATTAATGGGATGGCCGGTGAGATACAGGCCAAGCGTCTCACGTTCGCCATCCAACTGAACTTGTTCCGGCCATGGCGTAATGCTGGCGTAGGATTTCTCCACCTGCTCCGGCTCTTCCGCCAGCACACCAAACATATCGGCCTGGCCAATGGCTTCGGCTTTAGCGTGCTGATCGGCGGCTTTTAATGCATCGCCAAGCGCACTCATCAATGCTGCACGATGCGGACCCAGACGATCGAACGCGCCCGACATGATCAGTTTTTCCATCACGCGACGGTTGATCTTCTTGGTGTCAGTGCGCGCACAGAGATCGAACAGCTCTTTGAAGTAGCCGCCCTCGTTACGCGCATCAATGATCGCTTCGATCGGACCTTCGCCCACGCCTTTAATCGCGCCAATGCCGTAAACGATCTCGCCTTCGTCATTGACGTGGAACGGATACAAACCTGAGTTGATGTCCGGCGGCAGCACTTTAAGGCCCATACGCCAGCACTCATCGACCAGTCCAACCACTTTCTCGGTGTTATCCATATCGGCGGTCATTACCGCCGCCATGAACTCTGCCGGATAGTGCGCTTTCAGCCACAGCGTTTGATAAGAAACCAGTGCGTAAGCAGCGGAGTGTGACTTGTTAAAGCCATAACCGGCGAACTTCTCCACCAGATCGAAGATTTTCATCGACAGTTCGCCATCGACGCCCATCTTCTCCGCACCGTCCTGGAATACCGAACGCTGCTTCGCCATCTCTTCTGGTTTCTTTTTACCCATCGCACGACGCAACATATCTGCGCCACCCAGCGTATAGCCGGACAGCACCTGCGCGATCTGCATCACCTGTTCCTGATACAGGATAATGCCGTAGGTCGGCTCCAGTACCGGCTTCAGGGTTTCGTGCTGCCACTGAATATCCGGATAGGAGATCTCTTCGCGGCCGTGCTTACGGTCGATGAAGTTATCTACCATGCCCGATTGCAGCGGGCCCGGACGGAACAATGCCACCAGAGCGATCATATCTTCGAAGCAGTCAGGCTTCAGACGTTTGATCAGATCTTTCATGCCGCGCGATTCAAGCTGGAACACTGCGGTGGTTTCCGAGCGCTGCAGCATGTCGAAGCTTTTCTTGTCATCCAGCGGGATGGCAGCGATATCGATTGGCGGCAAACCCTGCTTTTCACGGCGCGGGTTAATCATCTTCAGCGCCCAGTCGATGATGGTGAGCGTACGCAAGCCGAGGAAGTCAAACTTCACCAGCCCGGCGTATTCCACGTCATTCTTATCAAACTGGGTAACCGGGAACTGTCCGTTTTCATCGCAGTACAGCGGCGCAAAATCGGTAATTTTAGTTGGCGAGATCACCACACCACCGGCATGTTTACCAGCGTTACGCGTGACACCTTCCAGTTTGCGCGCCATGTCGATCAGCGCTTTAACCTCTTCGTCTGCCTCGTAGATCTCCGGCAGCTGCGGTTCAGCCAGGAAGGCTTTTTCCAGCGTCATGCCCGGATCCGGCGGGATCAGTTTGGAGATGCGATCGACGAAACCATACGGATGACCCAACACGCGTCCCACATCGCGGATTACCGCTTTCGCCGCCATGGTACCGAAG
The DNA here is from genome assembly GCF_000282675.1 of Pantoea sp. GM01. NCBI lineage: Bacteria > Pseudomonadati > Pseudomonadota > Gammaproteobacteria > Enterobacterales > Erwiniaceae > Pantoea > Pantoea sp. GM01. The sequence goes on along the minus strand of NZ_AKIU01000096.1, from coordinate 31,859 downwards.
GTGATGATCTGCGATACCGCTTCACGTCCGTACATCTCGGCAACGTGATCGATAACCTGATCGCGCTTCTCCATGCAGAAGTCGACGTCGAAGTCGGGCATCGACACACGTTCTGGATTAAGGAAGCGTTCGAACAGCAGGTCAAACTCTAGCGGATCAATATCGGTAATCTTCAGCGCATACGCCACCAGCGAGCCCGCACCCGAGCCGCGGCCAGGCCCCACGGGGATGCCGTTATCCTTGGACCACTGAATAAACTCCATCACGATCAGGAAGTAGCCGGGGAAGCCCATCTGGTTGATTACGGTGAGTTCAATATCCAGACGTTCATCATATTCCACGCGTTTCTCAGCGCGCTCCGCCGGATCCGGGAAGAGAAATTCCATACGCTCTTCCAGACCTTCACGTGACTTCGCCACGAGGAAGTCTTCGGTGCTCATCTCACCGGTGGGGAACTGTGGCAGGAAGTATTCGCCGAGGCGCACGGTTACGTTACAACGCTTAGCAATCTCTACGCTATTTTCCAGCGCTTCCGGGATGTCCGAGAACAGCTCGCACATCTCCTCTTCACTGCGCATATATTGCTGAGGACTGTAATTGCGCGGGCGCTTAGGATCATCCAGCGTATAGCCGTCATGAATTGCGACGCGGATTTCATGCGCATCAAAATCTTCTTCATTCAGGAAGCACACTTCGTTAGTGGCCACCACCGGTACGCCTTCGGCGATCGCTAACTCAACCGCAGCGTGCAAATAAGCTTCCTCATCAGCACGACCGGTGCGGATGAGCTCGAGGTAATAGCGATTGGGGAAGTGTTCCTGATAGAAGCTCAAACACTGCGCCACCATGGCGCTATTGCCGCGCAGCAGGCTACGACCAACATCACCGCGGCGTCCACCCGACAACAGAATCAAACCTTCGCCTAATTCCAGCAGCCAGTCACGATCGATGATTGGCCCATCGATGCCATAACCGCGCTGATACGCACGTGAAATCAGCAGCGTTAGGTTTTGATAACCGGTGTTATTCGCGGCCAGCACGGTGAGTTGCGTCAGCTCGTCACCCATCAGTTCACTGGCGACGTGGAAGTCAGCCCCCACAATCGGCTTGATCCCCGCTCCGTGCGCGCTGCCGTAAAAACGCACCAACCCACACAGGTTGATGTAGTCGGTCATGGCAATCGCTGGCATGCCAAGCGCGGCCGCCTTCTTGACTAAAGGTCCGGTTTTCGCCAGACCATCAACCATGGAGTAATCGCTATGGACGCGCAGATGTATAAAACGAGGTTCAGCCATATCAGTTTCCGGTTAAAACAGCGTCAGGCTATTAAAGCGTAGTTGGCTGATGTGCAGCCCGCACATCGGCATCGATCAGGGCGTTACGCACCGGCGCAAAGCTGCGACGATGGTGAGGTGTGGCACCGTGCTGCGTTAGCTTTTCCATATGCAAAGCAGTCGGATAACCTTTGTGCTGCGCGAAGCCATATTCAGGGAATAGCAGATCCAGCTCGGCCATTTCCCGATCGCGCGTCACTTTAGCGATAATCGAGGCCGCACTGATCTCTCTCACCAGGCTATCGCCCTTCACCACTGCCAGCGAAGGCATCGGCAACGCTGGGCAACGGTTGCCATCGATCAGTACGAAGTCTGGCGCAACGGGTAAACCTGCCACCGCACGCTGCATCGCTAGCATGGTAGCGTGCAAAATATTGAGCTGATCGATCTCTTCAGGTTCAGCACGGCCAAGGCTCCAGGCCAACGCCTTCTCTTTGATCTCGTCATACAACGCCAGACGACGCTTCTCTGACAGCTTTTTCGAGTCGGCCAGGCCTGCAATAGGGTTGGCAGGATCGAGAATCACCGCAGCAGTGACAACGGCCCCAACCAGCGGGCCGCGCCCAACTTCATCAACGCCGGCAATCCGCTGTGCGTTGGGATAGATAAATTCAGCCATTTATGATCTCCAGTACCGCATCCGCCGCTTGTTCGTCGGCATTCCAGCGAATCTGTTGATGCAGTTCGGTGAAGGTGTTCAGTAACGCTTCGCGCTCAGGCCCGGCGTGCAGCAAGGGCTCTAACGCCGCAGCTAAAGCTTCAGGCTGGCACTCGTCCTGCAGCAGCTCTTTCACCAGTTCGCGACCAGCCAGCAGATTCGGCAGCGAAACATACGGCGTTTTCACCAGACGTTTGGCCAGCCAGAAGGTAAACGGCTTCATACGATAACCCACTACCATCGGGCATTTCGCCAGCATACACTCCAGCGCGGCGGTGCCAGACGCAAGAATAGCGGCGTCACTGGCCAGCATCGCCTGGCGGCCTTTGCCATCCAGCAAATGCATCGGCAGTTCCGGCGCCACCTCAGCTTTGATCTGCTCAAACTGTTCGCGACGTTTGGCATTGACCAGCGGCACCACGATTTCCAGCGTTGGATAGCGCTGACGCAAAAGTTGGGCAGCGCGCAGGAAATCGGCGCTGAGCATTTCAACTTCTGCACCGCGACTGCCGGGCAATAAGCCGAGGCAAATCGCCTCTTCGGCTATGCCTAACTCGCGACGCGCCGCCAGTTTATCAGGCTGTAACGGCATCGCATCGGCCATGGTATGGCCAATAAAGCGGCACGGCACGTTGAAGCGATCGTAGAAAGCTTTTTCAAACGGCAAAAAGGCCAGCACCAAATTGGTATTACGGCCGATTTTAAACACGCGTTTTTGACGCCACGCCCAAACCGAAGGGCTGACGTAATGAATAGTGCGAATGCCTTGGCGCTTGAGGCTGCCTTCCAACGTAATGTTGAAATCCGGCGCATCAATGCCAACGAAGACATCCGGCTTGAGTTCGGTAAAGCGCTGCGTGAGGTCGTGACGAATTTTAAGCAAGCGGCGCAAGCGGCCTAGCACTTCGACGATACCCATCACCGCCAGCTCTTCCATCTCGTACCAGGCTTCACAGCCTTCGGCCTGCATCAGCGGGCCAGCCACGCCAACAAAGCGTGCATTGGGATGACGCGCTTTTAACGCACGGATGAGACCTGCACCAAGAATATCGCCGGAGGTTTCTCCGGCGACCAGGGCAATCGTGAGGGGACGCGCTGACATGGATTAACGAATCAATCCACGCGTTGAACGGGCAAAGAAATCATAGAAAGGCTGTACTTCACTGTGTTGCTTCGCCAGCTCTTCAATCTCTGGTTTCACTTCATCCAGCGTTTTGCCGCTGCGGTACAGCAGTTTGTACGCGTTGCGAATGGCATGCAGCGCTTCTTTGCTAAAGCCGCGACGCTTCAGACCTTCGATGTTAATACCGTACGGCGTTGCATGGTTACCCTGTGCAATAACGTAAGGCGGCACATCTTGCGCGACACCTGAACAACCGCCAACCATCACATGCGCACCAATGGTGCACCACTGATGTACCGCTGTCATGCCGCCAATAATAGCGAAATCATCAACGGTTACGTGACCGCCCAGCGTGGCATTATTGGCAAAAATGCAGCGATTGCCGATCACGCAGTCATGGGCAATGTGCGCATTAACCATCAGCAGGTTATCGCTGCCGACTTTGGTCACATTGCCGCCCTGGGTGGTACCACGATGAATCGTGACGCTCTCGCGGATGCGGTTGCGATCGCCAATTTCAACGCGCGTCGGTTCGCCAGCATATTTCAGATCCTGGTTAACTTCACCGATGGAAGCGAACTGGTAGATCTGATTATCTTTGCCGATACGCGTATGGCCGTTCACCACCACGTGTGATTTGAGTACGGTACCTTCACCAATTTCCACATGAGCACCGATAAAGCAGAACGGGCCGATATGAACATTGGCACCGATAATGGCACCTTCTTCAATAACTGAACTGGGATGAATATTGGCGGTTGAATCAATCACTTATTATGCCTCCCGGCTACGGGCACACATCATGGTCGCTTCACAGACAATTTTGCCGTCAACGGTCGCCACGCCTTTAAAGCGCGTTAAGCCACGACGGGTTTTCTCGAATGTCACTTCCATGATCATCTGATCGCCCGGTACTACAGGACGTTTGAAACGGGCTTCATCGATACCGGCGAAGTAATACAGTTCGCCTGGCTCCAGTTTTCCAACGCTTTTAAACGCCAGGATACCGGTCGCTTGCGCCATCGCTTCCAGAATCAGAACGCCTGGGAAAATCGGCTTACCAGGGAAATGTCCCTGGAAAAACGGTTCGTTAACAGAAACGTTCTTAACCGCGCGCAGGTATTTATGCTCTTCAAAATCCAGCACGCGATCAACCAGCAAGAAAGGATAGCGGTGTGGCAGCAGTTCTAAAATCTCTTCAATTTTCAGAGTATGCGTTTCAGTAGTCAAAATACTCTTCCTGTCCTAAAAATCTGATGGCAACAATAACACGGCCTGCACCGATCAAAATGATCTTCCGCAGGCCGCAAATTAGTTCGGGGCGTTTCGCTTTCTTACCATACCTGCTGCCATGTTCGGCTTAACCGACGCTGGAAGAAAGTACACTTCTTGTTATGAAAGCGAGTAGCGTGGGATGCGTTTAGTCGTCTTTGCCGACCTTACGTTCGATGGCTTTTAAGCGTTTGCTTATTTCATCGATGTTCATCACCAGCGCTGCAGTTTTACGCCAGGTTTTGTTGGGTTGCAGTGGAATACCCGACGAGTATACCCCAGGTTCTGTGATGGGGCGCATTACCATGCCCATGCCCGTTACGGTCACTTTGTCACAGATTTCCATATGGCCGTTAATGACGCTGGCGCCGCCAATCATACAGTAACGTCCAATCTTCAGACTACCCGCCATGATCACACCACCAGCAACTGCGGTGTTATCACCAATGATCACGTTGTGGGCAATCTGACACTGGTTGTCTATGATAACACCATTGCCGATCAGAGTGTTATCCAGCGCGCCGCGATCGATAGTGGTACAGGCACCAATTTCTACCCGATCACCAATCACTACGGTACCCAGCTGCGGAATTTTCACCCAGTTGCCGCGATCGTTAGCATACCCGAAACCATCAGCACCGATTACCGTGCCGGACTGAATCAGACAATCCTGACCAATCTGGATTTCGTGATAAATCGTGACGTTAGCCCACAAGCGTGAGCCGCGACCGATACGCGTCTGCTTACCAACAAAACATCCTGCGCCAATAACGACGTCATCACCCAGCTCAACGCCGGACTCAATCACCGCATTTGCGCCTACCGAAACATTCTTACCCAGCTTCGCAGTTGCATCGATCACCGCGCTGGGCGCGATATTCTGCGCGGGCTGCGGCGTGGTGTCCAGCAGTTGTGCCATGTGGGCATAAGTTAGGTAAGGATTTTTCACCACCAGGGCGGCCGTTTTACACCACTCCAGATCCGCTTCCGTCAGCACCACGGCTGAAGCCTGGATAGTAGCGAGCTGCTCGCGGTAGCGGCTGTTTGCAAGAAAAGTGATTTGGCCAGTTGTGGCGGATTGCATAGAAGCAATGCCGGAGATGACGATATCGCCATCTCCGTGCAATTCTGCATCCAACTGCTGGGCTAAATCAGCCAGTCGAATTGATGACATCAATTATTTAACCTGTTTTACAACGTCAGCAGTGATGTCTTTAGCATCAGAAGAAGAGTACAGCACGGCCTGAGAGTCCAGAACCAGATCGTAACCTTCGCTTTTCGCTACAGACTGCACAGCGGTCTGGATTTTAGCCAGCAGCTTGTTACGTTCCTGCATCTGACGGGTTTGGTTGTCTTTGTCAAAAGCCTGTGCTTTTTGTTCAAAGGCAGCACGCTCAGAAGAAATCTGCTTCTCTTTCTTGGTACGGTCGCTCGCTTTCATGGTCGACGCATTACGCTGCAGATCCTGAATTTCTTGCTGGATCTTCTGCTGCTGAGACTGGAGGTCAGAGGCGCGGCTCTGGAATTCACCTTCCAGTTGCTTAGCAACAGCGGCACGCTGCGGAGACTGCTGGAAAACCTGGCTCAGGTTCACGACGGCAACTTTATCAGCCGCTTGGGCACCCGCAGAAGCAGCTAATGCAACACCCAGAGCAGCAGCACAGAACAACTTTTTCACTATAAACTCCTTACCTCAACGTGTGTGTTTGCAGCGTGCCGCATCTTTAAACGGCACGCGTGCAAGACGGTATTTTCACTTCCTTGTTCAGAGCCTTACCAGGTTTTACCGATGTTAAACTGGAATTGCTCTGACTTGTCTCCCTCGACTTTCTTCATCGGCTGGGCGTATGAGAATACCAACGGTCCTAATGGTGACATCCACTGCAGTGCCACACCGGCAGAGACGCGAATGTTGTTAGGATCGCTGTAGTCCGGCACACCCGCCGCACGTGTTTCTGCGGTGTTCTGCCATTTGGTATCCCAAACGGTACCGGCATCCATAAACACCGAGGTACGCACAGAGTTTGCATACTTTTCGCTCAGGAACGGCGTAGGCGTAATCAGCTCAAGGCTGGCAATCGCCATAGCATTACCCCCTACCGCATCATCTGACTTACAAACCCCGTTCGGGTTGGTCAGATTACAGGTAGATGAGCCATCGTTCAGATACGCAGCTTTAGGACCAATGGTATTGGACTGGAAGCCACGAACCGTGCTTGAACCACCGCCGTAGAAGTTCTCATAGAACGGCATCTCTTTACCATTAAGTCCGTCACCATATCCAACACGACCACGACCTAATACCACCCACGTACCATCGCGGTTCAGCGGCACATATTGCTGGCTATCTAATGTCGCTTTATAGAACGCGTTATCAGAGCCCGGAATGGTCACTTTACCGTTCAGGTTGGTACGGTTACCGCGCGTTGGGAAGAAGCCGCGGTCTAAGGTGTTATACGTCCAGCCATAGTTGAAGGTGAAATCATCTGCGGAGAAATCGCCGTCATCATTCAGGCCCTGATGACGCCCCACCGAATCAAGATAACGCCACATAGCAATCTGTGGACGCATGTTGGACAGGTCGTTATGTACGTATCCTAAACCAACACGCAGCGTGTTATTTTCATTGACCGGGAAGCCCAGCGTTCCATCGAGACCATAACTTTTGTTGGTATAGTCGGACAGATCCGCGTCATCAGCTTTAAAATCGTTGTAGAACAAACGACCGCCAAGGCTCACACCATCAACCGTAAAGTACGGATCGGTCATGGAGAGCTCAGCATAGGTCTGGTAATCATTTTTGGTACCGCTGATGCCAACGGTGTTACCGGTGCCGAGCCAGTTTTCCTGAGTCACGCCAACCTGGAAACTCACTCCACTTTCGGTACCGTAACCGACACCAAAGTTGAAGGTACCGGTGTTACGCTCTTTCACCTTGTAAACCACATCAACCTGGTCTGGTGCACCCGCAACGCGCTGTGTATCAACGTCAACGGTTTCGAAGTAACCCGTACGATTCAGACGCTCTTTACCTTGATCAACGAGGTCGCTGCCCAACCAGGCACCTTCCATCTGACGCATTTCACGGCGCAGTACTGAATCTTTCGATGTGTCGTTGCCTTCGAAGCGTACCTTACGCACGTAATAACGGTTGCCCGCATCAACGTTGATATGCAGCTTGACGGTTTTGTCAGCATCGTTGATTTCAGGTTGTGTCACGACACGCGGATAGGCGTAGCCATAACGACCCAGCAATTTCTTGATGTCATCTTCCATCTGGGTAACTTTGGTGCCGTTGTACAGCTCACCCGATGGAATTCTGGTCATCTTTTCGATTTCCGCAGAATGGCCCGCCATGCTGCCGTTCACAATTACGCCGGCAATCTTGTACTGATCGCCTTCGTTAATGTTCACGGTGATGTAGATGCCTTTCTTATCTGGCGTCAGGCTCACCTGCGTGGAATCGATATTGAAACGCGCATAACCGCGATCCAAATAGAAGCTGCGCAGGGTTTCGAGATCGCCCGCTAATTTTTGCTTCTGATATTTACGATCGCCCACCACGTTCCACCACGGCACTTCATCACGCAGTGAGAAGCGTGAGATCAGTTCGTCAGAGCTAAAAGCTTTATTGCCGACGATATTGATCTGTTGAATCTGCGCAGAAACGCCTTCCTGGAAGACGAACTTCAGGTCAACACGGTTACGTGGCAGCGGCGTAGCAATCGCTTTGACGCTGGCGGTGTATTTACCGACGCTGTAGTAGAAATCTTCCAGACCCTTTTCGATTGAAGAGAGCGTAGTGCGATCCAGCGCTTCGCCAACGCGCACGCCAGAAGCCTCGAGGTTCTGTTTCAGCTGATCTTCTTTCACCGCTTTGTTACCGGAGAAAGTGATGTTGGCAATGGTTGGACGCTCTTTCACCTGAACAATCAGGGTTGTCCCGTCACGCAGAACCTGCACATCTTCAAAGTTACCGGTGGCAAACAGTGAGCGAATGGTGTTTCTGACATCATCATCATTCACCGTATCACCGACACGTACCGGCATGCTGAGCAGAGCCGCGCCGACGGCGACTCGTTGTAGACCTTCGAAATGAATGTCCTTCACTACGAAATCGTCTGCACCGTAAACGGTGGCGCTGCTAAACAGCAGCGACGCTATGAGCAACTTTTTCATCGCCATCGTTGTTATGCGTTTTCCTAACACATCCCGCACCTGTATGCGTTCCAGCTATTACAGACGAGAGAAATCATTGAAAAGTGCAAGCCCCATTAACAGCACCAGCAAGATTGAGCCAATGCGATAACTAAAGTCCTGAACTCGCTCGGACACCGGTCTACCTTTGATCTTTTCGATCGCCAGAAAGAGCAGATGACCACCATCTAAAACCGGCAGAGGGAACAGGTTAATGATGCCCAGGTTGACGCTGATTAGCGCCAGGAACATCAGGTAATAAATCACCCCGTACTCTGCTGATAACCCGGCACCTTGCGCAATCGAAATCGGCCCGCTCAGGTTATTCAGCTTCACATCCCCGGTTATCAACTTGCCCAACATGGAAACTGTTAGCTTCATCAACTGCCAGGTTTTCACACTGGCTTCGCCGATAGCCGCAAAGGGCCCATATTGCCTTACCGTTTTGTACTCATCAGGCAGTGGAATTACGCGCGGTATAACACCCGCGAAGCCTTCCGCTTCATTGCCCGGTTTCGCTTCCGGCGTGAGCGATAACGCCACAGGTTCGCCGTTGCGCTCAATATCTAGCGCCATGTTTTTGCCCGGGTTATCCCGCACCTGCGCCGCAAAAGTCTGCCACTGTGTTAATGGCTGACCATCGACTTTAACGATCCTATCGCCCGCTTGCAAACCAGCATTGCTTGCCGGCGAGTTTGCCTGAACGTCAGCTAAGGTCGTTTCAATCTGCGGCCCACGTGGACGAATACCTAAAGCGACCACCGGATCCTGTTTATCAGGCTCAAATTGCCATTCGCGCAAATTTAATTGCTTTTGCTGCGTAGCTTCTTCGCCAAATTGCGAAACAGTAAGCGTGGCATCGCTGTCACCGATTTTACCGACCAGCGCCATACGCACAGCATCCCAATCAGGCGTTTCGATACCATCTACCGCTTTAAGTTCCATGCCGGAGGTAATTTGCGCTTCAGCAGCGACGGAACCGTTCAGAATTTCGCCAACCACCGGACGTACGCCCGGTACGCCGTGGATAAACACCACCCAGTAGGCAAATATGGCAAAGATGAAGTTGGCGATAGGACCGGCTGCAATAATGGAAGCACGCTGCAGCACGGTTTTATTGTTGAAGGCTTGATGACGCAGTTCAGCGGGAACGCTCTCAACGCGTTCATCGAGCATTTTAACGTAGCCACCGAGAGGAATCAGCGCGATGACATATTCGGTGCCCTGACGGTCGGTGCGCTGCCATAGCGCCTTACCAAAGCCAATGGAGAAACGTTCGACTTTGACACCGCAACAGCGAGCGACCCAAAAATGACCAAATTCGTGCACGGTAATCAGCACGCCCAGCGCCACGATAAAGGCGACAAAACTCCAGAGTATACTCAACATCGTCGGCGATCCTCAGAGGGTTTGGAACACCAGCAGCAGCAGGCAGGCAAATACCGGCACCGCAGCTGTCAGACTATCAATACGATCGAGAATACCACCGTGCCCTGGAATCAAGTTACCGCTGTCTTTAATGCCTGCCTCACGTTTGAACATACTCTCTGTGAGGTCACCGAGTACTGATGCGAGTGTCGCAATGACCGCACAGATAATCAGTGTGCCTGGCGCAACCGAAAGCGGTGCCAATAGCGCAAACAGCCAGGCAATGATGGCAGACGACAGCAGCCCACCAAAGAAACCTTCCCAGGTTTTACCCGGAGAAACTTTCGGAGCCAGTTTGTGTTTACCAAACAGACGGCCAAACATATAAGCACCAGAGTCTGCGCCCCAGACGAGGAACATCACGAACAGTAGCCACCACGCACCCGCGAAGTGGTCGGTATCGTAATGGTATTGACGCAGCGCCATCATGCCCCAGAAAAACGGAATGACGGTGAGAAGGCCAAACACCAGACGCAGCGTACGCGAATTACGCCACAGCGCAGCCGAAGCAGGATAGAACAGCACTAAAAATAGCGCGACAATCCACCATCCCAGCGATGCCCAGAGCGAGCCTTCCATCTGGAATTGATGCAGATTGCGTTGATAGGGTTGCAGGGTGAAGAGCATCGCGGACAGTAACAAACCGCATAGCACGGCCAGCCAGATACGTTGCTGGCGCGTTTTCATGCCCGCAAACTGCCCCCATTCCCAGGCGGCAAGCATGCAGATGATGATAGTGGTGATCGCAAAACCGGACAGTGGTAACCAGAACAGTGCAGCGATCACCAGCGGAATCAAAATTAACGCGGTAATCAGACGAGACTTCAGCAAAGGTTACCCCCAAATTGCTTAGGCGCCGCCTGGTGCAGTACCGCCATAGCGTCGCTCCCGCGTAGAGAATGCATTCAGTGCACCTTCAAAAACGTTTTCATCAAAATCAGGCCAAAGAACATCGGTAAACCAAAACTCAGCATAGGCGATTTGCCACAGCAGGAAGTTGCTAATCCGATGCTCTCCCCCGGTCCTTATCACTAAATCCACTGGCGCCAGCTCCTGCATACACAGATACGGAGCCAGGCTTTCTTCGGTAATCTGGTCAGGACGCAGTAAACCTTCCTGAACCTGTTCGGCCAATTTTCTGGCACCCTGGATAATATCCCAACGGCCGCCATAGTTGGCAGCAATGTTGAGGGTCAGTCCATTATTTTGCTGAGTCAGTTCCTCGGCGCGGCGAATGCGTTCCTGAATACGGTTATTGAAACGGCTGATATCACCAATAATGCGCAGACGCACATTGTGCTTGTGCAGGCTTTTAACTTCGCTGTCGAGCGCCCAGACAAACAACTCCATTAATGCTGTCACTTCCTGAATGGGTCGGCTCCAGTTTTCACTGCTGAACGCATAAAGCGTGAGCGCTTCCAGTTTGTGGCTGACCGCAAAGCTGACAGCCCGGCGTACTGATTTTACCCCGGCTTTGTGGCCTGAAATACGCAGTTTGCCCTGATTTTTTGCCCAGCGACCATTACCATCCATAATGATGGCCACGTGACGTGGCGTACAGTACGACTCGTCATCGATTGTATTGTGATTGTTGGACGACATAACGCGTAATAATTCCTTTCATCAGAAATGCTGTGGTTTCTGAATACATTGCGCCTGCAGCAAACTCCGGCAAACACGCCAGATGACATCGAAACAATGTCGGGCTGTGAAACGCGAGCGAGCGACTATACCATTTTCACCCAGAGCGAACAAATAGCGGGAACTATCAACCTGCTAAACGAAAGCGTGGCAACAATTCTCTGGCACGAACTCGCGCTAATCGGTCGATCTCCATCACTTCGTCAATGCTGCCCGGCTCCTGACACTTCAGGGAGGACAGCACTTCGCTGTTGATGGCGGCGATATCGGTAAAGCGAATCTGATGCTGCAGAAAAGCCTCAACCGCCACTTCATTCGCTGCATTAAGCGTCGTAGTGGCGGCCTGGCCTGCTGCGCAGGCATCAATTGCGAGCTTCAGGCAGGGATAGCGCTCGTAGTCCGGCTCGGCAAACGTCAGCGACTTCATGCGAGTGAAGTCGAGCGGCGTCACGCCCGCAGAGATACGTGCTGGCCATGCCATGCTGTGCGCTATTGGCGTTCGCATATCCGGTGAACCCAGTTGCGCCAGTACACTGCCGTCGCAATAACGCACCATCGAATGGATGACGGACTGCGGATGCAGGATCACCTCCATCTGCGCGTCGGTCGCATTAAACAGCCAGCGGGCTTCAATGTATTCAAGACCTTTATTCATCATGGTGGCCGAATCAACGGAGATTTTACGTCCCATTGACCAGTTCGGATGCGCACATGCTTGATCCGGCGACATAGCGGCTAAATCCGCTAATGGCGTGTCACGAAAAGGACCACCCGATCCCGTAAGGAGAATCGACTCGATGCCGTTCCCCTGCAGATCAGCGTACCCCAACTGATGCTGTATGGAAGCGGGTAAACTCTGAAAAATGGCATTGTGCTCGCTGTCGACCGGCAGCAATTGCGCCTGATGTTGACGTACAGCCTCCATAAACAGACGGCCGCATGTGACAAGCGATTCTTTGTTAGCGAGCAGCACCGTTTTACCCGCACGAATCGCCGCCAAAGTGGGCTGCAAGCCGGAGGCGCCGACAATCGCCGCCATTACCTGATCCACCTCATCCAACGCGGCCAGTTCGCAGGCTGCCTGAACGCCGGAGAGCACTTCGGTATTAACGTTGAGTGCTTTCAGTCGCTCACGCAGCGCCTGAGCGGATGTCTCGTCGGACATCGCAGCATAGCGTGGCTGGAATTGCTGGCACTGTTCAGCCATCAGCGCAACGTTTTGGCCGGCAACCAGCGCAGTCACTTGATAAAGTTCAGGATTCGCGGCAATTACCGCCAACGTACTGGTGCCAATCGAGCCGGTAGATCCCAGCAGAGTTAATCGCTTCATCATGCTATCCCTGTGAAGTCATGAATCGTTCCCGCAACGGCGCCGGGCACAATGTAAAACGCCGCCAGAGTCGACTATCTCTCGTCTCTGAACGGCGTTTTAAAAGTAAATGATGGAATTAGAAGTCCATCAGTTCCTTTTCTTTGTCGGCCAATGCCGCATCAACACTCTTGATGTGCGCATCAGTCATTTTCTGGATTTCGTCCTGCGAACGACGTTCGTCGTCTTCGCTGATCTCTTTGTCTTTCAGCAGCGCTTTGATCTTGTCGTTGGCATCACGGCGGACGTTACGCACAGAGACACGGCCCTGCTCAGCTTCGCCACGTACGATCTTGATCAGGTCTTTACGACGCTCTTCGGTTAACGCTGGCAACGGCACACGAATATCGGTACCGGCCGAGCTTGGGTTCAGACCCAGATCAGACGTCATGATCGCTTTCTCAACCGCAGCGCTCAGCGAGCGATCAAATACGTTGATTTTCAACGTACGTGAATCCTCTACCGTCACGTTAGCCACCTGACGCAGCGGCGTAGGTGTACCGTAGTAAGGAACCATAATGCCGTCGAGCAGTGAAGGCGAAGCACGACCAGTGCGCACTTTGCTGATGTTGTTTTTGAATGCATCCACACACTTTTCCATGCGCGTGTCTGCATCTTTTTTAATGTCGTTAATCACGTTGAAACCCTTGAATTCGGTTGACCTGGCCATTTCCGGGCTAACCGGAAGCGGTATCGATAAACATCGATCATCCTAATTGCTGCGCGATGACAGCGCATCGCGGCAAAAGAATATACCTTATTTTAACCTGCGTCGGGTATTAATGCGTAATCAGGGTGCCTTCTTTTTCACCCATCACTACGCGACGCAGTGCGCCAGGCTTATTCATATTGAAGACGCGGATAGGCAGTTTATGGTCGCGTGCCAGCGTGAAGGCCGCGAGATCCATCACTTTAAGCTCTTTATCCAGCACTTCTGCATAGCTCAGCTGATCATACAGCGTTGCATCCGGGTTTTTCACCGGATCTTCAGAGTAGACGCCGTCTACTTTGGTGGCTTTCAGTACCACGTCGGCTTCAATTTCGATGCCGCGCAGACAGGCTGCAGAGTCGGTGGTAAAGAACGGGTTGCCAGTACCGGCCGCAAAGATGACGACGCGGTTATTACGCAGCAGACTGATCGCTTCTGCCCAGCTGTAGTTGTCGCACACGCCATTCAGCGGAATCGCTGACATCAAACGCGCATTGACATACGCACGGTGCAGCGCATCACGCATTGCCAGGCCATTCATCACCGTCGCCAGCATGCCCATATGGTCGCCGACCACACGGTTCATCCCGGCCTGGGCCAGACCTGCGCCGCGGAACAGGTTACCGCCACCAATAACCACACCCACCTGGATGCCCAGTTCAACCAGCTCTTTCACCTCTTGCGCCATGCGGTCAAGCACGCTCGCGTCGATGCCAAAACCTTCGGCACCTTGCAGTGCTTCGCCACTCAGTTTTAGCAGGATACGTTGATATACAGGTTTTGCGTTGGTCGCCATGGTCGATTCTTCCTGGAAGATATGATGAAAAGGAGAAGTAAAATCTGATCGATCATCCGCTTAGCAAGCAAGAAAAGCTATTGGGATGAGACTGAAAAGTGCTGCACTAAATTGCAGACAAAAAAGAACCGCCTTGTGGCGGTTCTTTCGGACCATTAAGACTGTTTAGACATTGCAGCAACTTCTGCTGCGAAGTCAGATTCAACTTTCTCAATGCCTTCGCCCACTTCGAAGCGGATGAAGTTGATGACGTCAGCGTTTTTCTCTTTCAACGCCTGGCCAACGGTTTTGCTTGGGTCGATAACGAAAGCCTGACCGGTCAGAGAAACTTCACCGGTGAATTTCTTCATGCGGCCTTCAACCATTTTCTCTGCGATTTCTTTTGGCTTGCCAGACTGCATGGCGATGTCCAGCTGAACCTGGTACTCTTTCTCAACCACATCTGCAGACACGTCTTCTGGCTTAACGAATTCTGGCTTGCTCGCAGCAATGTGCATAGCAATTTGCTTGCTCAGCTCTTCGTTAGCACCGGTAGTAGATACAACGACACCGATACGTGCGCCGTGCTGATAGCTGTTCAGCTCAGTGCCTTCCAGGATAGCAACACGACGGATGTTGATGTTCTCACCGATTTTCGCAACCAGCGCTACGCGTTCTTCTTCGAACTGCGCTTTCAGAACTTCCACATCGGTAACTTTGCCAGCAACAGCTGCATCCAGAACCTTGTCAGCAAACGCCTGGAAACCGCCATCTTTAGCAACGAAGTCGGTCTGGCAGTTTACTTCCAGGATCACCGCGAAGCCGTCAGCGATTTTGGTTTTGATCACGCCATCAGCAGCTACGTTGCCTGCTTTTTTAGCGGCTTTGATTGCGCCAGATTTGCGCATGTTCTCAATCGCCAGCTCGATGTCGCCGTTCGCTTCGGTCAGCGCTTTTTTGCAGTCCATCATGCCTGCGCCAGTACGCTCACGCAGTTCTTTTACCAATGCAGCGGTAATATCAGCCATTCCAGAATCCTCGATTCGTCTCTGTGTGTTCACACACTGCCAGAAACTTGTTGCGGAAAATTTACTCTGCCCCGCTCGCTCTGAAGTGAGCGTGACAGACTTAGATAAAATAAAGGGGCCTGAACGGCCCCCTTAACAGATAACATCTGATGTCTAAGGGCTCTTAGAAAGAGCGAACCTTATTAAGCTTCAGCAGCTTCTTCAGCCTGCTCAGCCAGGTCCTGTGAACGGCCTTCGCGCACGGTAGTGGCAACGGCAGTCAGGTACAGGCTTACAGCACGGATCGCATCGTCGTTACCTGGGATAACGAAGTCAACGCCGTCTGGATCAGAGTTGGTATCAACGATAGCAAATACTGGGATACCCAGGTTGTTTGCTTCTTTGATAGCGATGTGCTCGTGATCAGCGTCAACAACGAACAGTGCATCCGGCAGACCGCCCATATCTTTGATACCGCCCAGGCTGTTTTCCAGCTTGGCCAGTTCGCGAGTGCGCATCAGCGCTTCTTTCTTGGTCAGTTTGTCGAAAGTACCGTCCTGAGACTGAGACTCAAGATCTTTCAGGCGTTTGATTGACTGACGAACGGTTTTCCAGTTAGTCAGCATGCCACCCAACCAGCGGTGGTTTACGAAGAACTGGTCGCAGCTCAGAGCTGACTCTTTTACCGCTTCGGCAGCAGCGCGCTTAGTACCAACGATCAGGATCTTACCTTTACGGGAAGAGATCTTTTTCAACTCAGCCAGCGCGTCGTTGAACATTGGCACAGTCTGCTCGAGGTTGATGATGTGAACCTTGTTACGTGCGCCGAAGATGAATGGCTTCATTTTCGGGTTCCAGTAACGGGTCTGGTGACCAAAGTGAACACCAGCCTTGAGCATGTCGCGCATTGAAACAGTTGCCATGATTACCTCTAAAGTTTGATTTGGGGTTGGGCCTCCATGTATCCCATACGACCGACCTCTTTCAAGGCACCCCGGCGTATGTGTCGATACATGTGTGTTTTAGTACACATAATGAGTTTTATGCGTTTCCTGTCAGCCAAACGTCGGTGACAGAGAATCGTCGGCGCGCTTTATACCACAATGCGCAGGAATACGCCAATAGTAGTTAGCGGCAGCAGGCGCAGACAATCGCCATTTGGCAGCCCATTTGCTGGCTGCTAACATGATCGCCACAGAACTCATTATTGTCGAAAATTTCGACGATTGCGGATTAATTTAATGGCTATTTCAATTAAAACCCCTGAAGAAATCGAAAAAATGCGCGTCGCCGGCCGTCTTGCCGCTGAAGTGCTGGAAATGATCGCACCGCACGTGGTGCCTGGTGTCACCACTGGTGAACTCGACCGCCTCTGCCACGAACACATTACGCAGAAGCAACAGGCGATTTCTGCCTGCCTTGGTTATCACGGCTTCCCGAAATCAGTATGTATTTCGGTGAATGAAGTGGTTTGTCACGGTATCCCAAGCGACGATCGTGTGTTGAAAGAGGGCGACGTGGTTAACGTGGATGTCACGGTGATCAAAGATGAGTACCACGGTGATACCTCTAAAATGTTCATCGTCGGGAAACCTACCATTCAGGGCGAACGCCTATGTCGCGTCACTCAGGAAAGCCTGTACATCGCGCTGCGCCTGGTGAAACCGGGCATTCGTCTGCGTGAGCTAGGTCGGGCGATTCAGCAGTATGTGGAAGCGCAGGATTTCTCGGTGGTGCGCGAATATTGCGGTCACGGTATCGGCAAAGGCTTCCATGAAGAGCCGCAGGTGCTGCATTACGACGCTGACGACAGCGGCGTGGTGCTGCAAGCAGGTATGACATTCACCGTTGAGCCGATGGTCAATGCCGGTGATTACCGCATCCGCACCATGAAGGATGGCTGGACCGTGAAAACCAAAGATCGCAGCTTGTCCGCGCAGTATGAGCATACTATTGTGGTGACAGAAAACGGCTGTGAGATTCTGACGCTGCGTGAAGACGACACCATTCCAGCGGTGCTCGAAAACGTCGCGTAATTATCTCCCTGACAGTACCAGGCCGGCTTATAGCTGGCCTTTTTTATGTGCGTAATGATGAGGCATGTTGATGAGTGGTAGCGTGACCGAAGCAGTACACAAAGGCCTGACCGATTCTCCCGCCAGCTGGCCCGATGAAGCCCTGACGCGCGACAAGCTCAAACAGTATCTTGAGCAGTTTCACCAGCATCTCGGCATCGCGTTTGATGCGGGCACCGATATCGAATCATTGATTGATGCGCGCACATTGTTTATCGACCGCCTATTACGTCGCTTGTGGCGCTTTTTTGGTTTTGACCAGCTGAAAGAGATCGCGCTGGTTGCCGTAGGCGGCTACGGTCGCGGCGAACTGCATCCGCTCTCGGATATCGATGTGCTGATCCTCAGTCGCCAGCCGCTGGACGAAGCCGCCGCGCAGCGCACCAGCGAGCTGTTAACACTGATGTGGGATCTGAAGCTGGAAGTCGGTCACAGCGTGCGTACGCTGGAAGAGTGTTTGCTGGAAGGCTTATCCGATCTGACTGTCGCGACCAACCTGATCGAATCACGCATGCTAACGGGTGACGTGGCGCTGTTTCTCGAACTGCAAAAGAACATCTTCAGCGATGGTTTCTGGCCGTCGTCACGCTTCTTCGCCGCGAAAATCGAAGAGCAGCAGGAACGGCATCAGCGCTATCACGGCACCAGCTACAATCTTGAACCCGATATCAAAAGCAGCCCCGGCGGCCTGCGCGACATTCATACGCTGCAGTGGGTAGCGCGCCGGCATTTTGGCGCCACGACCATGGATGAGATGGTCGGTTTCGGCTTTATTACCGAAGCGGAACGTAATGAAATCAATGAGTGTCAGGAATTCCTGTGGCGCATTCGTTTTGCCCTGCACTTAACGCTGCCGCGCTATGACAACCGCCTGCTGTTCGATCGCCAACTGACCGTTGCCCAGCGCCTTAACTATCTGGGCGAGGTCAACGAGCCGGTTGAGCGCATGATGAAAGACTTTTATCGCGTCACGCGTCGCATCGGCGAACTCAATCAAATGCTGCTGCAATTGTTTGATGAAGCCATTCTGGCGCTGTCGACGACGGAAAAACCGCGCGCCATTGATGATGACTTCCAAATCCGCGGTAATTTAATTGATCTGCGCGATCCCACGCTGTTTGAGCGTGAGCCGCAAGCCATCCTGCGCATGTTCTATGTGATGGTACGCAATGAAAATATCAAAGGCATTTACTCCACCACGCTGCGCCAGCTGCGCTATGCACGTCGCCACCTGAAACAGCCGCTGTGCCATATTCCTGAAGCGCGTGAAACCTTTATGGCCATTCTGCGTCATCCGGGCGCAGTCAAGCGCGCGCTGGTGCCGATGCATCGGCACAGCGTGCTGTGGGCCTATACGCCGCTGTGGGGCAATATCGTCGGCCAGATGCAGTTCGATCTGTTCCACGCTTATACCGTGGATGAACACACCATTCGCGTGCTGCAGAAGCTGGAGAGTTTTGCCGATGAAGCCACGCGCCCGATGCATCCGCTGTGCGTAGAGCTCTGGCCGCGCCTGCCGCAGCCAGAACTGTTGCTGATGGCCGCGCTGCTGCATGATATTGCCAAAGGTCGCAATGGCGATCACTCTATTCTCGGCGCGCAGGATGCGCTGGATTTCGCCGAATTACACGGCCTGAACTCACGTGAAACGCAGCTGGTTGCCTGGCTGGTGCGCCATCATCTGTTGATGTCTGTCACCGCTCAACGCCGTGACATTCAGGATCCCACCGTGATTCAGCAGTTCGCTGAAGTGATGCAGAATGAAAACCGTCTGCGTTATCTGGCGTGCCTGACGGTGTCTGATATCTGCGCCACTAACGAAAGCTTGTGGAACAGCTGGAAGCAAAGTCTGTTGCGCGAGCTGTTCTTTGCCACCGAAAAACAGCTGCGTCGCGGCATGGAAAACAGCCCGGATCTGCGCGAGCGCGTGCGCCATCATCGGCTACAAGCGTTGGCGCTGCTGCGCATGGAGAACCTCGACGAAGAGCGCCTGCACCATATCTGGAGCCGCTGCCGTGCCGACTATTTCCTGCGCCACACGCCGAATCAGCTCGCCTGGCACGCGCGTCATTTAATTCATCACGATCTCAACAAGCCGCTGGTGTTGGTTAGCCCACAGGCTACGCGCGGCGGCACCGAGATCTTTATCTGGAGCCCGGATCGCCCGCACCTGTTTGCGGCGGTGGCTGGCGAATTGGATCGTCGCAACCTCAGCGTGCATGATGCGCAAATATTTACCAGCCGCGACGGCATGGCGATGGATACCTTTATTGTGCTGGAGCCCGACGGCAGCCCGCTGGCCGCCGATCGCCATCCGCTGATCATCCAGGCGCTGGAACAGGCCATCACGCAAACCGAATGGGTGCCGCCGCGCACGCGCCGGCAGTCAGCGCGTCTCAAGCATTTCAGCGTTGATACCGAGGTCAATTTCCTGCCAACGCACACCGATCGCCGCAGCTATCTGGAGTTAGTCGCGCTCGATCAGCCCGGCTTGCTGGCGCGCGTGGGTGAAGTGTTTGCCGATCTCGGCGTGTCGCTGCACGGTGCGCGCATCAGTACAATTGGTGAGCGGGTTGAGGATCTTTTCATCCTCGCCGATAGCGAGCGACGTGCGCTGGGGGTCGAAATGCGCGATGTGTTGCAACAGAGGTTGACAGAGGCCCTTAATCCAAACGATAAACTCTAATCTCCCCGTCATCATTCAAACCGCAGGGGCGTTGGCTTTCCTCGCTCGACCTGGTCACATACTGATGTATGCTCCCAGGCTCTCGCTGCGTCGCCGCCTACCTGCAGCTTGAATGATTTAGGGGAGATATTTTAATCATGTCCGTATTTACGGACATCCGCTATGACAGAATCAGGAAATAAATATGCAACAGTTACAGAGCGTTATCGAATCTGCCTTTGAGCGCCGCGCCGACATCACGCCATCTAGCGTAGACGGTGCAACCCGTGATGCTATCAACCAGGTTATCGACCTGCTGGATAGCGGTGAACTGCGCGTTTCTGAAAAGATCAACGGAGAATGGGTAACGCATCAGTGGCTGAAGAAAGCTGTGCTGTTGTCGTTCCGCATTAACGACAACCAGGTGATGGAAGGCTCTGAAACCCGTTTCTACGACAAAGTGCCAATGAAATTTGCTGGCTGGGATGAAGCGCGCTTCAAGAACGCCGGTTTCCGTGTGGTGCCACCGGCAGCCGTGCGTCAGGGCGCATTCATCGCACGCAACACCGTGCTGATGCCGTCTTACGTCAATATCGGTGCATACGTTGATGAAGGTACCATGGTTGATACCTGGGCCACGGTCGGTTCATGTGCGCAGATCGGTAAAAACGTGCACCTGTCTGGCGGCGTGGGCATCGGTGGCGTGCTGGAACCGCTGCAGGCCAACCCAACTATCATCGAAGATAACTGCTTCATCGGTGCACGTTCAGAAATCGTTGAAGGCGTGATCGTAGAAGAAGGCTCAGTGATTTCGATGGGCGTGTACATCGGCCAGAGCACCAAAATCTTTGACCGCGAAACCGGCGAAGTACATTACGGCCGCGTACCCGCGGGTTCAGTGGTGGTTTCAGGTAACCTGCCGTCGAAAGACGGTAGCTACAGCCTGTACTGCGCAGTCATCGTGAAAAAAGTTGATGCTAAAACCCTTAGCAAAACAGGCATTAACGAACTGCTGCGCAGCATCGACTAAGTTTCTTCTGCCGCAAAACTTTCCCAACGGGCCTGTATTCAGGCCCGTAATTATTTGTTTACACTCCCGCCTGAATTGCCTGTTTCGCGCCGCGAATTAACACGTGCGTTTATTTTTCAAACAGTTCATAATCCGCGCCAGGTTAACTCCGGTCGCGCACTGTTCATCCCGGTTTTTGTGTCTACAGTTGATTAAGTATGCCGTAAGCGTTCCGGTTGCCGCGTTTCTGCTGCATCCCGAATGATGATAGTCCTGCGCGCTCACCCACTCTTAGATGGAATATAAACGCTATGTACGACAACCTGAAAAGCTTAGGTATCAGCAACCCTGACGACATCGACCGTTACAGCCTGCGTCAGGAAGCTAACAACGACATTCTTAAAATCTACTTCCGCAAAGACAAAGGTGAATTCTTTGCGAAAAGCGTGAAGTTCAAATA
Organism: Pantoea sp. GM01; assembly: GCF_000282675.1. NCBI lineage: Bacteria > Pseudomonadati > Pseudomonadota > Gammaproteobacteria > Enterobacterales > Erwiniaceae > Pantoea > Pantoea sp. GM01. The sequence goes on along the minus strand of NZ_AKIU01000096.1, from coordinate 10,137 downwards.
CCCGCGTCAGCGTAAAACGGTTGTCGCCGATCACACCAGCCAGGGTTACAAAGAAGTTCAGGAAATCAGCCCGAACCTGCGTTACGTGATCGATGAGCTGGACCAGATTTGCCAGCGCGACCAGGTTGAAGTGGATCTGAAGCGTAAAATCCTGGCGGATCTGCGCCATCTGGAAAGCGTGGTCTCTAACAAGATCGCTGAAATCGAATCAGACCTCGATCAGTTGACCCGCAACAACCGTTAATTTCGCGCTTTAGATAAGAGGCCAGCTAATGCTGGCCTTTTTTATTGCTACTGATAAGGCAGCGAAAGCAGCCAGCTGTCACGCTGCGCCTGCATTACCGCGCCACGCTTGTTATTAGTCCATGTTTCCTGCGTGATCCACCGCTGATAACGCGGCTGCTGCAAGCTGTTGTCGGCCGCTGAAAGCAATGGAATCACACGTTCACTAACACGATTACGATTTTTCCACGGCCAGACTTTGCTGGCATCGCTGTACGGTGCCATCGCGTCTAGCGCATCCAGCAGCGAACCGCTTTGCTGGCGGCTATGCCATAAATCCCCCAGCCCCGCTTTTTTGGCCAACTGCGCCACTGCGGTCAGCGCCTGCAGATTGAAATAGCTGTAATGGAACGATCGCGTGCGCGCCAGCTCGGCAGGTTGGCTGCCATCGGCGCGGATTTGCAGCGCGATTTTACTGCGCGCCAGCTCAACCATCGCTTTTACCGTCTCACGATCGTCCAAATACCACGCGATCCCCGCCACCTGGGTGCAATACCAACTGCCATGATTATTCGCCGCCGCCGCTTCTTTCTGTGCTAACGGATTGTGCAGCAGCCAGTGCAGATACTCGCTGAACCACTGCTGCATCGCTTTCTCATCGGAAGGCTGCCAGCCGGGCGCGTGACGCAATAAAGTGAGCGCATCCACCACGCGCGTGGCGAAATAACGCCCGTCCAGAACGCCATCGTGGCGGCCCGTAGAACGGCCCAGAATGCCTTGCGCAAAATTAAGGTTGGGATGCATGCGGCTGGAGGGCGTAATAAACCAGTGGCGCATCATCGCCAGCGCTTTATCGGCATAGCGTTGATCGCCGGAGAAGTACCAAGCCAACACCAGCGCCTGGAAATCGGCAGTAAAGCACGCCAGCCGCACACCATCGCTCTGGTCGTTCTTGCTGGCGGGATTCACTTCCCCATCGCGGCGCTGCCATGGCAGGCCATCAGCTTTGCTGGCGTCCGGCCACCAGTAGGCGCTTAAGCTGAGATAATCCTGCTTTGAACCACTCGGTGGCAGCATACCTTTGTCGGTGACGCTGGGATTAGCATGTTTTAGCGCCCTATCCGCCTGCTGTTGCAGTTGATGCCAGGCTTCGAGCGTCGGCGGCGCAGCCTGCTGCTCAGCGAGTTGTTGTTTAACCCGTTGCAGATCGTTTAAAGAGAGAAAAGCCGGATCGTTGGCAAAACTAAGCGCGCTAAACAGCCACAACAACGCAATCCACGCCCTGGTCATTAACTCTGCTCATCCAGTTGTAGCGCCACGTACAGCAGTAGCCGATCGTCAAAGTTACCCAGATCGAGTCCGGTTAGCTCGGAAATACGGTTGAGGCGATACTCCAGCGTATTACGATGAATAAACAGCGCGCGCGCGGTCGCGCTAGGTTGCACGTTGTGGCTGAACCATGCCACCAGCGTACGCCGTAATAAACCGTTGTTATCCATACTTTTTAGTTTCGCCAGCGGGCGCGCCAGCTCATTGGCCTGCCAGCCGCCGCGTAAACTGTCGAGCAGCACCGGCAGCACCAGATCCTGATAAAAATAGCTGCGCTGATCGGGCATGCGTTGTTTACCTACCATCATGGTGGTACGCGCGGTGCGGTACGAGCGTGCAATGCTACCGGGGCCGGTAAAGTAGTTGCCAAGCGCGATGCGCATGCGCACCTGCCCGCTCTCCTTCATCCGCTGCAGCAGTTGATCCACACGCCGGCGATGATCGTCCTGATCGTAGCGACCATGCGCATTGAGCGCCGGCTTGAGCACCACCATTTCGGTCAGCGAAACAATCGCAATCAGGTTGTCGCGTTCCGGCGTAGTCAATAACGTTTGCAGCTGCTGCAGTTCTGACATAGCGCTATCGACGCCAAGTTGACCGCTATCCACTTCCACCACCGCGACCACGCGCGGCTGATTGAGATCGATGCCCAGCCGCTGCGCCCATTCGCTCAGCGCCGGCGATAAGGTTTCACTGCGCACCAGATTCAGCACCAGCTCTTCACGCAGGCGGCTGTCCTGCGCCAGCATATGCAGCAAACGCGCCTGCTCCAGCATCATTTCGGCGGTCATACACACCAACTCGCCGTAGTGGCGCAGCGTGGCCGGTTGACCGGTCAAGCCGATTACGCCGACGATATCGCCATCAATGCGCAGCGGTAAATTAATCCCGGGACGCACGCCGTGCAGATGTTTTGCCACCGCCTCGTCGATGTCCACTACGCGACCCTGCGACAGCACCAGCAGCGCGCCTTCGTGCAATTCGCCAATACGCTCACGATCGCCGCTGCCGATGATGCGACCGCGTGCATCCATCACATTGACATTACTATCAATAATTTGCATGGTGCGGGCAACAATATCCTGAGCCAGTCGCGCATCGAGATGATAGGTGGCCATCAAACACTCCGGAGGTAAGGACGAACCGACAGAATACGCATCCATTAAGGCGCTGACATTGTGCAACTGCACATAGCCAGAAGGATTATGCGAGATTTGCGGTGGACGTCACATTCAGTACCGGACATTTGCCCAGGCGTAAAAAAGGCGAGCCGAAGCTCGCCTGCCATTAACAACTGGAAACTTACTGCATCAGCAGATACAGGCTGCTATCTCCGCGCTGCACGTTCAGTGCCAGCACTGAAGGCTTGGTGTCGAGCACCTTACGCAATTCGCCGAGATTAGCCACCGCTTGCTGGTTCACACCGAGGATGACATCACCTTTCTTCAGGCCGATACGCGCCGCTGCGCTACCCGCTTTCACATTATCAACTCGCACGCCTTTCTGGCCGTTTGTGTCGATATTGCTGAGATCGGCGCCTTCAATACCGGTGTAAATGGTGGCGGACTGTACCTTCTCCTGCGAGCTCTGCTGCAGTTCAACCGTGACGTTCACCGGTTTGCCCTCACGCAGCAGACCCAGCTGCAGCTTAGTGCCCACCGGCAGCGAGCCGACTTCAGCACGCAATGCCGCGAAGCTGGTCAGGGCTTTACCGTTCATTGACACCACCACGTCACCGGCCTTCACGCCAGCTTTCGCCGCGGCAGAGTTTGGCAGTACCTGGCTGACAAAGGCGCCGCGCTGCGCATCAACTTTCATCGCTTTCGCCAGTTCGGAGTTAAGCTCGGTGCCCATAATGCCCAGCTCGCCGCGTTTCACCTGACCATATTCCACCATCTGCGCGGTCAGGTTTTTCACCATTGAGCTTGGGATAGCAAAGCCGATACCGATGTTGCCGCCGTCCGGCGCCAGAATCGCGGTGTTAATACCGATCAGCTCACCGTTGAGGTTAACCAGCGCACCGCCGGAGTTACCGCGGTTAATTGCCGCATCGGTCTGGATAAAGTTTTCATAATTCTCAACGTTCAGGCCGCTTCGACCCAGCGCGGAAACGATACCTGAGGTGACCGTTTCGCCAAGACCATACGGGTTACCAATCGCCACGGTGTAATCACCGACGCGCAGGTTGTCAGAATCGGCAATCTTAATTGCGGTAAGGTTTTTTGCATCCTGCAGCTGAATCAACGCGATATCAGATTGCGGATCTTTGCCGATCACTTTGGCGTCGTAGCGACGACCATCGCTCAGCTGAACCTGAATTTTGGTGGCGTTGTCCACCACGTGGTTATTGGTAACGACATAACCTTTATCTGCATTGATCACCACGCCGGAACCCAGCGCACGGAACTGCTGTTTCTGCGCGTTGGCACCGCCCTCTGCGCCACCACCCTCACCGCCGCCGTTCTGGCACATCGGTGAGTTCTGGAACGGAGAACCGTCCTGGCAGAACGGTGAATTATCACCAAAGAATTGCTGGAACTGCTGTGGCATGCGCGGGGTTTTAACCGTGGTACTGCCTTCAACGCTGATGCTCACCACGGAAGGCATGACTTTTTCCAGCATCGGTGCCAGGCTTGGCAACTGTTGGCTCGAAGAAGACGCTGTCTCCGCTGCGAATGCACTCACAGGACCCATTGCCGCGCCGAAACTCAGCGCCAACGCCAGCATAATTGTGTTTTTTTTCATTTATCTGTGTCTCTCTAAGAAGTACGGCCAGACCATTGCTGTGGTCGTGATGATGAGATTAAGTTTTTAGCGCGAAGTTCCTAATAAAGTTTTAGGCAACGGTAAAAAATTGTTCTTCGTCTTTACAAATCCGCGCTTATTCCACCGCCATCAAACGACGATATTCATCCCAGGCATAATTGTCTGTCATTCCACTAATGTAGTCCTGAATCAAGCGCGCACGATAATAACGTTCCCACAACAAACGCTGATATTTATGCTCAACAATTAATGAACGCATGTGTTGTTGATAAGCTTTACGGTGTTTTCCGGAAAGCTTATGAAACAGACGGGTTTCAATTGGATGCTTCGCCAGGAAATCATCGTTCATTAACGTGGTAAATTGCTCATAATCCAGCAACAGCAAGGATTGATATATCTCCAGCAGCCCTTTAATCACGCGGTAGCCCTGCAACTCCAGCTGCTCGACTTCCGGATGATTAAACACCTGCTGGCGTGCAACCGTCTTAAATAAGTTCAGCAAGCGCCCTTCTTCACCGTCATCTTCCAATAATGCATGATTGAAATTGCCTTCGAAAATAGCGGGCAGATTATCGATAAAACGCCGTACCGCATGGCTAACTAATACGTTCTGCACATTAACCCGCAGCGACATAAAGAATTGATCGCTGATACTGCGACGCTTTTTCTGATTGGCCTCTTTCCACGCATCACCGATGGTGCGGCTGAAGACATCACCGTTTTTGACCGTCCCCCAGGCCTCGAGCAAATGCTTATACAGCGTTTCAACATGGAAGATATCTTTTTCCACCGCGTCATCAAGATCGGCGATGCAATAAGAGATATCATCGGCGGCTTCCATTATCCAGGTCAGCGGAAAACGATGATGCTCTTTAATATTTGTCGCGTCACGTAACTCGGCAACATATTCGCGTTCGGATAAGTAGAAACCCGGTTTCTTCATTAACACGCTAAACTCAGCCGGTTTATCACCTTGCCACCACGCTGGTGCGGTATATTTCAAAATACAGGCAACCTGCGCGTAGCTGAGATTAAGTTGCAGCAGCGTATGCACCAGGCGAATCGCTTGCGCATTGCCTTCAAAGTGGCATAAATCCTGGCGGATCATGGCATTTAATTGGTCGAATGCTGAGCGTGCAATATCGTCGCCAACCCCCGCTACCAGCGGATCGACTAATTCAGCAGGCAGGTTATCATCGAACCAATCATTGATCGCCGCTTCACCGAAATGACCAAAAGGCGGATTGCCGACATCGTGTAGCAGGCAGGCCATTTCAATCAGGCTTTCAAACGCACCTTCAAACTCATCCAGCCCATAATTGGCCAGTCCGCCGCCCTGCGTTTTCAGCGCTTGCAGAATTTCTTTAGTGATATAACGCCCGGTTTGCTGCACTTCCAGTGAATGCGTCAGACGCGAACGCACTGCGGCATTGCGTTCCAGCGGGAATACCTGAGTTTTCTGTTGCAGACGGCGAATGGCAGCGGAGTTAATAATGCGTCCACGATCGCTCTCAAAATGGCGGGTAATATAGTATTCCCCTTCGGGATCTTTGCGGCTGGTATAAGGGCGGGTGAAACTGATCTTCTTCCTGAAATTGATCGTCGCCATAATTACCCCTTATTTTTTCGTGAATTCTTCCTCAATCAGCCATGTTAGACTATGCCTCACTTTTGCGGGTTACATCCATTAAATTAGCGAGATTCTTATGAAAGTAGGCATTATTGGCGCGATGGAGCAGGAAGTTACCCTGCTGCGTGACAAAATTGAAAACCGCCAGACACTTACGCTGGCTGGCTGCGAAATTTACACCGGCACGCTAAACGGTGTTGAAGTGGCGCTGCTGAAATCAGGCATTGGCAAAGTCGCTGCCGCGCTGGGTACCACGCTGCTGCTTGAACTGTGCAAACCCGATGTGGTGATCAATACCGGTTCTGCGGGCGGATTAGCATCAACGCTGAAAGTGGGCGATATCGTGGTATCAGAAGAAGTGCGTTATCACGATGCGGATGTTACCGCCTTCGGCTATGAACCAGGCCAAATGGCCGGTTGCCCTGCTGCCTTCGCTGCAGATGACAAACTGATTGCGGCCGCCGAGCAGGTTATTAAGCAACTCGATCTCAACGCAGTGCGCGGTTTAGTGGTGAGCGGCGATGCGTTTATCAACGGTGCCGAGCCATTGGCGCGCATCCGTAGCACCTTCCCCCAGGCGATTGCGGTAGAGATGGAAGCCACGGCGATTGGCCATGTTTGCCATCAATTTAACGTGCCATTCGTGGTGGTACGCGCTATTTCTGACGTTGCCGATCAAGAGTCTCATCTCAGCTTCGATGAGTTCCTCAGCGTTGCGGCAAAACAATCTTCGCTGATGGTAGAAAACCTGCTGGCGCAGCTGGCGCGTGGCTAAACATCTTCTGCTCGGGCTATTGCTGCTGTGCAATAGCCTGTTCGCCGCCGCACCACGCGTTATCACCCTTTCACCTCATTTAACCGAGTTGGCCTTTGCTGCCGGCATTACGCCGGTCGCGGTCAGCGCTTTCTCTGATTATCCGGCGCCAGCCAGAGCGCTGGAGCAGGTAGCAAACTGGCAGGGCATCAACGTTGAACGTATTCTGCAACTCAAGCCGGATGTGGTGCTGGCGTGGCGTGGCGGTAATCCGCAACGGCAAATCGAACAGTTGCAGCGTTTCGGCCTAAAAGTTGAGTGGATTGATCCGCAAACCCTCGATCAAATGATTGATGCGCTGGCCGGATTACAGCAGTGGAGTCCGCAGCCGCAGCAGGCCATTGATGCCGCCCAGACATTACGGGCACAGGAGGTGGCGCTGCGGCAACAATATCAACACGGCGCGCCGATAGCGCTGTTTTTGCAGTTTGGCCAGCAGCCGCTGTTTACCGCTGCGCGCAACACCATGCAGAATCAGGTAATTGAGTTGTGTGGCGGAAGGAATATTTTCGCTGATAGCGCCGTTAGCTGGCCGCAGGTAAGTCGTGAGCAGGTGCTGATGCGCCATCCGCAGGCGATTGTGATCGGCGGTGACGCGACGCAGGCCATCAGCATCGCCAAATTCTGGCAGCCGCAGCTTACTGTGCCGGTGATCGCCATCAATGACGACTGGCTGAGCCGCCCCGGCCCACGCATGCTACTGGCAGCGAAACAGCTGTGTGCGAATTTACATCCGGCGAAAAATAACACCAAAAAAGATTAAAGATCCGGCAGAAATTGTCGTTGATCATAATACAAGGCGCAGCGGCCACGTATGCTCTGTGCCCATTTTAGCGCTTAGCGCAATTTTGTCTTCACCAGGAACTATTCATGACCAGAGCTCTGCTGCTGGCCATAGGGCTCGTGATCGCTGCGCCATTGAATGCGGCTACCTCAACCGGCTCTATTGCCGTCACCTTGACGTTATTCTCACGTTGCGATATTTCGCGCCAGAATGAACATACTCTGCCGAGCATTGACTGCGGACGCCACTTTAGCGCGCAACCACGTATTACCGAAAGGGTACTAAAACGCGATGCACAACGCCGCGAATCGGCGCGCTTAGTGACTATTGAGTGGTAGGAATCTGGCTACCAGAACGGCAGCCAGAAGCAGCATTAGATGCTGAAGGAAGAACCGCAACCGCAGGTGGTTTTGGCATTGGGGTTAGTTACGATAAAACGTGAACCTTCCAGACCTTCAGTGTAATCCACCGAACCGCCCACCAGATATTGCAGGCTCATTGGATCAACCACCAGCGCCACACCCTGTTTTTCGATGGTCATGTCGCCGTCATTCATTTGATCGTCAAACGTGAAGCCGTATTGGAAACCGCTGCAACCACCGCCGGTGATATAAACGCGCAGTTTCAGCTCCGGATTCTCTTCATCAGAAATCAGGTTTTTCACTTTTTTTGCTGCTGCATCAGTGAATTGCAAAGGCAGCGCTGCTAAGTCGTCACTCATCTTTTACTCCGGGTAAACGTCGAGGTCAGAAAACGACCTTAATTTCGCTATTATCTGCCAGCCGTGCAGTGCAATCAAGTATCAAGCTTGGCAGTGTGTGCCGCCGCATGCGCATGAAAGTATATACCCTAAACTTTAGCGCAAGCCGTTCTTCCCGTAGAATGGCGCCAGATTTTTTCCCGAACAGCAGGAGCAGAACCATGAGTAAGTCAGAAAACCTGTATACCGCAGCGCAACGCCTGATTCCTGGCGGTGTGAACTCCCCGGTACGTGCTTTTACCGGTGTAGGCGGTGTGCCGCTGTTCATCGAACGCGCTGACGGTGCGTATCTGTACGACGCCGACGGCAAAGGTTATATCGATTATGTCGGTTCGTGGGGCCCGATGGTGCTCGGTCATAACAATGCCACTATCCGTAATGCGGTGATTGAAGCCGCCGCACGCGGTCTGAGCTTCGGCGCTCCCACCGAGATGGAAGTGAAAATGGCCGAGCTGGTGTGCGAGCTGGTGCCAAGCATGGACATGGTGCGCATGGTGAACTCCGGCACCGAAGCCACCATGAGCGCCATTCGCCTGGCGCGCGGCTTCACCCATCGCGACAAAATCATCAAGTTTGAAGGCTGCTACCATGGTCACGCCGACTGCCTGCTGGTGAAAGCCGGTTCCGGCGCGCTGACGCTCGGCCAGCCAAACTCGCCGGGCGTACCGGCCGATTTCGCCAAACACACGCTGACCTGCACCTACAACGATTTGAGCACGGTGCGTGCTGCTTTCGAGCAATATCCAGAGGATATTGCCTGCATCATCGTTGAGCCGGTAGCGGGCAACATGAACTGTATTCCACCGCAGCCGGACTTCCTGCCAGGCCTGCGCGCGCTGTGTGACGAATTTGGCGCGCTGCTGATCATCGACGAAGTGATGACCGGTTTCCGCGTGGCGCTGGGCGGTGCTCAAGCCTATTACGACGTAACGCCAGACCTGACCTGCCTCGGTAAAATCATCGGCGGCGGCATGCCTGTTGGCGCCTTTGGCGGTCGTCGTGATGTGATGGATGCGCTGGCACCGACCGGCCCGGTTTATCAGGCAGGTACGCTGTCCGGTAACCCGATTGCCATGGCCGCCGGCTTTGCTTGTCTGACGCAGATTGCGCAGCCGGGTACGCACAGCACCTTGACCGACTTAACCACGCAGTTGGCAAAAGGTTTGCTGGCCGCCGCAAAGGCAGAGAACATTCCGTTGGTGATTAACCACGTTGGCGGCATGTTCGGTATTTTCTTCACCGATGCTGCTGAAGTGACCTGCTATCAGGACGTGACGCAGTGTGACGTAGAGCGCTTTAAGCGCTTCTTCCACCTGATGCTGGAAGAAGGCGTTTATCTCGCGCCTTCCGCCTTCGAAGCAGGCTTTATGTCGCTGGCGCACAGTCAGGAAGATATCCAACGCACCATCGATGCTGCACGCCGCAGCTTCGCGCAGCTGTAAATGACAAGGGCGCCAACTGGCGCCCTTTTGCTATGCCCGCCGCAGTAACCAGATAAAGTACGGTGCACCGAAGAAGGTGGCCATCAGGCCAGCTGGAATCTGATCCGGAAACGCCAGCATTCTGCCGCACCAGTCAGCGAAGATCATCAATCCCCCACCCAATAAGCCGGCCATCAACACCTGCGGTAATGCACGGCGGAAACCGAGCATGCGCACAATATGCGGCGCCATTAGTCCGACAAAACTCAGCGGCCCGATGGTTAAGGTTGCCGTGGCGGTCAGCGCTGCCGCCAGCAGCAGCAAACTTAGGCGTGAGGTGGTGAGCGCCATGCCCGCCGAACGCGCGGTAGCGCTGCCAAGCGGCAGTAGCGTTAACCAGCGGCTCCCCCG
>NZ_AKIU01000095.1:0-8790 GCF_000282675.1 Pantoea sp. GM01 | reverse complement strand
TTTTCATCCCTGAGTTCCGCCTTACGCTTTAGCTTTTGGCATCTGCGACACCAGCGACAGGTTCACGTCCATGCCTTCCACCTGGAAGTGCGGAATGGCGAACAGCTTGACGCGGAAGAAGCCCGGGTTGTCTTCGATATCTTCCACCAGCACTTTGGCATCGCGTAGCGGATGTGAAGACTGCAGCTCGTCGCCGGGATCGGTCATCTCGGTCACCAGCGTGCGCACCCAGGTATTCAGCTCCAGCTCCAGCAGGCGGCGATCCTTGGTGGTGCCGATGTTTTCGCGCTGGATCAGCTTCAGGTAGTGCGCGATGCGTGACAGCAGGAAGATATACGGCAGACGCGCGTTGATGCGGCTGTTAGCGGTGGCATCGGCGGTGTCGTAGATTGCCGGTTTCTGCGTGGAATTAGCCGAGAAGAAGCAGGCGTAATCGCGGTTCTTATAGTAAGAAAGCGGGATGAAGCCGAGGTTGGCGAACTCAAACTCGCGGGTTTCCGGGATCATCACCTCAGACGGGATTTTCACCTGGTTGCCGGTGCCGAGATCGTAGAGATGGATCGGCAGATCTTGCACCGCACCGCCCGCTTGCGGGCCGCGAATTTGCACGCACCAGCCGTTGCTGATGAAGCTCTGCACCATGTTGGCAGCAAAAGCGAATGAGGCGTTGGTCCACAGATATTTGTCGTGGTCCGGTCCTTTCACCTCTTCAACGTAGTTGAAGCTGCGCACCGGCACGGTGTCCGGGCCGTACGGCAGACGACCAAGCACGCGCGGCATGGTCAGGCCGATGTAGCGTGAGTCGTCGGGTCGCGGAATGATTTCCACTTGATGTATTCAGCGCGGTCAAAGTAGTTGCCGATGTCTTTGATCGCCGCCACCTCTTCCATCGAATCTTTCAGGAAGAACTGCGGGCCAACCGAACCGATAAACGGCATGTGCGCCGAAGCAGCCACTTTCGACAGGTTACGCAGCAGCGCCACGTCCTGCGCGGAAGCATCAAACTCGTAGGCAGAAATCACCGCACCAATCGGCTCACCGCCCGGCGTGTCGTATTCCGCAACATAAGTTTGCAGGTAAAGGCCGCTCTGGATAATTTCCGGCGCGTCTTCAAAGTCCTGACGCAAATCGTCTTTCGACACGTCCAGCACTTCGATTTTCACGTTCTGGCGGAAGTCAGTTTTATCCACCAGCGACTTCAGGCCGCGCCACGCCGATTCCACCTTCTGGAATTCATCGTGATGCATCACCGCGTCCAGTTGGCGACTGATCTGGCGATCCAGCTCGGCGATGTGATGATCCAGCAGGTTTTTATCCAGCTTTTCCACTTTCGCGCCGCTGATTTTCAGACGCGTCAGGAACACCTGCATCGCTGCGGTGACACGCTCGTCGGCGGTGGCATCCGACATCGCCTGGTTGTCCTGCCAGACATTCAGGTCACTCAATTCTGACACCGGATTGAGGTTAATTTTTTCAAACAGCGACGCATAGACGCCGCCCGCAGCAGGGCGATCCAACACGGTGGTTGCGCCATTGGCATGGGTTTCATTCTGAACTGACATCAGCATTCTCTCTCAATAGTCCGTTACGGGGATGTTTAGGCTTGATCGGTGGCTAACGCAGACAGTTCGCTGCGCAGTTCGTCGCTGAGGGCGGGATCTTTCAGGATAACTTCCAGCTCCTTGCGGAAGGTGACGTTATCCAGCAGGTTGGATTTGAGGTCGCGCAGCAGATTGCGCATCGCCAGCATGGCGCGCAGCTGGGGGATTTGGCGCGCAACCTGCTCCGGCTCGAAGTCCTTCATGTCGCGGAAGTTAAGCGCCACGCTCTCTTCGCTGCCGTCGCCGGCCAGCGTATTTGGCACGGCAAAGGAGACGGCCGGCGCGATATCGGCCAGCACGCTGTTGAAGTTGTTTTTGTTGACGTTGATTTTTTCGCGTTCAGACAGCGGGCGATCTTCGGCGCCGTTGCTGAAATCGCCGGTCACCAGCAGCTTAAGCGGCAACTCGGTCTTCTTAGCGGCTGAACCCGTGTGCAGGTCAAGCTTCAAATTAATACGTGCCTTAGGGATTTCATTCTGGTAAGAGTTGCTCATGTTTACTCCTTGTAAAAATGGCGCGGAAAGCACGCGTAGGCACACTTTCCCTGTGTGTTACCGCGCGAATATATAGCTGGTATTTTTGGAAGGCAACTAGGCGAAGTGATCTTTGTGATCTGATTTATATAGGAAATTTCTTAAGTATTGGATTAAGTGACTGATGAGCACTATAAAAACACCTAGGATTATTCCCAAAAATATTTTTAGATTTTGGGGCCACTCATCACGAAAGATACTTTTACAGGAATCAATAATACAATGGCGCTAATTGTTAACGAAGGGTGATTTTGTGAAACCGAAGTGTCGCAACCATTGCTCCCGCTGGACGCTGCAGGAATTACGCTATGTTGAGAAAAATTATCAGAAAGATGGTGCAGCGAGCGTCGCATTGAAGCTGGGCAGATCGGCAAATGCAGTCCGAAGTCAGGCCTCTTCAATGGGCTGCAGCAAGGGTCCCCGCGAACTTTGGACTGATGAAGAAATGGAAATCCTGCGCATCAACTATGCACGTGGTGATGGGATCAGCTCAGTTATGCAACTGCTACCGGGAAGATCACGAAAAACCATTTTCCACAAAGCTATCACTTTAGGAATATCCAGCGCTCGCAACTGGAGCGAAGAAGAATGCCTGATTCTTGTTGAGTACTATCCGGTCCTTGGAACCAAAGTGGGAAAAATGATTGGCCGCACGGCTGAAGCGGTGAGAATTAAAGCCTCCGATATGGGGATCAAAGTTGAAGGATTAACACCAGCCCGTAAGTGGAGCGAGGATGAAACCTCTCTGCTACTGAAAAATCTGGATAAAACTCCGGCTGAAATTAGAAGTTTATTTCCAGACAGAACACCAGCATCCGTCAGTAAGGCGAGGCTCAAATGGAAAAAGAAATTGCAGCGGCCATAATTAGACAGTGCCAGATCATCCCTGATCAGGCAGAAATCATCCCTTTTAAATTCATCAAATTCATCCAGTTCAAAAAAGGGGTGCTCTGATTATTCCACCTGACCGGCATCATCTGAGTGGTATGCGTTGGTAGTAGTATTCAATGAGTTCTGGCCCTCCAATTATCGAGTGGATGAATCGAACCTGCTTACGCGGCGATGGAAATACCAGTTCATCATGCAATCCTTTCAAACCTTCCAGGATCGCAATAGCTTGATCAGACAAAGGCACACGATGCAGCACTCCAGCTTTCATTCGATCCGCCGGTACTGTCCAGACTTTCTTTTTGAAGTCGATCTCCTCCCATCGCATAAACCTTGCTTCACCAGATCGGCACGCTGTCAAAATTACGATCAGCAATAACGCTCTGGTCACATTGAAGCGTTCATCGGTCTGCACATGCTGTGCAATAAAGCCGGGAATCAATTTCCATGGCATTGCTGGATGATGTTCAGTGCGCACACTTTGCTTTGGCAGAAGATGGTCAACAACATCCACCGGGTTAGCAGTACAGTGACCATGAGCCCAAGCCCATTGCATCACCGCATGGATGCGCTGTCTTACCCTGCTGGCGGTCTCAGCTAGCGTCAGCCAAATTGGGCGCAGCAGCCGGAGTGATGTTCTCTATTGAGACACTACCTACTCGTGGAAACACGTAGCGCTCCAGGGATGATAGTCATTGCTTTTCATGCTTTTTATTACGCCAACCTGAGAGTTGCTCCTGATGCACTTTCCGGGCTGCTTCTTCAAAAGTAGGAATGTTGACTTTTTCCGCCGCAATCCTCTTCAACTCAAGCGGATCAATACCAGCCGCCAGTTGTTCACGCATGGATTGAGCCACTTTCGCTGCCTCAGCAATGCTGGTCTCTGGATAAGTGCCCAACCCTGCTTTACGGCGTTTATTGGTAACTGGGCTAACGTAACGTAACACCCATTTGCCATGCCCTTTGGTTGAAGATGCGTGGAGTGTCAGACCGGTGACGCCGCCATGCGGCAACGGTTTATCGTCAGGCTTAATATGCCTGGCTTTAGTGTCTGTGAGTAATGCCATTTTGATTGCTTCCTGCTCAAGCTGGTATGCCATCCAGTATGCCATTTATAATGCATTTCTACTGGATGGCCTGAAACAGATTTGGACGGATTTATGGATAACCCACTGTTATAGTGAGAATTATTGGACAGGTTAGGAATGGAAAAGATTTGAATCAGGCGGCCCCTTTCACTGCCACATTCTAAAGAAGAGTCTGAACTTACGTTCAGACTTTTTTTTGCCTATTCTCTTCAAAAACGTTGAAGCTGGGCGTGCTTAAGCCATCCCGTTCTGCGAATTCTCTCCCTTATCAATCGTTAAAATTGAATCAGTTACACTCTTTCACAACGCCATGTCGTCACAATCAGGCTGATTTGAACTCCATCACATTTTTGCAAAAACTCAGGACGATTTAAAAGTAATCGATTACTTTCTATTGTAGCTTTGTAATCGATTACTTTTAACTTTATGGAGAGACTATGTTAGCCCGATTACTCATCAGTAGTTGCCTGGTGGCGTCTGCTGCGCTCTGCTCGTTTTCTGCAGCGGCCGCTGAGGTGGATAACGAAATTGCCCTGCAGATGTATACCCTGCGCAACGTTGGCCCGGCCGAGAAGCAGTTTGCGATGGCGCATGAAGCTGGCTTTAAACATGTCGAAATCGTCGGCACCCATGACCTGAGCGCTAAACAACTCAGCGCCTTGCTGGAGGAAAATCACCTCACCGTCACGTCATCGCACGTTCAGCTCGCTGCCCTGGAAAATGATTATGCGCAGACCGTTGCCTTTAATAAATCGGTCGGCAACCGCACCATCATCGTGCCGTGGATTGAACCGGAAGATCGCCCAGATAGCACACAAGGCTGGATAGATTACGCCCAGCGCCTGGACGCAATGGGCGCCAGATTGCGCCACGACGGCATACAGTTGGGCTATCATAATCACAACTTTGAGATGAAAAAGTATGCTGGCATAACCGCGCTGGAAATCATCCTGAATCACACCTCGCGTGACAACCTGAAGCTGGAGATGGATGCCGCCTGGGTATCGCGCGGTGGTCAGGATCCGGTGCGTTTTCTGCGGGCATATCCGGGCCGGATCTACGCCATCCACGCCAAGGACAATGCCTCGATCGGTATCCGTGATGATGAAATGAACTTCGCGCCACTGGGTGAAGGTCTGCTGGACTGGTCAGCAATTCTGCCTGCGGCAAAGGCTAGCGGGGTGAAATGGTTCATCATCGAACATGACAAACCCAAGGATGCGTGGAGCATAATCACCACCTCGCTGCGCAACCTGCGCACAGCGCTGCAAACGCTGCCGCACTAAGCTGTTTTAGGCACTGGCACGCTCAATCAGGTGCCCCTGCATAATCACCCGTTCCGGTGCGGAATGTGGTTGGTCAATTTTGTGCAGCACCAACCTGCAGGCCTGGCGGCCAATGTCGCGTGAAGGCTGCGCCAGCGTGGTCAGCGGCGGCGTGACCATCTCGGCCAGTTCGGTACCGTCGAAACCAGCCACGGCAATATCCTCAGGCACGCTGAGTCCTGCCGCCTGAATCGCCGCCATCGCCCCAGCCGCCAGCGTGTCTGACACCGCAAACACCGCATCCGGGCGTTCCTCACCGGCTAGCAGTGCCATCATGGCGTGTTTACCGGCGTTGAAGCTCAGCTCGCTGGCATAACCGATTGCCTGCCACGCCAGCTGATGCAGTTCCAGCTGTTGCAGATATCCCTGCTGGCGCAGGCGGGCATATTTATAGCTGAGATCGTGATTGATCAACGCAATACGTTTTCGCCCTTTATCCGCCAGATAGCGCACCACCTCCTGCGACGCATCGCTGTCGTTAATGCCCACGCAGGAGATCTCTCCGGCATCGGCATATTCGGCGCACTGCACCCACGGCGTGCTGGCTATTAGATGACTCAATTCCGGTAATTTACTGAAGGCGTCCATGGTGATGATGCCATCGACCATTTTGCCGGAGAGCAGTTGCAGGCTGGAACGCGAGCGCTCGATATCCGAGCCGGAGTTGCACAGCAGAATGCGGTAGCCGTTCTTCTCCGCCTCTTCTTCGATACCTTTCACCACCTCGGCACAAAACGGGTTCGAGATGTCGGAGACCATCACCAGAATCATCGAGCTGCGAGCAGTACGCAGTTGGCGCGCCAGCAGATTGGGTTGGTAGTTGCTCTCTTTAATCGCCTGCAGCACTTTCTCGCGATTTTTGTCTTTAACCGTGTCGCTGTTATTCAACACGCGTGACACCGTGGCGACGGAAACGCCCGCCAGACGAGCGATTTTTTGAATGGACATGGCAGCAACTCATACGAAATCAGATGACACGCAGGCTACCATAAATCTGCGTGAACAATAAGTTAGCCCGACCAGCACGCTGCCGTTCGGGCTAAACGTCAGGCGCTGACGCGCACCCAGCGCTGCTGCTGATGGCTCTGCACAATGGCATCAACAATCGCCATCACTTGCGCCCCATCGTGGAAGGTGGCAAACCCAGCCGCCTGGGTTGCGGGCGGTTTGCCCTGCTCCACCGCCTGATAAAACTGCTGCATCATCGCGCGGAACGCATCCGGCCAGCCTTCAATGTGTCCGCCGGGAAAACGCGCCCGGCCCGCCACATCCGGATTCATCAGCGCGGGATCGTCCGACAACAGCTGGTTAGCCTTATGGCGATGTCCCAGCCACAGCTGCTGCGGCGTTTCCTGATCCCAGGCCAGCGCGCCCAGGCTGCCGTTAACTTCCAGGCTAAGGCGATTTTTACGCCCGGCGGACACCTGCGACACGCTGAAACTGCCTTTGCTACCGTCGTCAAACCGGAACAGCACAAAGCCCATGTCCTCGGTGGTCACCGGGCGCGATTCATATTGCGTTTCGTCACTCTGCGCGCCGAAGGTGGCAGCACCGGCAAGGCTGGCCTTGCGCGTCGGCCAGACAATCGATAAGTCGGCCATCACCTCAACAATTTTGCGTCCGGTGACGAACTGGATGGTATCGCACCAGTGCGAACCAATATCCGCCACCGCGCGGGATGCACCACCCTTCTCCGCATCCACCCGCCAGTTGTAGTCGGTCTCTTCCAGCATCCAGTCCTGCAGATAGCTGCCCTGCGCTGAGAACAGTCGCCCCAGCTGTTGGTAACGCACCATGCTCGCCGCCTGCTGCACCATGGCAAACTGGCGGTAGACAAAGCTGACGCCGTGTACCACGCCCGCCTTTTCGGCCAGTTCTACCAGTTCCTGCGCTTCATCCATGGTCATGCACAGCGGCTTTTCCGAGAACACATGCTTACCGGCGCCAATGATCTGCCGGTTGATCGCGGCGTGCAGATGGTTCGGTGTGCAGTTATGTACCGCGTGCAACCCTTCATGCTGTAAAAACGTCGCCACGTCACTGTAGGCGTGCGGCACATTGAGTTCTGCCGCACGCGCGGCAGCGCCACGCTGGCTGGCATCGCATATCGCCACCACGTTGATGTTGCCGAGGCGGCGCAGCGCTTCAATATGCGCGGGGCCAATAAAGCCGGTGCCGATAATGCCTACGTTGATCATTTAACACTCCCCTGTTCCAGACCCAGCTGTGCCCGCACGCTCGCCTGCTGGTCGCCCTGCGCGGCAAAATCATCAAAGGCGCGGTCGGCCACCGGTATAATGTGGCGCTGAATAAATTCGGCGCCTTCACGCGCGCCGGTTTCGCTCTCTTTTAAGCAGCACTCCCACTCCAGCACCGCCCAGCCGTCATAGTCGTACTGCGCCAGCTTGCTGAAGATCCCTTTGAAATCGACCTGGCCATCGCCCAGGGAACGGAAGCGCCCGGCGCGATCGATCCAGCGCTGATAGCCGCCGTACACGCCGCTGCGCCCGTTAGTCAGGTACTCGGCGTCTTTTACGTGGAATGCTTTGATGCGCTGATGGTAGATATCAATAAACTGCAGATAATCAATGTGCTGCAGCAGCAGATGGCTGGGATCGAACAGAATGTTGCAGCGTGGATGATGATTCACGCCAGCAAGAAAACGTTCAAAGGTCACGCCATCGTGCAGATCTTCGCCCGGATGGAGTTCATAACAGACGTCAACGCCGTGACGATCAAACTCGTCCAGCACCGGCAGCCAGCGGCGCGCCAGCTCGGCGAACGCCTCTTCCAGCAGCGCCGGATTGTGTGGCGGCCACGGATAGAGATAGGGCCAGGCAAGCGAACCCGAAAAGGTCGCGTGCGCGCGCAGCCCCAGTTTCGCTGATGCCGCCGCCGCCTTTTTCACCGTCTCAATCGCCCATGCCGTGCGCCTGGCGTTATTGCCGCGCACCTGCGCCGGCGCGAAGCCGTCGAAGGCCACGTCATGCGCCGGATGCACGGCAATCAGCTGCCCTTCAAGATGGGTTGATAACTCACTCACCTGAAGATCGTAGGTTGCCAGCAATCCGCTGACCTCATCGCAATAGGTCTGGCTGGTTGCCGCCCGATCCAGGTCAAAAATCGCCGGATGATTGCAGGGGATCTGCAAAGCCTTGTAACCCAGTGCCGACGCCCATTGCGCCAGACCTTCCAGCGAATTAAACGGCGCATGTTGTCCGATAAACTGCGACAGAAAAATACCCGGTCCTTTTAACGTTTTCACGTACACCTCCAGTTAATCAAGCCGCTTCATCCCGGTATTTAAAGGTGAAGAGGAAAAGAATGGCGATCGCCGCCGCCGCAACGGCGGGGG
>NZ_AKIU01000094.1:0-31434 GCF_000282675.1 Pantoea sp. GM01 | reverse complement strand
CAGCCGATGGCGAACGAAAGTCGCTCAGCGCTTAACTGATCGGCATTACACCATGAATGGCGACCCTACGGGATGGGTGCGGTTTTAGCGGCCTTTCTTACACAGATCGGCGAGTTCGACATCGGGCAGCTCTTCGCAGTTGCTGGTGTCGTTATGCTTCAGTTCGGCCAGCGCATCTGCCACGGTGCGGGTTTCCAGCACCTTCAGCGACGCTTCTTCAGCCTCTTCCGCAATCGATTTAAAGTACCAACACAGGTTAGCACTGACCAGACAACGCGGAGCGACATCCGGACGCGAGGCCCAGAGCTTTTTATCTTCAATCACCGAAGTGTAGATGTCGCGCAGCGTGATCTCAGCAGCCGGACGACCCAGGTGAATTGAGCCGGTGCGGCCAAGCGTCGAGACGATGATGCCGTCGCGCGTGAGCGGAACCATGAGTTTTCGAATGAAACTGGGGTTCGCTTCAAGACCATACGCCAATATGGCACTGGTCGAGCGTTTGCCCAGTTGCTCCGCCATCGCTACGCTCAAAACCATCTGCAAAGCTGTCGGGAAGCGGTAATCAAGCATTTCAATATCCTGAGTTGCGGTTATCTTGTTGTTTTTATGCCGCGACAGTGAGTAATCAATGAGCAATAAATATAACAAACACTGTTGCTTTTTAGAAGCCAGCGCCCGTGATACAGGCACGTATTCCCCATTTAAGCGGGTAGAAGCGCACAGGCTGCTTAATTTATCGCTCCCCTTTCCGACTGTGGGCTGGCGTGTGGCAATTTCTGCTTCAACACCATCACCAGCAGCACGTTGATAAACGCCAACAGACACAATAGCCACAGCGTGGCATTGGCGCCGAGGTGCTCAAAGACATAGCCGCCAACCAGCGGCGTTAATGCCTGGCCAATCAACGCGGGACGCGCCATGCGCCCAACCACAATCGCGTAAGCCTCTGGTTTGACCATTACCAGCGGTAAAGTTCCCCGCACTATCGCCCGCAGCCCATTTCCGGCGCCGTACAGCACCATGCTCAGCACGGCAAACTGCGGATAACACGCCAGCAGCAGCAGGCCCAGCGCCACCAATCCCACCGAGAAGAAAGTGGTCCAGATGGGATGTCCGCGCTTAAAGGCGATGTCGACAATGCGCGAGCCCACCTGACAGGGACCAAGAATGGCGCTGATCGCTAAAGCCGACGCCAGCGTATGCCCGCTGGCTTGCAGCAAGGTAATCAGTTGCACCGAAATCGCCGTCATGATCACCGATGCAAGGGTGAAAATACTGCACAGCAACCAGAACAGCGCCGGGGCAAGTGCATCGCCGTGCGCGGCTGATGTCGGCTTGCTGGTAACGGTTTTCGCTGCGGGCGCAGGCAGTGCGTAAAGGTAGGCGGGCAAGACGGAAAGACACAATACTCCGGCGATGGCAAAACAGGCGCCGCGCCACTCCAGCCAGTGGATCAGCAGCGCGGTGCCCGGCCAAACCAGGGTGGTACAAAAACCGGAGATCAGCGTGATGCCGGTAATCGCGCCGCGCGCCTGCCCGCCGTACAGTGTGCCGAGCGTGGCGAATAGCGCATCGTATAAGCCCATCGCCATGCCAATGCCGATAATCAGCCAGGCAAACAGAAACAGCAGCAGATGATGGCTGAGGCCCATGATCACCAGACCAATCGCCATCACCGCCCCGCTCGCTGCCAGCAATACGCGACCATAAGAGCGGGAAATCAGTCGGCCGCTTAGCGGAGCCAGCAAACCCGAAATCAACATACCGAGCGACAGCGCGCCATACACCCACTGCTGCGACCAGCCGGTTTCCGCTACGATCGGATTGGCCATCACCGCCATTAAATAGAACGATCCGCCCCATGAGAGGATTTGCACTAATCCAAGCGTAATAATGGCGGGAACAGGTGGCTTTGGCAGAGGCTGCACGACAATTTTCCGTTAGCAGGCAAAGCATTGTTATAACACGTTAATCCAGCAGGAAAAATCCCCTCTTCCCCTGCTTAGCGAAATCCTTGCGCTGTGCTGGCAGATTAGCACCCGAGCCAGTACACTAAAAAGTATGTTGTAACTATGGAGGCATTTTATGGCCCGCTATGATTTGGTTGCCGATCTACATGAATGCGTGAACGCGCTGGAAGCGGCGTTGAGTGCCTTACGTCAGCAGATTGAACTGCAACCGCTGCTGATTGCACGGGTTTTCAGCCTGCCGGAAATTGAAAAAGGGCGTGAGCACGATGAAATTGAACGCATCGCGGTAACGCAGCATCTCGGTAAAACCGCGCGCGAAATGGCATTGGCGCACTACTGCCGCCTGTTTATGCAGCATCAATCGGAAAAGCTCAGCACTAAAGCCGCGGTGCGATTGCCGGGCGCGATCTGCATCCAGGCCGAGGGGGAAATGCATGCGCAAATCACGCAGCAGGTGGCCGAGATCAACACGTTGAAGCAGCGGCTGGAACAGCTCATTACCGTGGAGTCGGGCTTGCCGAGCGAGGCGCGCTTTGAGTTTGTCCACCAGCATCTGCGCGGCTTAATCACCCTAAACGCCTACCGCAGCGTGACGCTGCTTAATTCGCCAGACAGTTTGCGTTTTGGCTGGGCAAATAAAAACATCATAAAAAACGTGACGCGTGATGCGGTGGTTGAGCAGCTGGAGCGCAGTCTGAAAGCCAATCGCGCTCAGGCGCCGTGGACGCGTGAGCAGTGGGCGGAAAAAGTGCAGCAAGAGCTGGAAGCGATTCTCGCGCTGCCTGCGGGAGCGAAGCTGAAAATCAAACGTCCGGTGAAGGTACAACCGATTGCCCGCGTGTGGCGCGCCAGCGAGAAGAAGCAGGTACAGCTTGCCTGCCCTTCTCCGCTGCTGGTGCTGTGCCGCGATAAGACCCAGGTACCCATTTTGGGCGAGTTACTGAATTATGATGCAGATAACGTCGCGTATCGCCACAAACCGCTGGCCGAACCGCTGCATTTGATCATTCCACGTCTGCATTTGTGGAGCGATCGACTGGCGTAAAAAAGGCCGTTCAGATGAACGGCCTTCATAACAGTTAGCGGCAGATTACTGCTTCATGCTGCCAACCATCTCCTGCGGACGTACCCACTCGTCGAACTGCTCTTCAGTGAGATAACCCAATTTCAGCGCCGAGCCTTTCAGCGTCAGGCCCTCTTTATGGGCTTTCTTGGCGATTTCCGCCGCTTTGTCGTAACCGATATGGGTGTTGAGCGCGGTAACCAGCATCAGCGACTCGTTCAGCAGCTGATCGATACGCTCGCGCACCGGCTCAATACCCATCGCGCAGTGGTGATTGAAGCTGTCGATACCGTCGGCCAGCAGGCGCACCGATTGCAGGAAGTTGTGGATCACCATCGGACGGAACACGTTGAGCTCAAAGTTGCCGGACGCACCGCCAATGTTCACCGCCACATCGTTACCCATCACCTGGCAACACAGCATGGTGAGCGCTTCGCACTGCGTCGGGTTCACTTTGCCGGGCATGATCGAGCTGCCTGGCTCGTTTTCCGGGATTGCCAGTTCACCAATGCCGCAACGTGGACCAGAAGCCAGCCAGCGCACGTCATTGGCAATTTTCATCAGCGAGGCCGCCAGGCCTTTCAGCGCGCCGTGCGCATGCACCAGTGCATCGCAGGTTGCCAGCGCTTCAAATTTGTTTGGCGCGGTCACAAACGGCTGTTTGGTCAGATCGGCCAGCGCTTGTGCCACGCGCACCGCGTACTCCGGATGGGTGTTAAGGCCGGTGCCGACCGCGGTACCGCCCAGCGCCAATTCCGCCACGTGCGGAATGCTGTTTTCGATGTGCTTAAGATTGTGTTCCAGCATCGCCACCCAGCCGGAGATCTCCTGACCGAGCGTTAACGGTGTCGCATCCTGCAGATGGGTACGACCAATCTTGACGATATCTTTGAAGGCGTCGGATTTCTCACTCAGCGTCTTTTTCAACACGTGAATCTGCGGAATCAGCTGCTCCCGCACGGCAATGACCGCGGCCACGTGCATGGCGGTGGGGAACACATCATTGGAGCTTTGGCTTTTATTCACGTCATCATTCGGATGCACCAGACGCGACATGCCACGTTCGCCGCCGAGAATTTCACTGGCACGGTTGGCCAGCACTTCGTTCATGTTCATGTTGGTTTGCGTGCCGGAGCCGGTCTGCCAAATCGCCAGCGGGAATTCGTCGCTGTGCTTATCAGCCAGCACTTCGTCGGCGGCTTTGAGAATCGCCTGAGCACGATCGGCCGGTAGCAAGCCGAGATCCTGGTTAACCTGTGCGGCGGCGCGCTTGGTCAGCGCCAGCGCGTGCACCAATGCCACCGGCATTTTCTCGGTTGAGATTTTGAAATGTTCCAGCGATCGCTGGGTTTGTGCGCCCCACAACTTATCTGCCGGTACTTCGATCGGTCCCATTGAGTCTTTTTCAATGCGATTGGCTGCCATGACTACGTCTCCTTAGCTCAGATTTTGAGGTTTCCGCTCTAAACGCCTTCCCGCGACGCCGTTGAGCGAGCAAGATTGTCACATACAAGAATTTAACATTATGCGAGCCTATCGCGTTTATTCCACTTGTTCGTGTATTTTCTATGGCACTTTCTGCTTTAATACGCTTATTTACTTACGGTTATTAAGGGTAAACGATGCAAAAATTGAACAATTCGCTGCAAAATTACGCCTGGGGCAGCAAAACTGCGCTGACCGAACTTTACGGCATCGAAAATCCGCAGGGGTTGCCGATGGCCGAGCTGTGGATGGGCGCGCACCCAAAAAGTCCTTCCACCGTTGACGTAAACGGTGAAGCGCGTTCGCTGCGCGATGTGATCGATGCGGATAAAGTGGCCACGCTGGGCAAAGCCGTCGCTGAGCGTTTTGGCGAGCTGCCGTTCCTGTTTAAAGTGCTGTGCGCCGAACAGCCGCTGTCGATTCAGGTGCATCCAAGTAAAGCCGCCGCTGAGCAGGGCTTTGCGCGAGAAAATGCCGCCGGCATTCCACTGAGCGCCGCCGAACGTAACTATAAAGATGCCAATCATAAGCCGGAGCTGGTGTATGCATTGACGCCCTTCCAGGCGATGAACGGTTTCCGCGAGCTGCATGAGATTGTCTCGCTGCTGGAACCGGTCGCTGGCGCGCATCCGCAAATCGCCCACTTCCTGGAGAATGCCAACGAAGCCAATCTGGCAAAACTGTTCGCCACCCTGCTGTCGTTGAAAGATGAGGCTAAATCACGCGCCATTGGCGTGTTGAAATCGGCGCTCAATTCCCGTGAAGGCGAACCGTGGCAAACCATCAAATCCATTGCCGCCGATTATCCCGATGATAGCGGCCTGTTTTCCCCGCTGCTGCTGAATGTGATCACGCTGCAGCCGGGCGAAGCGATGTTCCTGTTCGCCGAAACGCCGCACGCCTATTTAAAAGGCGTGGCGCTGGAAGTGATGGCGAACTCCGATAACGTGCTACGCGCCGGTCTGACGCCGAAGTTTATCGATATCCCGGAACTGCTGGCTAACCTGAAATTCCACGCAAAACCGGCGGCGACGCTGCTGACGCAACCGCAGCGCGACGGCGAAACGCTGAACTTCCCGATTCCAGTGGAGGATTTTGCCTTCGCTATCCATGCGCTCTCAGCTGCGCCGCAGGCCCTGGCGCAAAACAGCGCTGCCCTGCTGTTCTGTATCGAAGGCCAGGCGGTGATTGAGAAGTCTGGTCAACAGCTGGTGCTGAAGCCGGGTGAATCCTGTTTTGTCGCCGCCGACGAGTCACCGGTGAGCGCAGCAGGTACCGGACGACTGGCGCGCGTGTTTAATACGCTGGACTGATCCGGCTGACGCTTGCAGCATTAACTGCTATTCTTTCAAACTATTAATTTAAAACGCCTGCGGGCGTTTTTCTTCACCCGTCGCGCACCGACCAGCGGCGTGCGGACGCAAGGATAAGGACGACACAGCGATGAAAAAGACCAAGGTTGCCGTAGGTGTGATTGTGGCGCTCGGCGTGATTTGGACTGGTGCTTCATGGTTTACCGGTAAACAACTGGAAAGCCACATGGATGAGATGTTGCAAAATGCCAATGCACAGCTGAATGCTTACGCGCCCAATAGCCGTTTGACGCTGAGCTATCAGGATTATCAGCGTGGCGTGTTCAGCAGTAAGACCAAACTGGTGGTGCAGGCCAGCTCGCAAACCAATGACAATCCGCTGTTGAAGCCTGGTCAAAGCATCGTGCTGAACGAGACCATCGATCACGGTCCTTTCCCGTTCGCCCAGCTGAAACGTGGCAGCCTGATCCCAAGTATGGCATCAGTGCATACCGAACTGGAAAACACCGATGCGGTGAAGAAACTGTTTGAATTGACCAACGGTAAATCGCTGGTTAATGCCGATACGCGCGTGGGCTACAGTGGCGCGACCGATACCGATCTCACGCTGCTGGCGGTGGATTACAACAATGCGCAAACGGGCGATCGTCTGGCGACCAACGGCGGTTCGCTGAATATCAGCGCCGATAGCAAAGGCGATAAGGTTAGCCTGGACGGCGACTTCTCCAGCATCGCGGTGACCAGTAAAAATCAGGTCGACATGCCGGTGCTGTTCACCTTAAATGGCCTGAAACTCAGTGGCGATACGCATCTCAGCCCGGAAGGCGTGCGCGTTGGCGATCAATCCATCTCTCTGGATAAGCTGAATGCCAGCATCAACGGCCAAGAAGGTCTCTCGCTGGAGAAGCTGAAAACCACCTCTTCCTTTGATAATAAAGAGGGCAAGATTGGCGGCAAGCTGGACGTGAACGTTGACAAAATCACCCTGCAGAAGCAGCCATTTGGTGAAGCCAAACTGGCGATGACCTTCGCGCAATTCGATGCGCAGGCAGTGAAAGCCTTCTCCGACACCTACAACGCCCAGATGCAAGATCTGCTAAGCCAGCCGGGCGTAGCGGAAGATCCGATTCGCTATCAGGCCAGCGTGCAAACCATCCTGCGTAATAATCTGCCAACGTTGTTAAAAGGCTCGCCAACCTTAAGCATTGCGCCGCTGAGTTGGAAAAATGACAAGGGCGAGAGCAGCTTCAATCTGAACCTGGGCTTTAACGATCCGGCCACCGTGACCGGTGAAGCGCAGAGTTTGGGTGCCGCGGTAGATCGCGTGTTGAAAAACCTCGACGGTAAACTGACCATCAATATGCCGATGGCCACGGAAACCATGCGTCATGTCGGTCTGGCGGAGGGATATCAGGGCGATGATGCGCAGAAGCTGGCGGATCAGCAGGTGAAAGGCTTAGCCGCGATGGGCCAGATGTTCCGTCTGACACAGCAGCAGGATGACAACATCGTCACCAGCCTGCAGTACGGCAACGGTCAGGTCACCATGAATGGCGACAAGATGACGCTGGAGCAGTTCCTGTCACGCTATATGCTGGGTGCGCCAACCAGCGAAGGTATGCCGGAGTAATATCTAGTAGGCGGCCGCCTGGCCGCCCTTACGCTTCCCCGCGCATCAATTGCGGCGGTACGATCAAACTCTGAATTTCCGCCTCTGGCTGCAGCAGCCGCTGCAACATTCTCTCCGCTGCACGCCGCCCCACATCCCGCGCTTCGCTACTGACAAAAGTCATGGTGGGATCGTGTAATTCGCGCTGCGGATCGTCGTTGAAGCCCACCAGCGCCAGCTGCTGGGTGTAATAACTGTCTACCGCGCCTTCGCCAAAGGTTCGCCCACAGCGTAACGCCCCGAAGTAACAGCCGAGCGCGGTGCTGCCGTTATGCGCCAGAATTGCGGTGATGCCGGGATGCTGGCGCAGCAATGCCAGCGTCAATGCCGACACGCTTTGCTGGCGATCGTCGCACTCAATGATCCAGTCGGATCGAAACGGCAAGCCATATTGCAGCAAGGTAGCGCAATAGCCGCCAATCCGCTCCGCTCGCGTCAGTGACGATCCTAATCCGCCCATCCAGGCGATACGCTGATGGCCCTGGCGAATCAGATATTCGGTGGCGATGCGTGCCGCCTGGCTGTTGTCGGGACGTAACGAATCGACATTGTCCAAACTGCTGGCGCGCGCGGCGCAGACCAAGGCGATGTTCTGCTCTTGTGCTAACGGTACCAGCGTTTCCGCCTGCGCCACCGCGCCGCCCAGCACAATGCCCTCCGCGCCCTGCGCCACCAGCGTGTCAAAACAGCGTTTAAGATGCTGTCCGTGCTGACCGCTTTGTGTCAGCACCAGCACTTTGCCCTGCTGCTCCAGTATTTCGCTGAGTCCGGCGGTCATTGCGGCATAAAAGGGCTGGCTAAGATCGCGCACAATCAAGCCGATGACGCCACTTTCTCCGCCGCGCAAGATGGATGCAGAGCGATTTCGTACATAGCCAAGCTGCTCAATCGCTTGATTGACGCGTGTGGCGGTGGCGGGCGAGATGCGCCCTTTTCCTGATAACACCAACGACACGGTAGAGACCGAAACCCCGGCGACCAATGCCACATCATGAATAGTGGTTTTCTGCTGGGACATAGTGTTCCGTTACCGACGAGCAAAAACAAAGAGATAAAACGTTACACTGATTTCATCAAAAATAAAGTCTGCAATTAGTCACTCTTTGTGATTATAGCCACAAAAATAAGTGGTAAAACGTTTTATCATCCTTGACCACATTGAAGCCTTTCACTTTTTTGCCAGGAGATCCTATGTCCGCCACCCGCCCGAAAATGTCACTTTGGGAGTTTTTCCAAAGTCTGGGTAAAACCTTTATGTTGCCCGTTGCGCTGCTGTCGTTTTGCGGCATTTTGCTGGGGATCGGCAGTTCGCTCAGCAGCCACGACGTTCTGACGCTGATTCCTCTGCTCGATCAGCCTTTCCTGCAATACCTGTTTATCTGGCTGGCGAAAATCGGGTCATTTGCTTTCAGCTATCTGCCGGTAATGTTTGCGATTGCCATTCCACTCGGTATGGCGCGCGAGAATAAAGGCGTAGCGGCGTTTGCCGGTTTTGTCGGTTATGCGGTGCTGAACCTGAGTATCAACTTCTGGCTCAATATCAACGGCATTCTGCCGACCACCGATGCGGCGGTGCTGAAAGCCAACAACGTGCAAAACATCCTCGGCATTCAATCGATTGACACCGGGATTCTCGGCGCGGTGATCGTCGGCGTCGTGGTGTTCTGGCTGCACGAGCGTTTCCACAACATTCGCCTACCGGATGCGCTGGCCTTCTTCGGCGGTACGCGTTTTGTGCCGATCGTCACGGCAATGGCAATGGGCGTGCTGGGCTTAGTGGTGCCGCTGATTTGGCCTTTCTTCGCCCGCGCGATTACCGGTCTTGGCTGGGTAATCAACAGTGCCGGTGAATTTGGCCCGATGATTTTCGGTACCGGTGAACGTTTGCTGCTGCCGTTTGGTTTACAGCACATTCTGGTGGCGATCATTCGCTTCACCGATGCCGGCGGCACGCTGGATGTGTGCGGGAAAAGCGTCAGCGGCGCGTTAACCATTTTCCAGGCGCAGCTGGCCTGTGCGGATACGCACGGCTTTGCCGAGAGCGCCACGCGTTTCCTGTCGCAGGGTAAAATGCCGGCCTTCCTCGGTGGTTTGCCCGGTGCGGCTTTAGCCATGTATCACTGCGCCCGTCCGGAAAATCGTCATAAAATTAAAGGGCTGCTGATTTCTGGTGTGGTGGCCTGCGTAGTAGGCGGCACCACTGAACCGCTGGAGTTCCTGTTCCTGTTCGTCGCGCCGGTGCTGTATCTCATCCACGCGCTGTTGACCGGTTTAGGCTTTACCGTGATGGCGATGCTTGGCGTGACCATCGGTAACACCGACGGCAACGTCATCGACTTCTTCGTGTTCGGCGTACTGCACGGCCTCTCGACCAAATGGTACTGGGTGCCGGTGATTGCTGCAGTGTGGTTCGTGGGCTATTACGCCATCTTCCGCTTTGCTATCAGTCACTTCAATATCAAAACACCGGGCCGCGAAATCGAGACCAACAGCGTGGCTCAGCAGGTCAGCCGTGCCAGCGTGGGGAAATCAGGCTTTAATACGCCAGCAATTCTGTCGGCACTGGGCGGCGTTGAAAACATCGCTTCGCTGGATAACTGCCTGACGCGTCTGCGTATTACCGTGGTCGATATGAGCAAGGTGGATGATGCGACACTGAAAGCCAACGGCGCGATTGGCGTGGTCCATGTCAATGCCACCAATCTGCAAGTGGTGATGGGGCCGCAGGTACAGTCGGTGAAAGATGAGATGGCGCACCTGATGAGCGCAACGGTGTAATGATGCAGGATTTCGCTTTCAATCGCGTGGTCGATCGCCACGGCAGCTGGTGCACGCAGTGGGATTTTGTCGCCGACCGCTTCGGCGTGGCGGACTTACTGCCCTTCACCATCTCCGATATGGATTTCGCCACCGCGCCTTGCATCATCGAGGCGCTACAGCAGCGACTCGACCACGGTGTCTTCGGTTACAGCCGCTGGCAGCATGATGATTTTCTCGCCGCACTGCAGCACTGGATGCGCAGCCGATTTAATACTGAAGTCTTGGCAGAATCATTGGTTTATGGCCCGTCAGTGATTTATATGGTGGCGCAGCTGTTGCGCCACTGGACGCAGCCTGACGATGAAGTGCTGATCCACACGCCCGCCTACGATGCGTTCTACCACACTATCAATGGCAATCAGCGTCGCGTGCTGGAGCTGCCGCTGCAGCGTCACGGTAACGAATGGGTTTGTGATATGGCAAAGCTGGAGACGTTACTGGCACGGCCGCGCTGCAAAGTGATGCTGCTTTGCAGTCCACATAACCCAACAGGAAAAGTGTGGCAATTGCAGGAGTTGCAGCAGATGGCGATGCTGTGCGAGCGACACGGCGTCAAGGTCATCAGCGATGAAATTCATATGGATATGGTGCTGGGTGATGTGCGTCATACGCCGTGGAGCAAGGTTGCCGCATCTGATTGGGTGTTATTTACCTCGGCCTCCAAGAGCTTCAACATTCCGGCGCTGACCGGCGCCTGGGGCATCATTCCTGACGAGCGCGATCGTCAGGCGTGGTTCCGCGCCTTGAAGCAGCAGGATGGCTTGTCCTCACCGGCGGTTATGGCGGTTGCCGCGACCATTGCCGCTTATCGCGATGGCGCGCCGTGGCTGGATGCATTGCGTCATTATCTGCGCGGCAATATGCAGCATATCGCGCAGCGCCTGAAAGCCGCGTGTCCGCCGCTCAACTGGCAGCCACCGGCCGCCACCTATCTGGCGTGGATCGATCTCAATCCACTTGGCATGGACGAACAGGCGCTACAACAGCGTCTGATAAATCAATACAAAGTGGCGATCATGCCCGGTTCCACCTACGGTGCGGCGAGTCGCGGTTATCTGCGTCTTAACGCCGGTTGCCCGCGTAGCAAACTGGATGACGGGCTGGATCGTCTGATCGCCGGGTTAAAATCGTTCTAAAATGCGACGGATGCTGATTAATTCAGCATCCGTTTTACTGTTTGCGCAAATCGCTGGCGCTGTTGCGCAAGATGTTTTTATAATCCTCTGCACTTTATGAAACTGAAGCGAGTGCGCCATGATTGATCTTAAACTCCCCCTCACCGATATCCACCGCCACCTTGATGGCAATATTCGCGCACAAACCATTCTCGATTTAGGTCGCCAATATAATCTCGCGCTGCCCGCCGATTCGCTCGATGCATTGCGTCCGCATGTGCAGGTCACCGCCAACGAGCCGGATCTGGTGAGCTTCCTGCAGAAACTGGATTGGGGCGTGAAAGTGCTGGGCGATCTTGATGCCTGCCGTCGCATTGCGCTGGAAAACGTCGAGGATGCGGCGCGTGCCGGTATCCATTATGCGGAGTTGCGCTTCTCACCAGGTTATATGGCGATGACCCACAACCTGCCGATTGCCGGCGTGGTTGAAGCGGTGATTGACGGCGTGCGTGCCGGTATTGCGCAATACGGCGTCGATGTTCGCCTGACGGGTATCATGAGCCGTACTTTTGGCGAGGAAGCCTGCCTGCGTGAGCTGGAAGGCTTACTGGCGCATCGCGATGGCATCACTGCGGTCGATCTGGCCGGCGATGAGTTAGGCTTCCCGGGCAGCGAATTCCTGAGCCACTTTAATCGGGCACGCGATGCGGGCTTCCGCATTACCGTCCACGCCGGTGAAGCGGCAGGTCCGGAAAGCATTTGGCAAGCGATTCGTGAACTGGGCGCTGAACGTATCGGTCACGGCGTCAAGGCGATTGAAGATCGTGCGCTCATGGATTTCCTCGCCGAGCAGCGTATTGGGATTGAATCTTGCCTGACCTCGAATATTCAGACCAGCACCGTGTCATCGCTGAGCAATCATCCGCTGAAAACCTTCCTGCAACACGGCATTCTGGCGACCATCAACACTGACGATCCGGCAGTTCAGGGCGTTGAACTGGCGCATGAATACGAAGTGGCGGCGCCACAGGCGGGATTGAGCGCTGAAGAGATGCGTCAGGCACAGGACAATGGCGTGACCATCGCGTTTCTGAATGATGCAGAAAAAGCAGCGCTGCGCGCACGCGTAGCGGGCTAAAAAAAGTGCGCATAAATGCGCACTCAACAACGTAGGGTCGCCATTGATGGCGACCGATACTGATTACCGCAACGACATCGTCTGGCGTTTTTCGGCGGACTGCAAGCCCAGCTCGATCAACTCCATCACCTGAATCGCCTCTTCCGCGTGTACCGGATTCGCACCCGTACCGGCAATGGCATCGCGAATGCCGGCATAGTACGCCGGATAGTTACCCGGCAGTGTCAGCAACTCTTTCTCCACCATCACATCGCCTTCCGCCAGCGTCAGCGTGCCGTTGCGCATGTCATAGCCCCAATCTTCCTGTGGCGGACGCTCACCCGCTTTCAGCCGATCTTCCTGCGGATCCAGACCGTATTTGACGTAGCTGCCACGGGTGCCGTGCACCACAAAGCGTGCTGATTCCGCCGCCACCAGCATGCTGGCATGCAGCACCACGCGACGCGTTGGATAGGTCAGCACCGCATGGAAGTAATCGGTGGTTTGCGCGCCCGGACGCAGTTCGGCCATATCCACGTTGATGGCGACTGGCGTACCAAACAGCTGCAGCGCCTGGTCCAGCACGTGCGGTCCAAGATCGAACCAGATACCGCTGCCCGCGCCTTTCATCTCACGCCAGCGCTGGCGCACTTCCGGACGGAAGCGATCAAAGTGCGATTCAAAGTAGCGTACTTCGCCCAGCGTTCCTTCGTTGAGCAGATTTTTCAGCGTCAGGAAATCACTGTCCCAGCGACGGTTATGGAACACCGACAGCAGCAAACCTTTGGCTTTTGCCAATGCATCCAGCTCACGCGCTTGTGACAACGTCACGGTAAACGGCTTATCAACCACCACGTGTTTACCGGCGTTCAGTGCCGCTTTGGCTAAGGGGAAATGGGTGTCATTCGGGGTCGGAATAACAATCAGTTGCAGTGTCGGGTCGTCCAGCAGCGCTTGTGGATCGGAAACCACCTGCACTGACGGCCAGTCAGCATGGACTTTGCTGGCATCGCTGCTTGAGATCGCCGCCAGCTCAACATCCGGCGTACCGGCGATCAAGGGTGCATGGAAGGTTTTGCTGGCAAAACCGTAGCCGATTAGGCCGACACGTAGTTTATCGCTCATTCTCATTCCTCTTGTTCGTTACCAGACTGATTTAAGACGAATCGGTCTGTAAGAACAAGGCGGAATCACCTGAAAACTCAGGAAATAGCACTCCGTGCGGATTGCCAGCTCTCATGCGCCACCAAGGCATCCTGCGCATCCTGGCTGCGGCGGCGGAAGTCGCTGGGGCTTACGCCCACCCGCTTGCGGAACACACGCGAGAAATAGAGCTGGTCATCGTAACCCACTTCGCGGCCAACCGAAGCGATCGGTTCCTGGGTGGTTTGCAGCAGCAGTTTGGCACGGATCACCCGCTGGTCTTCCCGCCAGCGCAGCAAATTTATGCCCATCTGCTCGCGGAACAGATGCGCCAGGCGAGACGGCGACAAACAAACATGGCGCGCCACCTCTTCAATCTTCACTTCACCCGCCAGATGATTGGTGACGTACTGGCAGGCTTCAATCACGCGCGGATCGCGAATCTGCTGATGGCTACGCGGATCTTCTTCCACTGCGCGCAGCAGCAGACGTTCCAACAGGTTCATCGCCAGCTCTTCGGCGAAACGGCGTCCGGAATTATGCGTTTGCTCAATGCTGGCGAACAGGCGATCAAACTCGGCACGCTGCGCTTCGGTGAGGCGCAAACGGCCAACGCCCTGGCTTTCATCCTGCCACTGCAACCAGTCGGTCCAGTAGGCACGCGGACGGAAATAGACCCAGCGGTGGAACCAGCACGGGCTATCGGGCGCGCGGCCATAATAGTGCGGCGTTTTCGGTTGAAACAGCAGCAAATCGCCCGGCTCGCAGTCGAAGGCAGATTCGCCATCAAACACGCGCCCTTGACCTTTAATGGTCAAGTTGAGGATGTAGCCTTTCATGCCGTGCGGGCGGTCAATAAAGAAATCCAGCGCGTCGTTGGCGTTAATCGGCGTCAACCCCGCCACCAGCCAGGCGTTAAAGGGATAACCCGGCAATAAGGGGTTCTGCTGCTCACTCGGGGGTTCACGGTGGTACATAGTGCCCTCACTTTTCGCGTGAAATGCGCTGAGCGCGCCCTTGATCAGGCGCGCTCAGCCGGGGTTATCAGGCGGCTTTATTTTTCTGTTTGTAGCGGTCAAAAATCACCGCCGCTAACAGTATCAAACCGCGCACCACATACTGTGAGAACGGCGAGATATTCAATAAATTCATCGCATTCTCAACCGTACCGAGAATCAACACCCCCGCCACCACGTAGGAGATTTTGCCGATGCCGCCTTTCAGCGAAACGCCGCCCAGCACGCAGGCGGAAATCACAATCAACTCGTAACCGAGTGAGGTCATCGGCTGGCCGCTGGTCATGCGCGAAGCCAGAATAATACCTGCCGCCGCCGAGACCAAACCCGACAAGATAAAGATGATGATACGGGTGCGCACCACCGGCACGCCGGCGAGGCGCGCGGCTTCTTCATTGCCACCAATCGCCAGCGTGTTGCGGCCAAATGTGGTTTTGTTCAGCAGGAAACCGAACAGCACCATGGTCGCAATGGTCAGCCAGATAGGCGCAGGCACGCCCAGCCAGTTGGCGTAACCGAGGGTAAAGAAGCGCTCGTCTTCAATGCCCACCGCTTTACCGTCGGAGAAGATGTAAGCCAGGCCGCGCACAATCTGCATGGTCGCCAGCGTGGTGATCAAGGCGTTGATTTTCAGTCGGGCGATAACAAAACCGTTAATAAAGCCGGTGGCCATGCCGAGCAGCAAACCTGCTGCCACGCCAATCCACAGGCTTTCGGTCATGTTGATCACCACCGCGGTCACGACGCCGGCGCAGGCAATCACCGAGGCTACCGAGAGGTCAAAATCACCGGAAGCCAGGCAGAACAGCATGCCGCACGCCACCATGCCGGACATCGACATCGCCAGGCCGAGACCTTTCATGTTGATGATCGAACCAAAGTTCGGCACGAAAATGGCACAGACGATAAACAGCAGCGCGAACACCACCAGCATGCCGAAGTTGTCCCAAATCCGCCCCAGCTGCAGCCCATTGCGCTGCGCCGGTGGCGTGTTCGAAGTGGTAGATGAAGCCATTATGGATCTCCTTTACATCAGGCCACGGCGGCCGCTTGAGTGGTTATTGGCATCGCCAGGCTGAGCGTCAGCTGCTCTGTGGCCGTATCGTGGGGCAGTTCACCGGCGATCTCACCTTCGCGCATCACCAGAATGCGGTCGGCTAAACCCATCACTTCCGGTAGATCGCTGGAGGCAAACAGCACCGCAATTCCCTTCTTCGCCAGCTGGTAAATCAGGTTATAGATTTCATGTTTAGCGCCGACGTCAATGCCACGCGTTGGCTCATCCAGCAGAATCACGTTCATCTCTTCCGACAGCCAGCGACCGAGAATCGCCTTCTGCTGGTTGCCACCCGACAGGTTCATAATCAGCTGCTGCGGACCGGGCGTTTTGATGTTGAGCGAACGAATATGGATATCCGCGTTTTTCGCCTCCCAGCTCGGTTTAATCAGGCAACCCGCGGTGAGATTGTGACGGCGCGCGCTGATGTTGATGTTATCGCGCACCGAATGCACCGGAATGATGCCCTCGGATTTACGATCTTCCGGACACAGCATGATGCCAGCGCGAATCGCATCAATCGGCTGGCGAATGTTGAGCTTTTTGCCATCCAGCGTCACGGTGCCGCCACGCAGTTTGGTGGCACCGAACAGCCCTTTCATCAGTTCGCTGCGCCCCGCACCGACCAGCCCAAACAGGCCGACGATCTCACCGGCACGCACCGTCAGTGAAATCGGCATTCGCACGCCTTTCGCTTCCACCGCGTCCAACTGCAGACGCACCGGGCCCAATTCACGTGGCGCGTAACCGTAAATATCCCCCAGATTGCGCCCTACCATCGCCTGCACTAAATCGTCATGATGGGTGTTTTTCATGTCGGTGAAAGTGCGCACATAGCGGCCATCTTTGAACACGGTAATGGCATCACTGAGCGCAAAAATCTCCTCCATGCGATGCGACACGTACAGCACGGTGCGGCCCTGCTCGCGTAGCTGGCGAATAACGCGGAACAGATGGTCGATCTCGCGCGCCGAGAGCGAACTGGTGGGTTCATCAAAGGCGATAATGCGCGCATTACGCGCCAGCGCTTTGGCGATCTCCACCATCTGCCACTGGCCCAGCGACAGATATTTCAGCGGCATATCCGGATCGATATTCATCCCCAGATTTTGCAGCTGTAAACCTGCCTCGTAGCGCAGCAGTTTGCGATTCACCAGCCCACGCTTGTGCGGCAGTTGGCCGAGATAGATGTTCTCGGCCACGCTCATTTCCGGCACCAGATGCAGCTCCTGATAAATGATGGCCACGCCGGCATCCAGCGCATCCACCGTATTGTTGAAGCTCTTCGGCTGGCCTTTGATGCGAATCTCACCGCCGCTCGGCTGATAGCTGCCGCTGAGGATCTTCAACAGCGTCGATTTACCGGCACCGTTTTCCCCCATCAGCGCATGCACTTCACCGGCACGGCAGCTGAATGAGATGTCCTGCAGCGCTTTCACGCCAGGGAAGGTTTTGCTAATGCCATGAAACGACAGAAATACTGGATCAGTGTTCATGGTAACTCCTCTAAGCCTGCATGCTTCGCACTGTAACGGCGTTGGCTGCGTGAACTTACCCCGGTCACTTACCTAAGTAAGCTCCCGGGGATAAGTGCACTTGCCGCCTTGTTACAGCACGAATCATTTTGGCTACCTGTTAATATTGTTTTGGGAGAGATGGAATTACTTCAGCCCTTTCTTATCCAGTTCGGCTTTGAAGTTATCGCGGGTAATTAGCACCACATCGGTGACTTCGGTGAACTTCGGCGGTTCCTGATCTTTAGTGACCCAGTTGTAGAGCATCTCGCTGCTCTTATAACCGTGCACATCCGGACTTGGCAGCAGCGAGCCGTAGAAACCGGTAGCAGAACCTTTCGACAGCTCACTCACCGCATCCACGCCGTTGATGCCGATACCGATGACGTCCGGTGCTTTAAAGCCCTGGCCTTCGGTGGCGCGCACGCCGCCCAGCACGGTGTTATCGTTCATGCCAAGAATCAACCAGTGTTTCACTTCCGGATGCTGCACCAGCAGCGAGTTACCGGCGTCAAATGCGCCTGGGATATCATTGGATTTGGTCGGCACCTGATAGATCTGTTTCTCCGGGAATCCGGCCGCTTTCAGGGCGTCCATTGAACCGCTGGTACGACGACGTGCGGTGTCGAGCTCGTTAGCCGTGATCGCCATTACGCCGGTCTCTTTCGCATCCCAGCCGCGTTTCTGCATCTCTTTATAGAGCTCTTGTCCCTGACGCTCGCCAATTTTGGTCGCCGCCATCATCACCAGGGGCACGGTATCCATCGGCTTGCCTTTGGCAGTAACGAATTGGTCATCTACCGCGATCACTTTCAGACCGTAGCCGCGCGCTTTGGCGACAATCGCCGAACCGAGCTTGGGATCCGGTGTACAGATGACGAAGCCTTTGGCGCCGCTGGCGGCCAGGCTGTCGATGGCATTGAGGGTTTTCTCGCCGTCAGGTACCGCAATTTTGATCACTTCAAAACCGAGATCCTTGCCCGCTTTATCCGCGAATTTCCATTCTGTCTGGAACCAGGGCTCCTCCGGTTGTTTAACGAGGAAACCGAGTTTCATGGTCTCGGCGATAGCGGATTGTGACATAACCGCGGCGAGACTAACCGCCGCCAGCGCTTTAGTGAATTTATGCATGATGCTCTCCGGCACAATGATGTTTTTGGCTGTTATTAACCAATCGGTGTAAACGCTACCAATCAAATTTATTCATAGGGTAAGGCTGAAAATCAGTGCGTTAGCGCAGCGGTTGTGCAAAGGCTGTGCAAACGCTGGGCTAGTTGTAGCGGGAATGACGGGGAAAAATGTAGAGCGGTATCACATCCTAAAACGATGACAAAATTCTCCATATATACAGCGAATTTAACCGGCCATTAACTTTTGCTATGGATCACACAACGTCGCCGATGGCAGAAAAGTGCATATTCTCAGCCGCTGATGACTAACCGCTTATGCGCCACCCTTCCAGGATAGAGCCAGATAACTCACACAGGAGAATCCCAATGGGTGCTGGCACCATAACAATTGGGCTGGATTTTGGCAGTGACTCGGTGCGCGCGCTGGCCGTGGACTGCCACAGTGGTAAAGAGCTGGAAAAAGCGGTGGTGAACTACGCGCGCTGGGCCAATGGGGAATTCTGCGATCCCCATAGCAACCGCTTTCGCCATCATCCGCAGGACTACATTGATGCGCTGGAACAGGCGATTGTGGCGGTGGTGAAGGCGTTAACACTGGAGCAGCGCGCTGCCGTTGTCGGCATCGGCGTCGATTCCACTGGATCCACACCGGCACCTATCGATCGCGATGGCAACGTGCTGGCGCTGCGTCCTGAGTTCGCCAGCAATCCGAATGCGATGTTTGTGCTGTGGAAAGATCACACCGCGATTGAGGAAGCCGAAGAGATCAATCAGCTGTGTCGTAGCGGTCGTTTCAACGATTACACCCGCTATATTGGCGGCGTGTATTCGTCGGAGTGGTTCTGGGCCAAGATACTGCACGTATCACGCGCTGATGCTGCGGTACGTGACGCGGCAGTGTCTTGGGTGGAACTGTGCGATTGGGTGCCGGCGTTACTCAGCGGCACCACCGCCCCCGCGCAACTGCGACGTGGGCGCTGCGCAGCCGGACATAAATCATTGTGGCATCCGGAATGGCAAGGCCTGCCGCCGGCTGACTTCTTCAACGCGCTCGATCCGATCCTGAGCGAAAAGCTCGACTCCCCGCTCTTCACTGAAACCTGGACCGCCGATATCCCGGTCGGCACGCTGAGCAGCGAGTGGGCGCAGCGCCTCGGCTTATCTGAACAGGTGGTCTTGTCGGGCGGCGCCTTTGACTGCCATATGGGTGCCGTTGGTGCTGGCGCACAGCCTTATACGCTGGTGAAAGTGATTGGTACCTCAACCTGCGACATCTTGATTGCCGACAGCGACACCGTCGGCGACCGCACCATTAAAGGCATTTGCGGCCAGGTTGATGGCAGCGTGGTGCCGGGCGCGATCGGCTGTGAAGCTGGACAATCGGCGTTTGGTGATATTTATGCCTGGTTCAGCCGCCTGCTGGGCTGGCCGTTGCAACAGGCCGCGCAGCAGCATCCTGAACTCAAGCCGCAGCTGGCCGCGCTGCAAAAAGATCTGATCCGCAATCTCACTGAAGCCTGGGCCGCCAATCCACAGCTTGATCACCTACCGGTGGTGCTGGACTGGTTCAACGGCCGCCGCACGCCGGATGCTAATCAGCGCTTAAAAGGGGTGATTACCGACCTCAATCTCGGTACCGATGCGCCTGCGCTGTTTGGTGGCCTCATCGCCGCCACCGCCTTTGGCGCGCGCGCTATTATGGAGTGTTTCGAGCAGCAGCAGATTCCGGTGCAGAGCATCCTGACGCTCGGCGGCATTGCACGCAAATCCCCCGCCATCATGCAAGCTTGCTGCGATGTAATGAACCGTCCGCTGGATATCGTCGCCTCTGACGAATGTTGCGCGCTGGGTGCCGCCATTTTTGCCGCCGTAGCGGCGGGCGTGTATGCCGACGTGCCTGACGCTCAGCAGGTGATGGCAAGTCCGATTGATGTGACGCTGCAACCCAACGCCGAGCGCGTTGTGGTTTATCAGCAGCTTTATCAACGTTATCAACACTGGTGCCAGGCCGCTGAACCGCAGTATGCCGCACGCACCGCATCCGCTCAGTAAAGGAGAGATTTTATGGAACAGCACAACGCACAACAGGTGTGGTTTGTTATTGGCACGCAGCACCTTTACGGCGCGGAAACCTTGCGTCAGGTGGAGCAGCACGCTCGCCAGGTGATGGACGGATTGAACCAGGCCGGGACCTTGCCGACGCAACTGGTGCTAAAACCGCTGGTGAAGTCACCGGACGAAGCGCTGGCCTTGTGCCGCGACGCCAACCACGATAA
Organism: Pantoea sp. GM01; assembly: GCF_000282675.1. NCBI lineage: Bacteria > Pseudomonadati > Pseudomonadota > Gammaproteobacteria > Enterobacterales > Erwiniaceae > Pantoea > Pantoea sp. GM01. The sequence goes on along the minus strand of NZ_AKIU01000094.1, from coordinate 10,746 downwards.
TCAGTGCGTCGGCATCATTACCTGGCTACACACCTTTTCTCCGGCCAAGATGTGGATCGGCGGGTTGAGCATCCTGAATAAACCGCTGCTGCAATTCCATACCCAGTTCAACGCGGAGATTCCGTGGGACAGCATGGATATGGACTTTATGAACCTTAACCAAACCGCGCACGGCGGCCGCGAATTCGGCTTTATTGGCGCGCGCATGGGACTGCAACACAGTGTGGTGACCGGCCACTGGCAGGATAAAACCAGCCAGCAGCGCATTGGTCGCTGGATCAATGCGGCATTGGCCAAACAGGCTAGCCAACAGCTGAAAGTGGCCCGCTTCGGCGACAATATGCGTGAAGTGGCGGTGACCGAAGGCGATAAAGTGGCGGCACAGATTCAGTTCGGCTATTCGGTGAACGGCTGGGGCGTCGGTGATTTGGTCGAGGTGGTTAATAGCGTCAGCGACGGCGACGTCAACGCGCTAATCGACGAATATGAGAGCCAATATCGCTTTACCGCTGCTGCCGCGGTAAACGGTGACAAGCGGCAAAACGTGCTGGATGCGGCGCGTATCGAACTGGGGCTGAAGCGCTTCCTTGAGGCCGAAGGTTGTAAAGCTTTCACGACCAACTTCCAGACCTTACACGGCATGACGCAGCTGCCTGGTTTGGCAGTGCAGCGCTTGATGGGCCAGGGTTACGGCTTCGCCGGTGAAGGTGACTGGAAAACTGCCGCGCTGCTGCACATCCTCAAGGTACAAGCGGGCGCACGTGCGGGCGGGACCTCATTTATGGAGGATTACACCTATCACTTCTCACCTGGCAACGATTTGGTGTTGGGCTCGCACATGCTGGAAGTGTGCCCGTCCATCGCCAAAGAGGAGAAGCCGCTGATTGATGTGCAGTTCCTCGGCATTGGTGATAAAGCCGATCCGGCACGCATGATCTTCTCCACGCCTGCTGGACGCGCGGTGAATGCCAGCGTGATTGACCTTGGCGATCGTTTCCGTCTGCTGGTGAATGTGGTGGATGCCATTGAGCAGCCAAAACCGTTGCCAAAACTACCGGTGGCGCGTGCGCTGTGGCGCGCCCAGCCGTCGCTGGCCACCGCCTCTGAAGCCTGGATTTTGGCCGGCGGTGCGCACCATACGGTGTTCAGCCAGGCGCTGGATTTAGATGATATGTATCTTTACGGCGAGCTAAATGGCATTGAAGTGCTGGTGATTGATGAGGAGACGCGTTTACCCGCATTTAAAGATGCGCTGCGCTGGAATGAAGCCTATTACCGCTTAGCGCGTTGAAGTTGCAGGGATTAACCAAGGCCGCGATGATTCGCGGCCTTTTTATTGGCTGAAGGAATTGGTGCTGATCAGTCGGAAAAGGTGGGCGTTGCGTAAAGACGGCGTAAATACATCCCTGTAGCCTCGGCCGCCGCATCCTTGCGGCGGACGCTTTACTCCACTGCCCACCTTTTCCTCTTTAATGGAAGTAGGTAGCCGCTTTATTAAACAGCGATGACATTATCCACGAGGTCAGGAAAGGCCAGCCCGAAGAGCAAAGCGTCCGAGCCAGGAGGGCGAGGCCGATCTGCATGGATGCAGGGTTTCTTTGCGATCGGGCTGGCCTTTCCTGCCGGAGCACCCAATCCCGCAGCCACAAGGCAAACCAGGTGGCCATAAATGGCCACCCTGCGATGTTTCAGAAACAATGGGGTTTAGTATCTAAGAGGTTAAACGCTTAACCGGCGCGTTCTGCTGGCGATCCCACATCACGGTCAGCAGGCGTTGCAGCGCGATAAAGGCAAACAGCAGAATCCCGATGGCGATCTTGGTCCACCACGAACTCAGGGTGCCATCAAAGTTAATCCAGGTTTGAATCAATCCCTGAATTAACACGCCGAACAGCGTGCCCAGGACCGTGCCCACGCCGCCAGACAGCAAGGTGCCGCCGATCACCACTGAGGCAATGGCATCCAGCTCTACGCCCAATCCCGCTAACGCATAGCCCGCCGAGGTGTAAATCGAAAACACAATGCCTGCCAGCGTCGCCAGCGTGGTCGATAACATATAAATCTTGATGGTGGTCGCGCGGGTTGAAATACCCATCAGCTGCGCCGAGGCCAGGCTGCCGCCAATAGCGTACACCTGATTACCAAAGCGCGTGCGATGCGCCAGAATAATGCCGCCGATCACCACCACCAGCATAATGACCGCCAGTAAACTGAGGCGACCACCACCCGGTATCTTCCACGCCAGGCTCGACAGCGTGCTATAGAGCGGATGATCGATGGGAATCGAATTCTCTGACACCAGATAGCTACAGCCGCGCAGGAAAAACATCCCCGCCAGCGTAATGATAAAGGCTGGGATTTTCAGCGCATCGATCAGCCAGCCCATCATCGCGCCAAACAGCGCGCCCATCGCTAATACCAGTGCAAATGCCAGCAACGGATCGAGATGATAATCACCAATCACCCGCGCCAGAAACACCCCGCTAAAGGCAATCACCGCACCCACCGACAAATCAATGCCGCCGGACAAAATCACGAAGGTCATCCCCACGGCGATAATCCCAAGGAAGGCATTATCGGTCAGAATATTGCAGATCACGCGCGTTGAAGCGAAGCCGGGAAACTGACTCAGGCAAAACAGATAACCCGCCACAAATACCAACAGCGTAATCATCAAGGGCAGATGACGTTTAATCATTTCGGGCGTCTCCGTTTCAACATGGCAATAAAGCGAGGCGACTGCAGCAGCAGTACGCACATCACCACCACCGCTTTCACCACCTGATTGAGTTCAGGCTGGAAGCCGGACAGCAAAATACCGGTATTCATCGACTGAATAATCAGCGCGCCAATCAGTGACAGCACCAGATTGAAACGTCCGCCCATCAGCGAGGCGCCGCCAATCACCACTGCCAGAATCGCATCCAGCTCTAACCACAAACCGGCGTTATTGGCATCGGCACCGCGAATGTCCGCCGCGACGATCATGCCCGCCACCGCCGCACACATGCCGCTGATCACATAGGTCGACATCACCACCAGCCAACCGTTAACGCCGGCATTACGCGCCGCGCGCAGATTAATGCCCACCGCTTCGATAAACAGCCCGAGTGCGGTTTTGCGCGTCAATAGCCACACCACTAACGCCACCAGCAGCGTAATCCACACTGGCACCGGCAGCAGCCACAGTGAACCACTGCCGAACCACGCCAGGCTGTCGCTATTGAAGGTGACAATCTGTCCCTGGGTAATGAGCTGCGCCACACCGCGCCCGGCGACCATCAGGATTAAGGTGGCGACAAATGGCTGAATTTTTAACAGCGCCACCAGCACGCCATTCCACAAACCGCAGGCCAGGCCGGTGCCGAGCGTCACCAGAATAATGAACGGCAAGCTATGTCCGGCTACGGTTAAGGTGGCGGCCGTGGCGCCGGCAATCGCCATTACCGCGCCCACTGACAGGTCGATGCCGCCGGTGGCAATCACCAGCGTCATGCCGATCGCCAGGAGAGCGACCGGCGCAGCACGATTAAGGATATCAATCGGACTGCCGAACAGGCGCCCATCCTGAATGTGAATGGCGAAAAAGTTATTCGCCACCAGGCTATCTACCAGCAGCACCAGAATCAGCGCCACAATTTGCGGCATACCGGGCGGCAGCTTCGGCTTACGCCGTTCGGGTTTATCATGTGTCATAGGCGATTCAAGCATGTTGTGCTCCTCCATCGGCTATGGCGTTGACGATTGAAGCCACCGACAGCTGCTCCAGCGGGATTTCAGCCACCTGCTTCAAATCGCGCATGATCAACACGCGATCGGCGTAGCCCACCAGCTCTTCGAGTTCAGAGGAGATAACCAGCAGCGCCAGTCCGTCGGCGCATAAGGTCTCAATTAAGCGAATGATCTCAGCATGCGCGCCCACATCAATGCCGCGCGTCGGCTCGTCGAGGATCAGGAATTGGGGTTTGGTCACCAGCCAGCGCGATAGCAGCACCTTCTGCTGATTACCGCCGGACAACAGCTCGACCGGTTGATCGGCATGCGGCGTGCGAATACCGAGACTTTTGATAAAGCGTTCAGCAATCTCCTGCTGCTCACGGCGCTTAATCGGTCGCAGCCAGCCGCGCTGCGCCTGCAACGCCAGAATGATGTTTTCGCGTACCGAAGCAGCGCCGATAATGCCGTCAGTTTTACGATCTTCCGGACAGAAGCCCATGCCGAGGCGCGATGCTTTCGCCGGTGTGCGAATGTTTTGCAGCTTGCCTTTAATGGTCGCGGTGCCGCGATCGGCACGGCGAATGCCAAACAGCACTTCAGCGGTTTCCGTCCGGCCAGAGCCCAGCAAGCCCGCCAGACCCACCACTTCGCCCGGTCGCACCTGCAGGTTGAACGGCTCAATGGTGCCCTTTTTACCGTAATCCTCAAACGACACCACCGGCTGATTGCTGCGTAGCGTGCTGCCCTGCCGCTGTAAGGCGGTTTCCAGCAGCTCACGCCCCAGCATCAATTTGATCAGTTCAATCTGCGGCAGTGTGGCGGTATCGCGCGTGGCAATAAATTGGCCGTTGCGCAGCACGGTTATACGATCGGTAATGCGATAAACCTGGTCGAGAAAATGGGTGACAAAAATCAGGCTCATCCCTTTGGCTTTTAGCTGCGCCATCAGGGTAAACAGCATCTCGACTTCGTTGGCATCGAGGCTGGCAGTCGGTTCATCCAGAATCAGCACCTGCGCCGAGAGATCCACCGCGCGGCAAATCGCAATAATCTGCTGCATGGCCACCGAGAAGTGACCAAGCGGGCGCGTCACATCCAGCACAAAGCCGTAATTACGCATCAAGAGGTCGGCATCGCGCACCATGCGTTTACGATCAATCATGCCGAAGCGCCGCGGTTCGCGACCAATGTACAAATTATCCGCCACCGACATGTTCGGCAGCAGATTCACTTCCTGATAAACCGTGCCAATGCCCATCTCCTGCGCATCAGCGGTATTGTGTGGCGTAATCGCCTTGCCATTCAGCGTAACTGTGCCGGCATCCCGGGTGTAAACGCCGGTCAGCACTTTGATCAGCGTGGATTTACCCGCGCCGTTTTCGCCCAGCAGCGCCATAATCTCGCCCTTGCGGATGCTGAACGAGACATTATCCAGCGCCTTTACGCCAGGAAAACCTTTGCTGACGCCGCTAATAGTCAGCAGTGCGGCTTCATCGGAGGTGCTCATCAGGTTCTACCTCGCCTTACGTCATCAAAAACCGCCCCGAAGGGCGGTCGCGGGGATCAGTAACCCATGCCTTTTTTGGTATCGAGCTGCGCCTGCGCGGAATCTGGCAGATACAGTTTCGATTCTGTTTTGATGATTTTTGGCGGCAGCGTGCCGTCTTTTTTGAATTTCTCCAACGCGTCGAAGGCTGGACCGGCCATGTTTGGCGTCAGCTCCACGTTGGCATTGGCTTCACCGGCCAGCATCGCTTTGTAGATATCCGGTACACCGTCAATCGAACCGGTGAGGATATCTTTGCCTGGCTTGAGGCCAGCTTCCTTAATCGCCTGGATGGCACCGATCGCCATATCATCGTTGTGCGCGTAAACCATGCAGATGTTCTTGCCGTTGTTTTCCGCCTTGATAAAGCTCTCCATCACCTCTTTACCTTTACTGCGGGTAAAGTCACCGGACTGCGAGCGAATCACTTTGATGTTGTCGTGGCCGGCGATGGCCTCGGCGAAGCCTTTCTTACGATCAATCGCCACGCTGGCGCCAACCGTGCCTTGCAGCTCTACCACGTTACATTTTTTGTCCGCGACGGTTTTCACCAGCCAGTCACCAATCAACTTGCCTTCCAGCACGTTGTCAGCGGTGACCACCGCCATATACAGGGATTTATCTTTTACCACGATGGCACGGTCTAACAGGAACACCGGGATTTTGGCGTCTTTGGCTTCTTCCAGCACCGGTTCCCAACCCGTTTGCACCACTGGCGCAATGAAGATTGCGTCAACGCCCTGCGCAATGAAGGAGCGTACCGCTTTGATTTGGTTCTCCTGTTTCTGCTGACCATCGGCGATTTTCAGGGTAATACCGCGCTTCTGCGCTTCACTTTTCGCCACGTTGGTTTCCGCTGAACGCCAGCCAGATTCCGAGCCAACCTGTGAGAAGCCCACGGTCATATCCGCAGCCAGCACCGATGTACTGAGTGCCGAGCTCACCATGGCAGTCAAGAGTAAACGTTTCCACATGATTTCATTCCTCTGAAGGGAGTGTGTTGTAGGGGTACAAAACGCGAATTAAGCCTGGCTGAAAAGCGCGTAAACAAGCGCGACATACTTCACAAATCAGAGTGAATTAAAGGAGTTACGGCAACGAGCAATGCATAGGTGGCAGCAGACTTATGGACAAAATGCCTGCAAATCAAAGCGGAGGTGGTTAAATAAATGTAATAAACAGAATCGCTTATGCATCACAGCATTGGAAACGATTACAGCAGATGCGTAAAGAATGGTTACTGCCTGAGCACAACAACAATTATTAGTTTTGTGATTATTCGCACACATTGTGATTTGGTGTTTCATGGCGTGTACATAAATTTGCTGACCAGTCAGGAATAAATAATGGATTCAGCCGCATTACGGTCGTGAAATACTATTATAGAGACGGATAAACAGCGGCCATATTAATAACGCATAAACGCTGTGAGATTTTCTAACAACCCCACCGCTGACGGGCCTAAAAGTGGCTTAAATTGCCCTTTAAATGCGCGTTTAAATGACTAAAAAGCCAAAAAAGTGTCGTTTCATGAGCGAATTAGCGCATGTTGTCTGAATTTTGTATTTTTTTAAGTCCAGCGTATGGACTCTGGCTGCGTGCTCCCTATACTTGGGCACTTCCGAGTACTTTATTTTTAAATGGCAATCATGACTGCGTTAGATTACCTGATGAAATTTCGTAAAGTGAATAATCTCGATAGTCTGGAAAAACTCTACGACCATCTTAATTATTCCCTGACTGATGATAACGAGATCATCAATATGTATCGCGCTGCCGACCATCGACGTGCTGAATTGGTCTCCGGCGGACGTCTGTACGATCTTGGCCGGGTGCCAAAAACCGTCTGGCGTTACGTGATCTAATTGATTTATCCCCGCTTTATCTGCGCTTTTGCGTTGTCCAGGTCGGGCGTGCCCCGTTTGGACATGATACGCTCTGCATCGCCCTCTTTTCTGTAAACAGGATCTTCTCGATGACCGAACAGGTTTTCCCGCCACGCATCGCTGGCTGGCTGTTGCTGCCGCTGGCGTGGCTGATTATGACGATGTTAACCAGTGCCCTTGTGGTAGCAATGTATCTGAGCCCGTTGTTCAACCCCGAATTGCGCCCCACGCTGTTTTCACACGGCACGCTGCTGACGCAATGGTCAGTGTCGCTGCTCACCGCCGCCGTCGTTTGGGCCTACAGTATTTGGGTTTGCTGGATTTTCTGTAAACGCTCACGCCGTTTACCGCGTCACTACATCCTGTGGCTGTTGATGACGGTTTTGTTGGCGCTAAAAACCTTCGCTTTTACCCCGGTTGCGGATGGTAAAGCGATTCAGACGTTACTGCTGTCACTGCTGGCCGCTGCGGTGTTTGTCCCCTATTTCAAACGCTCACAGCGGGTTAAACAGACGTTTATCCAGTCGTAATGGCGGGAGTTTCGTCAGCAATTTAATTCTGAGTGCTCTCAACCCCCACACAAACCGCGTGAAGGTTGAGATGCAGCTCTCAATTCCGGATAATAGACGCCTTTCGGCTTCCCAGGTTAAAAAATGACCGATTACTTACTTCTCTTTATTGGCACCGTGCTGGTGAACAACTTCGTGTTGGTCAAATTCCTCGGCCTCTGCCCATTTATGGGCGTGTCAAAAAAATTGGAAACGGCCATTGGCATGGGACTTGCCACCACTTTCGTGATTACGCTGGCGGCGATCTGCGCCTGGCTGGTCAATCACCTGATTCTGGTACCGCTCGATCTGGTTTATCTGCGCACCATGGCCTACATCCTGGTGATCGCGGTCGTGGTGCAGTTCACCGAAATGGTGGTGCGCAAAACCAGTCCGTCGCTCTATCGCCTGCTCGGCATCTTCCTGCCGCTGATCACCACCAACTGTGCGGTGCTGGGCGTGCCGTTGCTGAGCGTCAACCTGAATCACACGTTCCTGCAAGCTGCGCTGTATGGCTTCAGTGCTTCACTCGGCTTCTCGCTGGTGATGGTGCTGTTCGCCGGCATGCGCGAACGTCTGGTGCTGGCTAATGTGCCCGCGCCTTTTAAAGGCAACTCGATCGCACTGATTACCGCAGGTCTGATGGCGCTGGCATTCATGGGCTTCACCGGGCTGGTGAAATTCTAATGACTGCGATTTGGATTGCTATTGCGGTACTCGCTGCGCTGAGCCTGGTGTTTGGCGCCCTGCTCGGTTACGCCTCGCGTCGCTTCGAGGTGGAAGAAGATCCGATTGTTGAGCAAATCGATGCCATTTTGCCGCAGAGCCAATGTGGACAATGCGGCTATCCCGGCTGCCGTCCTTACGCGGATGCGGTGGGTAACAACGGTGAAGCAATCAATAAATGCGCGCCGGGCGGCGAGCAAACCATGCTCAAGCTGGCATCGCTGCTCAACGTTGAACCGCAACCGCTGGACGGCGGCGCAGACGTATTGGAACCGATTCGTACTGTTGCCTGGATCGATGAAGCCAACTGCATCGGCTGCACCAAATGTATTCAGGCCTGCCCGGTTGATGCGATTGTGGGTGCCACGCGCGCCATGCATACCGTGCTGAGCGACGTTTGCACCGGCTGCGATCTCTGTGTTGCGCCTTGCCCAACCGACTGTATTGAGATGCGCCCAGTGGCCACCACCACGGCGAACTGGAAGTGGAATCTCGACACCATTCCTGTACGGGTGATCCCGGTAGAAACCCATGCTTAATTTGTTAAACCTGTTCCGCAAAGAGAAGCTGTGGGATTTTCAGGGCGGCATTCATCCGCCGGAAATGAAAACCCAGTCAAACGGTACGCCGCTCAGTCAGCTACCGCTGCCCGATCGCTTCATCATTCCGTTAAAACAGCACATCGGTCATGAAGGCGAGATTTGTGTTGCACCGGGTGATAAGGTGCTGCGCGGTCAGCCGCTGACGTTTGGCGGCGGACGCATGCTGCCGGTGCACGCGCCCACCTCCGGTACCATTGAAGAGATTGCGCCGCACATGACGGCGCACCCTTCTGGTTTATCTGAGCTGTGCATTTTTCTGCGTGCCGACGGTGAAGATCGCTGGACCACGCTCGATCCACAGCCCGATTATCGCGCGCTCTCCCGTGAAGATGCCGTAAAACGCATCCACAATGCCGGCATCGCCGGTTTAGGCGGCGCAGGATTTCCGACCGCCACCAAACTGCGCGGCGGCCTGCGCGGCGTTAAAACGCTGATCATTAATGCTGCCGAGTGCGAGCCTTATATCACCGCCGATGACCGCTTAATGCAGGATTGCGCCGCCGAAGTGCTGGAAGGCTGCCGCATTCTGGCGTGGGTGCTACAGGCCGAACGCGTGTTGATTGGCATTGAAGATAACAAGCCTGAAGCGATTGCCGCACTTAAGCAGGCGCTGGGCGGCGATCGTGAGTTGCAGATTCGCGTTATCCCTACCAAGTATCCTTCTGGCGGGGCCAAACAGCTCACTCAGATTCTCACCGGCCTTGAAGTGCCACACGGTGGACGATCCACCGATATTGGCGTGCTGATGCAAAACGTCGGCACCGCGTGGGCGGTGAAACGCGCCATCGTTGACGGTGAACCGATTACCGAACGCGTAGTGACGCTGACCGGTGAAGCGCTGGCCCGCCCGCGCAACGTCTGGGGACGTCTCGGCACGCCGGTGAGCCATCTGCTACAACATGCCGGTTTCACTCCGGGTTCACGCCAAATGGTGATCATGGGCGGTCCGCTGATGGGCTTTACCCTGCCATCACTGAATGTGCCGCTGGTGAAAATTTCCAACTGCATTCTGGCGCCTTCCGCCAGCGAGATGGGCAACGATCAGGAAGAACAATCCTGCATTCGCTGCAGCGCCTGTGCGGATGCCTGCCCGGCGAAACTGCTGCCGCAGCAGCTATTCTGGTACAGCCAGGGCGGCGATCACGATAAAGCACGCGCGCATAATATCGATGACTGCATTGAGTGCGGCGCCTGCGCCTATGTCTGCCCCAGCAATATTCCGCTGGTGCAATATTATCGCCAGGAGAAGGCCGAACTGCGCGCCATCGACCTTGAAGCGCAACGTACCGCCGAAGCTAAAGCCCGCTTTGAAGCCCGTCTGGCACGTTTAGAGCGTGAAAAACAGGCGCGTGAAGCGCGTCATGAACAGGCCAAGCAGCGCGTGGCGCGTAGCGATCAGGGTGAACGTGATGCCGCCGTGGCGCGTGTGAAAGCGCGTCAGGAAAAAACACCCGAGCAAGCAACGGCAGAGCGCGCAGCGCGTCACGCACAAGCTCTGGCGCAGCAGGCCGAGAAACAAGCTGAAACCCAGGCGCTGAGCCGCCAGTCAGGCGATCCGCGTAAAGCGGCGGTGGAAGCGGCGATTGCCCGCGCCAAGGCGAAGAAAGCTGCCGCACCAGCGGCTGAAACCACGCCGGCTGCACCGGAAAGCGCTGCGCCTGCCACTGAGGTCGATCCGCGCAAAGCCGCAGTCGAAGCGGCGATTGCGCGTGCGAAAGCGA
>NZ_AKIU01000093.1:0-10299 GCF_000282675.1 Pantoea sp. GM01 | reverse complement strand
CCCCAGCCGATGGCGAACGAAAGTCGCTCAGCGCTTAACTGATCGGCATTACGCCATTTATGCCGACCGAACATGCTGGAGGAAGAGATTAACGCTCGAAGTGAATCACGCCCTTAATCAGTTCACGATTATTGATAACTTCAGATTCAAAGGTCTCCGCCAGCGTAGAGAAATCATAGTGACGATTCAGCATCATGTCGGCACGAAGCTGACCGTTCGCCATCAGTTCGCCGACTTTAGCGAAATCTTCCAGCGTGGCGTTGCGGCTGCCCATCAAGGTGGTTTCCTTTTTATGGAACTCGATGTCAGGAATCACCAAATCCCCTTTATGCAGGCCAACAAACACGACGGTGCCGCCGTGACGAATCAGTTTTACCGCACCGTTCATTGCCGCCGGGCTGCCGGTAGCATCGATCACTTTGGCGGCTAAGCGTCCGCCAAACTCCGTTTTCAGCTGCGTTTCAAAATCCTCTTCTAACGGATTCACTGTCGCCAAACCCAGCTTCTGCGCCACGTGTGCACGCCGCTGCTCGCTGGTATCCGCCACCACCACATTAGCGCCAGCCGCTGCGGCGATTGCCGCCACGCCGAGCCCAATCGGCCCGGCACCGACCACCAGCACCTGCTCATCCGCCGCCACCGCTGCACGGCGTACCGCATGGGCGCTGATGGCAAAGGGTTCAATCAGCGCCGCGGCTTCCGGATCAACCTCATCCACCGCCAGCAAATTGCTGGCAGGCACGCTAAGGAATTCGCAAAATCCGCCATCCTGATGCACGCCAATCACCGAGATTTTTTCACAGCAGTTGGTTTTGCCGCTCAGACAGGCATCGCACTGCTGGCAGGCCACATAGGGAATCAGCGCCACGCGCTGGCCCAACCGGAAACCGCTGACCGCACTGCCGAGTTCCACCACTTCGCCGCACAGCTCATGCCCCAGCACGCGTGGATAGCTGAAGAACGGCTGATTGCCGGCCCAGGCATGAATATCGGTGCCGCAAATCCCGGCGGCGATCGGTTTAATCAGAACGTCATGGGCGGCGGGCGTCGGTTTCGCGCGCTGCTGCCACACCATCTGGCGCGGCTCGGCGACTACCAGCGTTTTCATTGTTGTCATTGTTGTCATTGGCTTCTCCTATGCTGTTGTCGCAGTTATGGCGAAAATCGCCGACGACGACTTTTTGCGTTAGGGGAAGTGTGAAGCCAGGCGCTTTTTTTGGGCTTTGTATGGTTTTTAATAGATAAAAAACCGGAGACGCACATGAGCCGCAGCCAGAACCTTCGCCAAAACGTCATTAACCAAATGCTGGAGGGCATCGCCAAACGGCATATCCGTTCGCCGCTGCCACCGCAGGCGGCGCTGGCCGAAATGTTCAACATCAGCCGCACCACGGTGCGCCACACGCTGCAGCATCTGCATGATCGCGGCGTGCTGGAGAAGGTGGATGAAACCTACGTGATTGTGCGCGATCCCAGCGATGAAGACGGTTTTAACGCCCTGACGCCGCCAATCGATCAGCAGGCGCTACAGTTCGAACAGACCTTTTTCAATTTGATTAATCAGCGCCAACTGATGCCGGGCGACACCTTTAGCGAGCTGCAGCTGGCGCAGCAGGTGAAAGTCAGTCCGATTGTGGTGCGCGAATTTCTGCTGCGTTTTATGCGCTATGACCTGTTGGAGCCGGTCAAACGCGGCCAATGGCGCATGAAGAAGTTTGATCAGACTTATGCCGAAAACCTGTTTGAGCTGCGCGAAATGCTGGAAACCCATGCGCTGACCCGCTTCCTCAATCTCCCTTCGCAGGATGAGCGCTGGATGCAGGCGCGTGACCTGCTCGATCGCCACCGTTCGATGCGCGACACCATCGCCAGCAATTACCGCCACTTCGCCGCGCTGGATAAAGAGATGCACACGCTGATTCTCTCGGCCGCCAACAATCCGTTTTTTAATCAATCGCTGGAGATCATTTCAGTGATTTTTCACTCGCATTATCAGTGGGATGAAACCGATCTTAAGCAGCGCAATATCGTGGCCCTTGAGGAGCATATGGCGATTCTCACCGCGCTGATTAGCCGCCAGGATGTGGAAGCGTTGTGTGCCCTGCACAACCATCTCGGCACCGCCAAAACCTCGATGATCCGATCGATCCGTCAGTACAATTAAAAACCGATTAAAAACCACAAAGCATTAGCTCCCGCACGAATCTGAAACAACTCCGCAACATCCCGATCTGAATGCTTCTAGTCTCGAAGTCAATCCGTTGGGGCAGCACCGTTTCGCTGCCACAGGATCCCATACAAACGCATAACGATAAGTACCCAGATCCGGGAGGTCGCAATGGAAAATACTTCGGCTCGTGGCCGCGAAAACGCGCCACTACCCGCTGCAGACGGGCAAGATTTTATCCCGGCACGCAGTGACGTGGTGCGCTCGCCGCGCCTCAAAAAGATTCAAATTACCGCCATGTTGCTGCTGCTGTTTGCCGCCATGATTAACTATCTTGACCGCAGTTCACTCTCCGTCGCCAACATGACGATTCGCGGCGAGCTGGGTTTATCCGCGACCGAAATTGGTTTACTGCTCTCGGCGTTCTCACTGGCTTACGGCTTAGCGCAGCTCCCCTGCGGCGCGCTGCTGGATCGCAAAGGGCCGCGCATCATGCTGGCGATTGGCATGTTCTTCTGGTCGCTGTTCCAGGCGGCTGCCGGTTTAGTGCATAACTTCACCCAGTTTATTGTGGTGCGTATCGGGTTGGGTATCGGTGAAGCGCCGATGAATCCGTGCGGCGTAAAGGTGATTAACGACTGGTTCAACATTAAAGATCGGGGCATGCCGATGGGCATGTTTAACGCCGCCTCGATGATTGGTTTATCCATCGCGCCACCGATTCTGGCGGCAATGATGATGGTAATGGGCTGGCGCGGCATGTTTATCACCATCGGCGTGCTGGGCATGTTCCTCGCTGTTGGCTGGTATCTGATGTATCGCGACCGCGATAACAACACACTGAGCGGTGAAGAGATTCACTATCTGCAGGCGGGTAGCGTGGCATCACGCAAGGAGCCGCTGAGTTTTGCCGAGTGGCGCGGGCTGTTCAAGCAGCGCACCATGTGGGGCATGATGATTGGCTTCAGCGGCATCAACTACACCGCATGGCTGTATATCGCCGGCTGCCGGGCTACCTGCAATCGACTTACAACCTGGATCTGAAAAGCACCGGTTTACTGGCGGCGATTCCGTTCCTGTTCGGCGCGGCGGGCATGCTGCTGAACGGTTATGTGGTCGATGCGCTGGTACGGCGTGGTCATGATGCGGTGAAGGTGCGTAAAATTTCCATCGTCAGCGGCATGTTGCTGTCTGCCGCGTTTACCGCGTTTGTGACTCGCGCCACCGACACCACCAGCGCGGTGACGCTAATTGGTATGGCGCTGTTCTGCATCCACTTTGCCGGGACGTCCTGCTGGGGTTTGATTCACGCCAACGTTACGGCGCGCATGACGGCGTCAGTCGGCAGCATCCAGAACTTCGCCAGCTTTGTCTTCGCCTCGTTCGCGCCGGTGATTACCGGCTGGGTGCTGGATACCACCAAGTCATTTAGCCTGGCATTGATGATTTGCGCCGCCGTCACGGTGGTGGGTGCGCTGGCCTATTTGCTGCTGGTGCGCAAACCGATTACGGATGGGATTTGATTCAGCAAAGCGCCGCACATGCCGTAGCGGCGCGATTTATCGCGCATGTCGATGACCGCAAAATGCCCATTCGGGCAATGCGCAATAAATTTCGCCGCTACAGATTCAGCGCGTGAAAAACTGCGATTCACACTGGCGCGCTATCTCCCACAGCTTGTTACGAATCACCTGTTTCAGCTGCAGCGTCGATTGCGACTGCGGCTGATCGCGGCGACTGATTAACATCACTTCAAACGGCAGCGGCTGCGCCACCGGCAGCAGCTTGAGCTGGTTGGCATAACGGCAGGCGGTAAACAGATCGACAATCCCCACGCCGCCGCCCGCCAGCACCATATCGGCAATCACCGAATAGGTTTTGATCGACAGCGATACCGCAGGATTCAGCCCCTTATCACGCAGCGCGCGGTGCAGCACCCGGCCGAGCGGATCCTGATTCTGCATCATCAGCAGATTATTGGCGCACAGCCACTCCAGCGTTACCGGCTCATGATGCGTGTGATCGCGCGGTAGCAACGCTACCATCGATGACTGAAACAGCGGCTCTGCCAGTAAATCGGCTTCAACCTGCTGGCCGAACACCAGCGCGAAATCGAGCTGATTCTCCATGATCATGCGGCATAAGGTGCTGAAGTGCTCGGTAACCAACTCGACGCTGACCGACGCCGCCTGCTGCCGCCAGTTCACCAGCGCCGGCGCCAGTACCATCTGACCAAACGCGTGCGCAGCCCCGACGCGCACCGTTTGTCCTTCGCCGCGCCGCAGCTGTTCGGTTAATTGGGTAATTGCCTGTAAACGTTGGTAGATATCTTCCACTTCCGGCAGTAAGCGCCGCCCT
Source organism: Pantoea sp. GM01 (assembly GCF_000282675.1). Lineage (NCBI taxonomy): Bacteria > Pseudomonadati > Pseudomonadota > Gammaproteobacteria > Enterobacterales > Erwiniaceae > Pantoea > Pantoea sp. GM01. The sequence goes on along the minus strand of NZ_AKIU01000093.1, from coordinate 5,774 downwards.
TCTGCGGTGACGATCATGCCCTGCGCGCGCCGTTCAAACAGCGCAAAACCGAGCTGCTGCTCGGCGTGATTCAGCACCCGGCTGACATTCGGCTGCGACACATTAAGCAGGCGCGCCGCCGCACTGATGCTGCCGGTCTGCACAATCGCCTGAAACACTTCAATATGCCGCAGCCGCATGATTATTCGCCCCAGGTGGCTTCAAGTACGCGCAGCCAGTTGCCGTGGCAAATCTTCTCCAGCAGCGCGCGCGAATAGCCGCGCGCCGCCAGCGCCTGCACCAGCAGCGGGAATCCGGCTACGTCTTTCAGGTCGCCCGGCATGGTTGCGCCATCGAGATCCGAACCAAATCCGACGCCATCTTCCCCCACTTTTTCCAGCAGATACTCAACATGACGCACGATGGCATCAACGCCGGTTGGCGCATGGCGATCGCCATCTTCACGCAGGAATGGCACTGCAAAGTTAACCCCGACAAAGCCGTTGGTTTCGGCAATCGCTGCCAGCTGACGATCGGTGAGATTACGCGACTGCGCGCTTAGCACATGCGCGTTGGAGTGGCTCGCCACCAGCGGTGCATCGCTGATCTCTGCGGTGTGCCAGAAGCCTTTCTCATCCATATGCGACAGATCGACCATGATGCGGCGGCGATTACAGTCGCGCACCAGCTGCTTGCCCGCTGCCGTCAGACCGTTGCCGACATCCGGCGACGAAGGATAGAGGAACGGCACGCCGTCGCCGAACTGATTCGGACGACTCCACAGCGGCCCCAGCGTGCGTAACCCGCTGGCGTACAAGATATCGAGCAGCTCGCCGTTGCTATCCAGCGCTTCCGCGCCTTCCACGTGCATCACCACCGCTAACACTTGGTTTTCCATGCAGTGGCGGATATCGCGCACGCTGCGGCAAATCTTCACCTGCCCGTTCGATGCCTGCTCAATACGCAGCAGCAGCGCCAGCATGGAAAAGGTGGCGTCACGCGCTGAATTGATAATTTCCTGAGGAAAATCTGCGAGGTCTGGCGCACTTCTTGCAATCAGAGGATGGGACGGCACCCAGGTGGCGAAAATGCCACCTAACATATTTCCCTGACGGATACGCGGGAAGTCCATTTGGCCGCTTTTGCTGCCAGTGAAAAAGACATTAACCGCGTCCGGCTGATGGTGCTGCCACAGCTTATTCAGCACATCGTTATGGCCGTCAAAGACCGGAATATCGAGGGTAATCGAGTCAGACATGTTGGTCAGTTCCCTGTTCGTGGCAAAGCGCGGTACTGCCTGCTGGCGGAGCAAATTGCACCAAAAAAGGGCGAGCATCGACGCGTGAAACAAAAGGCTTAGAGCCGGTATTAATCCTCCCGCACAGGAGGAAAGTCAAGACAAAAAACAATCAAATAACAATTTTTTATTTTAATTATCAATCAGTTGGGAGTTTACATGGTTACCAGAAGACGTTTTCTTGCAGGATGCACTGCTGTACCTGTTGTTTCCTACCTCAGCCTGAATTCCACCTTTGCCGCCACGCCACCCAGCATGCTGGTCATCGCGATGCAGCTCGATAACATCACCAGCCTCGATCCGCACGAAAGCTTCGAAGCCACCGGCGGCCAGATCTGCGGCAACCTGTATCAACGTTTAGTCACGCCCGATCCGCAACAAGCCGACAAAGTGATTGGTCAGCTGGCGCAAAGCTGGGACGTCAGCAGCGATAACGGCACTTATACCTTCCATCTCGATCCGGCGGCGAAGTTCGCCGATGGTTCGCCGCTCACCGCTGAAGATGTGGCGTTCTCGATTGAACGTATCGTCAAGCTGGATAAGAGCCCGGCGTTTATTATCAACCAGTTCGGCTTTACCAAAGACAACGTGACGCAGCGGGTCACCGCCAAAGATGCACACACCGTGGAGATGAAACTCGGTGCGCCAGCGGCAGAAACCTTCCTGCTGTATTGCCTATCCGCCACCGTCGGCAGCATCGTGTCGAAGAAAGCCTGCCTGGCGAATCAGCAGAACAACGATTTTGGCAACGGCTGGCTGAAGCAGCATAGTGCCGGATCCGGGGCCTTTACCCTGCGCACCTGGAATGCCAGCGAAACGGTGATTCTGGAACTCAGCCCGCAATATGCCGCGCAGAGCAAAATCAAACGCGTGATCCTCAAACATATCGCTGACCCGGCGGCGCAGGCGCTGATGCTGAAAAAAGGCGATGTCGATGCGGCGTATGACCTCACCACCGAACAGTTGCTGCAGGTGAAAAACGACAGCAGCGTGGCGCTGGTGAATCAATCGCTGTCGGCCATCATGCTGATGTCGTGCAACACCAATAATCAGTACCTGAAAAAGCCGCAGGTGTGGCAGGCGCTGAAGTGGGCGCTGGATTACGACAGCATACAGAAAAACATTCTGTCGATGAGTTTTGTCACCCATCAGAGTTTCCTGCCGAGCGGTTTCCCGGCGGCGCTGGACGATACGCCATTCCACAAAGATCTGGCAAAAGCCAAAGCGCTGCTGGCCGAAGCCGGTTATCCGGACGGCTTCGAAATCACCCTCGATCACTACTCGATGCAGCCGTATCCGGACATTGCGCAGGCAATTCAAACCCAGCTGGGCGCGATTGGCATCAAAGTGTCATTGATTGCCGCCGAAAACCGTCAGGTGCTGACCAAAATGCGTGCGCGTCAGCATCAGCTGGCGTTGACCGTGTGGGGCGCCGATTACTTTGATCCCAACTCCAACACCGAAGCCTTCTGCGTCAACACCGATAACAGCGATAACGCGCGTGCGCGTACCCTGGCATGGCGCTGCAGCTGGTCAGATGAAGCGTTCAACAAACTGACCGAGCAGGCGCTGCACGAGCCGGATCCGGCGAAGCGTATTGCGCTCTACCAGCAAATTCAGCAACTGGGGCGTGAAAAAAGTCCGTTCATTTTCATGATGCAGAAGACCAAAAATGTGGCCACCAGCAAAGCGCTGGCTGATGTACACATGACCGTGCTGGAGCAGTGGCCGTATGCGCAGGTGAAAAAAGCCTGATGCCGTTACTGAAGAGAATCGTCAGCACCCTGGGAAGCCTGGTGCTGACGCTGTTTGGCCTGTCGGTTTTGACCTTTTTCATCGGCCGCGTCATGCCCACCGATCCGGTGCTGGCGGCGGTCGGCGATAACGCACCGCAATCGGTCGTGGAGCGCGTGCGGGTGGAAATGGGGCTGGATCAGCCCCTTTACGTGCAGTTTGGTCACTACCTCAATCAACTGCTGCATGGCGATCTCGGTAAATCGATCCTCACCTCCAATCCGGTGAGCACCGATATCGCGCGTTTCTTCCCTGCCACCATGGAGCTGGCAACAGCCGCCATCATCATCGCGGCGCTGATTGGCATTCCGCTCGGCGTGTGGGCGGCGGTACGCCAGAGTTCGTGGATCGACCAAACCATTCGCGTGATCTGTCTTGCTGGCCATTCGCTGCCGGTGTTCGTGCTGGCGCTGCTGAGCCTGCTGGTGTTCTACGCGGTGCTCGGCATTGCGCCCGGCCCCGGACGGCAGGACATCATCTGGCAGGATATGGTGCCGCAGGTTACCGGTTTCCTCACCATCGACTCGCTGCTGGCGGGTGAAGTTGACGCCTTTTGGGATGCGCTGGCGCACATGGCGCAGCCGGTGCTGATCCTGGCCTATTTCAGCATGGCCTACATCACGCGTATGACGCGCACCTTTATGCTCAACGCGTTGAGCGGCGAGTTCGTGATCACTGCGCGCGCCAAAGGGTTGTCGTCACGCCGGGTCATCTGGCGCCATGCGTTTCCCACCGTGGCGGTGCAGCTGGTGACGGTGCTGGCGCTGACCTACGCCGGCTTGCTCGAAGGCGCGGTGGTGACGGAAAACGTCTTCGCCTGGCCTGGCCTCGGCCAATATCTCACCACCTCATTGATGAACGCCGACATGAATCCGGTGGTTGGCGCAACGTTGCTGGTCGGCACCGTGTATGTGCTGCTCAACCAGCTGGCTGACCTTCTCTATCGACTTTGGGACCCGCGCGTAAAATGATCTTCTTCTCTCGTGACTGGCTGCTCGACGACACGCCAGCCAACCGTCGCCAGGCGGTGTGGGGCCGGCGTTATCGCCTGTGGCTGAGCCTGCGCAGCAATCCCCTGGCGATGGCCGGCCTGCTGGTGATTAGCGTGATGCTGTTTCTGGCGCTGTTTGCGCCGTGGCTGACGTCGTTCGATCCCGGCGCGCAGCATCTGGAAAACCGCCTCGCTGCGCCTTCTGCCGCGCACTGGCTCGGCACCGATGAGCTGGGGCGCGATGTCTGGACGCGTATTATCTACGGCGGCCGCACTACTCTCGGCATGGTAATCGCTGTGGTGCTGCTCACCGCGCCGCTCGGCCTGCTGATTGGCTGCATCGCCGGTTACGCCGGCGGCTTCATCGATAAAGCACTGATGCGCATCACCGATATCTTCCTCGCCTTCCCGCGTTTGATTTTGGCGCTGGCCTTTGTGGCCGCACTGAAACCGGGCGTGGAGAGTGCGATTTTAGCGATTGCCCTCACCTCGTGGCCGCCGTATGCGCGCCTGGCGCGCGCCGAAACCCTGCAGTTCCGCCACAGCGACTTTATCGCTGCCAGCCGTCTGACCGGCGCCTCGCCGCTGCGCATCATTCTGCGCCATATCATGCCGCTGTGCGTGCCGAGCCTGATTGTACGCATCACGCTGGATATGAGTTCCATCATCATTACCGCCGCCAGCCTGGGCTTTCTCGGCATGGGCGCGCAGCCGCCCTCACCGGAATGGGGCACGATGATCGCCACTGCGCGTCGCTTCCTGTTCAGCGAATGGTGGGTGCCCTTAATGCCCTGTATCGCGATTTTCCTGACGTCGCTGGCATTCAACTTTCTCGGCGACGGTCTGCGCGACGTGCTGGATCCTAAGGAGCGCTAAATGTTGGTGGAAATTGAGAATCTCCGCATCGCCTTCCGTTCACGCACCGAGACCTTTGAAGCGGTGCGCGGCGTGAGTTTTAGCGTCGGCCGCGAGAAGTTCGCCATCGTTGGCGAAAGTGGCTCTGGCAAATCGTTGACCGCGCGCAGCCTGATGCAGTTGCTGCCGGGCAATGCCGAGGTCAGCGCCGACGCACTGCGCTTTGATGGCATCGATCTGCGCGGTGCCAGCGAAAAAGTGCTGCGTAAAATTCGCGGCAAGCGCGTCGGTTTTATCCTGCAGGACCCGAAATATTCGCTCAATCCGGTGATGACCATTGGCCAGCAGATTGCCGAAGCCTGGCGCGAGCACAAAGGCGGCAGCCATAAAGCAGCGATGCAGGCAGCGATTGCGCTGCTGGAACAGGTGAAGATTCGCGATCCGGCCGCCGTGGCGAAACGCTATCCGCATGAAGTGTCTGGCGGCATGGGGCAGCGCGTGATGATTGCCATGATGCTGGCGCCCGATCCGGAACTGCTGATCGCCGATGAACCCACCAGCGCGCTGGATGCCACGGTGCAAGCCGAGATCCTCAAGTTGATTGACGAGCTGGTGTCAGCGCGCGGCATGGGGCTGATCCTGATTAGCCACGATCTGCCGCTGGTGTCGCACTTCTGCGATCGCGTGGCGGTGATGTACGGCGGTCGCATCGTCGAGCTGTTAGATGCCGGGCAACTGCAGCAGGCGCAACATCCGTATACGCGCGGTTTGCTGGCCTGTTTGCCCTCGCTGCGCCATCCGCGTGAGCGTTTGCCCGTATTGCAGCGCGATGCCGCATGGCGGGAATAATTGGCCAGG
>NZ_AKIU01000092.1:0-28677 GCF_000282675.1 Pantoea sp. GM01 | reverse complement strand
AAGATCGGGTCTTAAGCGGCGCAAAAAGCTGCCTCCGTTTCATGTTGCTGGTAGCTAACCAGCAACACATTCAAGATACAAGCGGCGCAATTTATTGCGCTATCAACCGATAGTCATCAAACTCGCATTACCGCCCGCTGCGGCGGTATTGACGCTCAGCGAACGCTCAATCAACAAACGCTCCAGCAGCAGATTGGTTTCACCGCGCGCGAAGCCCTGCACCGAGACAATCGCGCCATCGCGTGCCGCCACCTGCTCGCACAGGCTGCGCAGTTGGTCGGCATCACCGTGATAAATTACCGCATCAAACTCGGCCGCCAGCGCATCCTTCACCAGCTTGACGTGCGCCTGCACCTCCGCCGGTAACGACTGGCGCAGCGCACGATGCAGTTCATCATCCTGCCATAGCGCCTGGCTGCCGACGCTGGTCACCGCCGCCAGCTGGATCAGCGCATCTTCTTCATTATCTGCCATGCACAGCACATGTTCGCGCGGCAGCAGGGTGAAGGTATTGCGTTCACCGGTTGGGCCCGGCAGCAGACGCACGGTGCCGGCCTGCGCCAGCTCGTCGTAACGCTGGCACAGCGCCAGCAGTTCAGGTTTATCTTTTGCCCACTGCTGCAGCGCCTGATGCGCGCGCATCAGTTCCGCACGCACCGAGCTGTCGACCGGACGCTCAGCATCCTGGCGATCAAAGGTGGTGCGCAGCGCACCGTCTGGACGATGGGCCAACAGGCGATAGAGATAGAGCGGACCACCGGCTTTCGGCCCGGTACCGGACAAGCCTTCGCCGCCGAACGGCTGCACGCCGACCACCGCGCCGACCATATTACGGTTGACGTAGAGGTTGCCGACTTTGGCGTTCGCTGTCACCTGCGCGATGGTTTCATCAATGCGCGTATGTACGCCGAGCGTCAGGCCGTAACCCGAGGCATTAATCTGCTCAACCAGCTGCGGCAGCGTGCTGCGCGAGAAACGCACCACGTGCAGCACCGGGCCAAACACCTCTTTATCCAGATCGCTCACCTTATCCAGCTCAATCAAGGTTGGCTTGATAAAGGTGCCGCTGTTCCACTCTTTGCTATCCTGTGGATTCTCCTGCGCTGCCTGGTAGACGTTGAAACCTTTATTGCGCAGCGCCTGAATGTGACGTTCGATATTGGCTTTCGCTTCGGCATCAATCACCGGACCAATGTCGGTCGACAGACGTTCCGGGTTACCCATGCGGCACTCGGCCATCGCGCCACGCAGCATTTTCAGCGTGTGGTCAGCCACATCATCCTGCACGCACAGCAGACGCAGCGCCGAGCAGCGTTGACCGGCGCTATCAAACGCCGAGGCAACGATATCCACCACCACCTGTTCGGTCAGCGCCGACGAATCGACGATCATCGCGTTCATGCCGCCGGTTTCGGCGATCAGCGGCGTTGGGCGACCCTGCGGATCCAGACGACCGGCCAGATTGCGTTGCAGCAGCGTGGCGACGGCGGTTGAGCCGGTAAACATCACGCCACGCACGCGCTCGTCGCCGGTCAGTTGTGCTCCGACGGTTTCGCCCTGGCCCGGCAGCAGTTGCAGCACACCCGCTGGCACGCCAGCATCCAGCATAATTTGTACCGCCTGCGCGGCAATTAACGGCGTCTGCTCAGCCGGTTTCGCCAGCACGCTGTTACCGGCCGCCAGCGCGGCAGCAATTTGTCCGGTGAAAATCGCCAGCGGGAAGTTCCACGGGCTGATGCACACCACCGGGCCGAGCGGACGATGGGTTTCATTATCGAAATCATCGCGCACCATGCCGGCGTAGTAGTAGAGGAAATCGACCGCTTCACGCACTTCGGCGATGGCGTTGTTGTAGGTTTTCCCGGCTTCACGCACCAGCAATCCAATCAGCTGCTGCATCTGGCCTTCCATCGCTTCGGCAGCACGCTCGAGAATGGCGGCGCGCTCCTGCGGTGGCGTGGCGAACCAGATTGGACCGGCGTTCACTGCCGCATCCAGCGCGTCTGACACTTCGGCTTCGGTCGCATCACGTACGCTGCCCACCACGTCCGCTGGCGCGGCAGGATTGAGTACCGGGCGGCTAACGCCTGCACCTAATTCACCTTCGACCAGCGGCTGCGCGATCCACGGCTGGCTGGCGCTATTGAGGAGCGCGCTAGACAGCGATGCCAGGCGATGTTCGTTGGCCAGATCGAGACCGGCGGAGTTGGCACGCTTCGCGCCATACAGGTCGCGCGGCAGCGGAATTTTCGGATGTGGTAAACCGATCGCGCCCTCTGCAGCGCCCATCTTCTCCACGGCGGCAACCGGATCGGCCACCAGCTCATCCAGCGGCAAGGTGTTATCGGCGATGCGGTTAACGAATGAGGTATTGGCACCGTTCTCCAGCAGACGACGCACCAGATAGGCCAGCAGCGTTTCATGGGTGCCGACCGGCGCGTAGATACGGCACGGACGATTAAGTTTGCCGTCAGCGACTTTGCCCACCACCTGCTCATACAGCGGTTCGCCCATGCCGTGCAGGCACTGGAATTCATACTGGCCAGGATAATAGTTGTTGCCCGCCAGCTGATAAATTGCCGCCAGCGTATGCGCGTTGTGGGTGGCAAACTGCGGGTAGATCAGGTTTGGCACCGCCAGCAGTTTGCGTGCACAGGCCAGATAGGAGATATCGGTGTAAACCTTGCGCGTATAGACCGGATAACCTTCCAGGCCGTCGATCTGCGCGCGTTTGATTTCGCTATCCCAATAGGCGCCTTTTACCAGGCGGATCATCAGGCGGCGGCGGCTGCGTTGGGCCAGGTCGATCAGCGAATCAATCACAAACGGGCAGCGCTTCTGATAGGCCTGAATCACAAAGCCAATGCCGTTCCAGCCTTCCAGTTCCGGCTCGAAGCACAGCTTCTCCAGCAGATCGAGCGACAGCTCCAGACGATCCGCCTCTTCGGCATCGATGTTGATACCGATGTCATAGGAGCGCGCCAGCAAGGTTAACGATTTGAGGATCGGATAGAGCTCGTCCATCACGCGCTCATACTGCGCGCGGCTGTAGCGCGGATGCAGTGCCGACAGCTTAATCGAGATGCCCGGACCTTCATAAATGCCGCGCCCGTTGGAGGCTTTGCCGATGGCGTGAATCGCCTGCTGATACGACACCAGATAGGCTTTGGCATCGCTGGCGGTCAGCGCCGCTTCACCCAGCATGTCGTAGGAGTAGCGGAAACCTTTCTCTTCTAGCTTGCGCGCATTGGCCAGCGCTTCAGCGATGGTTTCGCCGGTGACAAACTGCTCGCCCATCAGGCGCATCGCCATATCCACGCCTTTACGGATCAGCGGCTCGCCGCTCTTGCCGATAATGCGGTTAAGCGAGCGCGACAGATTGGCTTCATTATGGGTGGACACCAGACGACCGGTAAACAGCAGGCCCCAGGTTGCCGCGTTGACAAACATCGACGGGCTGCGACCGAGGTGCGACTGCCAGTTACCGTTGCTGATTTTGTCGCGGATCAGCGCGTCACGCGTTGGCTTATCCGGGATGCGCAGCAGGGCTTCCGCCAGGCACATCAGCGCCACGCCTTCCTGTGACGAGAGCGAGAACTCCTGCAGCAGGCTTTGCACCATGCCTGCGCGGCCGGTTGCACCTTTCTGATGCCGCAGCTTATTGGCAAGGCTATAAGCCAGCTGATGGGTTTTCTCCGCCAGCGGGGCAGGGAGACGCGCCTGTTCCAGCAGCATCGGCACCGCGTCCGTTTCCGGACGACGCCATGCGGCGGTGATCGCCGAGCGGCTCACCGACTGCGGTAAAATGTGTTCGGCGAAGTCGAGGAAAGGCTGCAGCGCCTCTTCTGGCACGCCTTCATCACCGGCGGCATCGATCAGCAGTTGCGGAATTTCTGGCACGGATTCACCGGCTTCCAGCTGCTCCAGATAGTTAAAAATCGCCTGCTTGATCAGCCAGTGTGATGTGCGGTCAAGCTTCTGTGCTGCCAGTTTAATGCGGTCGCGGGTGGCCTCATCCAGCTTCACCCCCATGGTCGTACTTGCCATGATGTCCTCGTCCTCGAAATAGTGGTTCAACGCTTGCGTGGCAGCAATATCACCCATGTTGCAACTTTGTGCAACCGTGTTAAATGTGACTCAGGCTGCACGTTTTAAACCGCTCCATCTGTTAACACGATAAAAGCGGCATGGAACTTGCTGCAAGAAGCTCGCCAATGTTGCAACCAGCGTCTACAAGACGGCTCTTGATTACCTAAAGGTGCAACTTAAACTGTGAGCAAGTGCAACCTATCAGCACGCGATACGCGAAGTGAGGTGAAGCCGGTGTGACAGCTGTGTTAAATGCATTGTGCGCGCCGCACCTTTGCGGCAGGATACCGCGCCTTAAGGGAAATCGCTTTCTCTGGATGCGGTTCAACCTTGTCGCTACCCCGTTCCGGTGGCGCAGGTTTTAAAAGATTTCTCTTGATGGATTAAATAATAAGTGGAGAGACTGATGAGTGTAAGCACACCGATGTTGGTGACTTTTGTAGTGTATATCCTTGGGATGGTGTTAATAGGATTCATTGCCTATCGTGCGACCAAGAGTTTTGACGACTACATTCTTGGCGGCCGCAGTTTAGGCAGCGTGGTCACCGCGCTCTCTGCCGGTGCGTCTGATATGAGTGGATGGTTATTGATGGGCCTGCCGGGCGCCATCTTCCTTTCTGGTATTTCTGAAAGCTGGATCGCCATCGGCCTGATTATTGGTGCATGGCTGAACTGGCGCATCGTTGCTGGCCGTCTGCGCGTGCAGACCGAACATCATGATAACGCGTTAACCCTGCCTGACTTCTTCTCCAGCCGCTTCGAAGATAAAAGCAAGCTGCTGCGTGTGATCTCGGCGGTGGTGATTCTGATCTTCTTCACTATCTATTGTGCTTCTGGCGTAGTGGCCGGTGCGCGTCTGTTTGAAAGCACCTTCGGTATGGATTATCAGACCGCGCTGTGGGTGGGTGCTGCAGCCACCATTCTGTATACGCTGGTGGGCGGTTTCCTCGCGGTGAGCTGGACCGATACCGTGCAGGCGAGCCTGATGATCTTCGCGCTGATTTTGACGCCGGTGATGGTGATTATCGCGGTAGGGGGATTGGACCATTCACTGGCAGTGATCGAAGCCAAAAGCCTCGAAAATCTCGACATGCTGAAAGGCTTGAACTTTGTTGCGGTGATATCGCTGCTCGGTTGGGGCCTGGGCTACTTTGGCCAGCCGCATATTCTGGCGCGCTTTATGGCGGCGGATTCACACCATACCATTCGTAACGCACGCCGTATCAGCATGACCTGGATGATCCTGTGCCTCGGCGGTGCGGTGGCGGTCGGTTTCTTTGGTATCGCTTACTTCCAGAACCATCCCGACCAGGCGGCGGGCGTGAGCCAGAACGGCGAACGTGTGTTTATCGAACTGGCGCGTATCCTGTTCAACCCGTGGATTGCCGGTATTCTGCTGTCGGCGATTCTGGCGGCGGTAATGTCGACCCTGAGCTGCCAGCTGCTGGTGTGTTCCAGCGCGTTAACGGAAGATTTGTATAAAGGCTTCCTGCGTAAAAATGCCAGCCAGAAAGAGCTGGTGTGGATTGGGCGCTTGATGGTGCTGGTGATTGCGTTGATCGCTATCGCGCTGGCGGCGAATCCGGAAAACCGCGTACTCGGCCTGGTAAGCTATGCCTGGGCGGGCTTTGGTGCGGCCTTTGGTCCGGTGGTGCTGTTCGGCGTGTGCTGGAAGCGTATGACGCGCAACGGTGCGCTGGCCGGCATGGTGATTGGTGCGCTGACCGTACTGCTGTGGAAAGATTATGGCTACGCGGAGCTGTACGAAATCATTCCAGGCTTTGCCTTCGCCAGTATCGCCATCGTGGTATTCAGCCTGCTGGGTCGTGGTCCCTCTGAGGCCGCGCAGCAACGCTTTGCCGCCGCAGAAGCGCAGTATCAAAGCAAATAATCTGTAGGGTCGCCATTCATGGCGACCAGGTGCGCATAAATGCGCACCCTACGAATTCAGCATCGTTTCGTTGTAGGGTCGCCATTCATGGCGACCAGCCCAAATATTCCCCTCCGCAAACCGCAAAAGCAAAATTAATTTCACGCAGTGACTTGTATTTCTCCCTTCGATAATGATAATCGATATCGTTCGCACTTTACGTTTTTTTACCTAAGTTTTACCCTTCTTAAAATTCAAGAGGTTGGTGATGTTCGTTCCGTTTCTCATCATGCTGCGCGAAGGTCTGGAAGCAGCGCTCATCGTCAGCCTGATTGCCAGCTATCTTAAACGCACCCAGCGCACCCAATGGTTCCCGGCGATGTGGGCGGGGGTACTTATTGCCATCGCGCTGTGCCTGGCACTCGGCATCTTCATTAATGAAACCACCGGCGAGTTCCCACAGAAACAGCAGGAGCTGTTTGAAGGCATTGTTGCCGTGGTTGCTGTGGTCATCCTTACGTCGATGGTGTTCTGGATGCGCAAAGTCTCACGCAATATCAAAGCCACGCTGGAAAAATCGGTGGATACCGCGCTGCAGAAGCGGGGCGGCAGCGGCTTTCCGCTGGTGCTGATGGTCTTTCTGGCTGTGGCGCGTGAAGGACTGGAGTCGGTATTTTTCCTGCTCGCCGCCTTTACGCAAGACGTCGGCTATGCGCCGCCGATGGGTGCGGTACTCGGTCTGGCAACCGCCGTGGTGCTGGGCATGCTGCTTTACTACGGCGGCATTCGCCTCAATCTGGCGCACTTCTTCCGCTGGACCAGCCTGTTCATTCTGTTTGTTGCCGCAGGACTTGCCGCCGGCGCTATCCGCGCTTTCCACGAAGCGGGTTTATGGAATCATTTCCAGGACGTGGCGTTTGATCTCAGCAACACGCTCTCAACCCATTCGGTATTCGGCACGCTGATGGAGGGTATTTTGGGTTATCAGGAGACGCCAAGCGTGAGCGAAGTGGCGGTGTGGCTGATCTACCTGATTCCGGCACTGCTGCTGTTTTTCTTCCCGGCGCGTCCTTCGGTCAACGCGGCACGCACCACACGCTGAATTCAATCAGGCGCAATTGCGCGCCTGTTCTTCCATGTAACAGGGATATCACTATGACGATTCGCTTCCGCCGCAAGGCGCTGTTGGTTGCTATGCTGGCGCTTTCCGGTGCCGCTGCTGCTGCCGTCCCGCAAGTCACGGTAACGGTGACCGACCAGCAATGTGAGCCGATGTCGCTCAATGTGCAGGCCGGTAAAACCCAGTTCATCATCAAAAATAACAGCCAGAAAGCGCTTGAGTGGGAGATTCTGAAAGGGGTGATGGTGGTGGAAGAGCGTGAAAACATCGCGCCAGGCTTCAGCCAGAAACTCACCGCGAATCTGGAAGCGGGGGAATATGACATGACCTGCGGCCTGCTCAGCAACCCGAAAGGTAAGTTGGTGGTCAGCGGTGACGCGAAGAAAGCGGCGACCGGTAAACCGGACCTGCTGGAGCTGGTTGGCCCCATCGCTGACTACAAAGTCTATGTGATGAATGAAGTGAAAGCGTTGGTAACCGGCACTAAAGCGTTTACCGATGCGGTGAAAGCCGGCGACATCGAGAAAGCGAAAGCGCTGTTCGCGCCAACGCGCGTGCATTACGAGCGTATCGAGCCGATTGCCGAACTGTTCTCCGACCTGGATGGCAGCATCGATGCGCGTGAAGATGACTTCGAGAAGAAAAACGAAGATCCGAAATTCACCGGCTTCCATCGCCTGGAGAAAATCCTCTTCGCCGATAACACCACCAAAGGTGCCGAAGCGTTTGCCACTCAGCTGAACCAGGACGTGCTGGATCTGCAAACCCGCATCAGCGAGCTGGCATTCCCGCCAGCGAAAGTGGTCGGCGGCGCGGCAGGTCTGATTGAAGAAGTGGCTTCCAGCAAGATTTCCGGCGAAGAAGATCGTTACAGCCGCACCGATCTGTCTGACTTCCAGGCCAATATCGATGGCGCGCAGAAAATTGTCGATCTGCTGCGTCCGCTGCTGCAGAAAAACAACCCGCAGCTGCTGGCGAAAGTGGATGCCAACTTTAAGAAAGTGGACGGCATTCTCAGCAAATATCGCACCAAAGATGGCTTTGAGTCGTACGAAAAACTGACCACCGCTGACCGTAACGCGCTGAAAGGCCCGATTACCACGCTGGCGGAAGATCTCTCCCTGCTGCGTGGAACCTTAGGTCTCGACTGATCATGAGTAATAAAAATGACGCGGCGCAGCCGTCGCGTCGTCGCTTATTGCAGGGATTAGGCATGCTGGGCGGTGCGGCCGCCCTTAGCGGCGGCTGTCCGTTCCATAGCGCAGCCGCCGACAGCTTCTCTCCCGGCACGGTTACGCCTAACTCGCGTCAGCAGGCACAACCCTTTTACGGTGCGCATCAGGCCGGCATTATCACGCCGCAGCAGGCGTCGATGATGCTGGTGGCGTTTGATGTTTTGGCGAGTGATAAGGCCGATCTTGAGCGGCTGTTTCGCTTACTCACCGAGCGCTTCGCCTTCCTGACCCAAGGCGGACCGGCGCCCGCGGTGACCAATCCGCAACTGCCGCCCATGGATTCGGGCATTCTCGGGGCCGATATCGCGCCGGACAATCTCACCATGACCTTGTCGGTTGGCGCGTCGCTGTTTGACGAGCGCTTCGGCTTGAGCAGGCAAAAACCGGCCCAGCTGCAGACCATGACGCGTTTCCCCAATGATTCGCTGGATGCAGAACAGTGCCACGGCGACCTGTTACTGCAGATCTGCGCCAACACGCAGGACACGGTGATCCATGCGCTGCGTGACATCATCAAGCGCACACCTGATTTGCTGGCGGTGCGCTGGCGGCGCGACGGTTTTATTGCCGACCACGCCGCACGCAGCAACGGCAAGGAGACGCCGATCAATCTGCTGGGATTCAAAGACGGCACCGCTAATCCCGACACCCATAATCCGGCGTTGATGAATCAGCTGTTGTGGGTCACCGACGAGCAGCAGGAGCCGGCATGGACGCGCGGCGGCAGTTATCAGGCGGTGCGCATCATCCGTTTCCACGTCGAGATGTGGGATCGCACGCCGCTTGGCGAGCAGCAAACCATTTTTGGCCGCGAGAAGTTATCCGGCGCACCGCTCGGCATGAAAAACGAGCATGACGTACCGGATTACAATAAAGATCCCGATGGTGATTTGATTGCGCTGGATGCGCATATTCGTCTCGCCAACCCGCGTACGCCACAAACCGACAGCAGTTTGATGCTGCGGCGCGGTTACAGCTATTCCAGCGGCATTACCGGTTCGGGTCAGCTGGATATGGGTTTATTGTTTGTGTGTTATCAGCACGACTTAGCCAAAGGCTTTATTACCGTACAGCAACGTTTAAATGGCGAAGCGCTGGAAGAGTATATACGCCCGATTGGCGGCGGTTACTTTTTCGCCTTACCCGGCGTCGTGGATGAAAAACATTATCTCGGACAACCTTTATTGCAAGCCTGATTAATAAATGCACAACTCCTGCATGCCAGATTGCGCCGCAGGCTTTTTTGTTACGCATTCCTTAAACTTTCCCCTGGTTGTAGCCGCTTCCGAATGTTCCTAAAAAGTTTGGTTTATCCCCAATAAACCATCCTTTTGATAATTATAATAAATTTAATTTAAGGTAAACGCGCTCAGGCTTCGCTTATCATTTTTTCTTTGCGGGGAAGTAAAATTACTGTTGCAAACCACCGCAAATATGATGCACTTTATTCATAAGCGTTGTCAGTTGTGTGGCTAAGCCACTGGAGTTCGCGCATGATTCGTTCCTCGCTGGGACAGTTAAATAGTTTCAACACACGCAGTACACTGCGGGGGATTTCTTCCCTCAAAAGCAACCTCTCTTCATTTAAAACTTCGTTCTCGTTCAATCTCAGTTTCTTTACCGGTGCGCGCCTGCGTTTCGGCGCTGATGCACACCATTCTCAATGGCTCGAAACGGCTTACAAGGAAGCCAGATAAACCTCTAAAGCGTTCAAGTCATCGCCGCGGGTGATCCGCCGCGATAAATGAAACCAACTGTAAGGTGCCACTATGGGAAGACAGAAAGCAGTGATCAAAGCACGTCGTGAAGCCAGACGCGTTATTCGTAGCGACTCTCGCAGTCACCGTCAGCGTGAAGAAGAATCGGTCACTTCGCTGGTGCAGATGGGTGGGTTGGATTCGATTGGTATGGCACGTGATGCACGTGACCGCGGGCCGATTGAAGCCAGAAATGAAGCTCAGGCACACTATCTCCATGCCATAGAATCGAAACAGCTTATTTTCGCTACCGGTGAAGCCGGCTGCGGAAAAACCTGGATTAGCGCAGCCAAAGCGGCTGAGGCCCTGATCAATAAGGACATCGAAAGGATTATTGTGACGCGCCCGGTTCTGCAGGCGGATGAAGATCTCGGTTTCCTTCCTGGAGACATTTCCGAGAAATTCGCGCCTTATTTCCGACCGGTTTATGACGTTCTGGTTAAACGTCTCGGCGCTTCCTTTATGCAATACTGCCTGCGGCCCGAAATCGCCAAGGTAGAGATCGCGCCCTTCGCATACATGCGCGGACGTACCTTTGAAAATGCTGTGGTGATCCTTGATGAGGCACAAAACGTCACCGCCGCACAGATGAAGATGTTCCTGACGCGCTTGGGTGAAAACGTGACGGTTATCGTCAACGGCGATATCACCCAGTGCGACCTGCCGTCCCATGCTAAATCGGGTCTTGCCGATGCGTTAGCGCGCTTCGAAGAAGATGAGATGATTGGCGTGGTACGTTTCGGCAAAGAGGATTGCGTCCGTTCAGCGCTGTGTCAACGCACGCTGCACGCTTACAGTTAACCGTTTGATTGAGAATGTAGCTAAGCAAAACCCGGCGCAAGCCGGGTTTTTTTTATCGCTAAAAGCGAGTTTGATCATTATTAGTCATTTATTCTCAAAAACAGCTTTTACTAAATAAAGCCAAAGCATTCTGGCAATTATAAATTCATTTTTTTATTTATTAGCTACTGCGCATTGCTATCAATAATTCAAGCTGGGTTGTGATATTCCACTCTAAAATAGTAAAGATATTTACAAACAGTGTTTCTTGATGATTTTGGCGAGTTTGATATTTTTTCCTGTTGATGGTTCTCTTTTTGATCAAATAAAAAACAACAACCAAGACCGATCTTGTACCACTCCAAGACCCATCCGCTATACCTTAATTCAAGGGAAAGTGGCCACCCACCTGCAGTAGCGATGCATCGAATTAAATTAACTCAACGACGCTTTTCTATTCAGGAATAGTTAATATGAAAAATCCATTGATTTTATCTGCGGTAATAGTGGTTTCATCGCTAACAACCTTTGCTCACGCTAGCGATGGTACGATAAATGTGACAGGAATCATTTTAGATTCCACCTGTACCATCAACACCAGTAGCGTAGCGATTCCGGTTAATTTCGGTACCGTTTCTTCAAGAGCGTTTACCGGTGTGGGTTCTACCGCCGGTATTGAACCGATAAAGATCAACTTTGACTCTTGCCCTACATCCATTACCAGCGCCGCCGTCAGCTTTGATGGCACCAGCGATGCGGTTAACAGTAATTTATTTGCGCTAACTTCAGCAGCTCCAGCGACCGGTGTCGCGGTCGGTCTGTATGAAGCTGATGGTGCGACTGAGATTCCTTATGGCTCAACGTCAAAATCAGTTCCTCTGACAACGGCCGGCGGCACATTGAGTTATTTCGCCAAATATGTGCAAACCGCCACATCAGTAACGGCAGGTAGTGCTGACACTGTAATTAACTTTACCGTTAAATATTAACCGCTTTATTGAGATGCAGGATGCTTATTACGCATCCTGCACAGGCGACATATCGGGTAAGCAGGATATAACCTATGTTAGTAAAAACTTTTCGCTATGCATTGGGCGCGCTGCTATTGATTAGCGGCATCGCCCACGCTGGCGTTTCGCTTGGCGGCACGCGTGTGGTTTATGAGGCAGCAAAAAGCGAGAGCAATATCTCGGTTAAGAACTCAGAGAAAAAAAGTTTTCTGATTCAATCGTGGGTTGAAACAGAGGATCATATTAAGACCAATGCATTTATTGTCACACCGCCGCTTTTTCGCTTAAACGGTGAACAGGAAAATGTGTTGCGTATTATTAAATCTAATGTGCCACTGCCACAAGATAAAGAGTCACTTTTTTGGTTGAACGTTAAAGCGATCCCTGCATCAAATAAAAATAGCCAGAATGAAGTGTTAATTGCGGTCAAAACGCAAATAAAGTTATTTTATCGACCAGTGGCATTAACAGGCGCTGCCGCTGATGCTTATAAATCGCTGAAAATAACACGCTCAGGCAATCAACTTATTGTCGAAAATCCAACTGGCTACTTTGTCTCTTTTTATAGCTTGAGTGTGGGCGCGAACAACATAAAAGATCCGGGCTACATCGCGCCGAAAAGTAAAAAGCATTATGTCATTCCTGCAGGTGCAGCGGGGAAAGTGAGTTGGAAGGCGATTGGCGACTACGGAAATATCACGGCTGAAGCCACATCAAAATAATGATGTGCCATGAGCGTTGACACGACTGCAGCGACCCGTGGTGGGTATTAAGTGGAGATAATAATATGCGAGTGTTATATGTTTCGAAAACAGTAACATTACAGCTTATTTTTTTGCTAGCACTCAGCTCAGATATCTATGCAGAAGAGTATTTTAACCCTGCAGCATTGGAACTGAGCGATGCTGAGCGAGAGTCCGTAAATCTGGATCTTCTGTCAAAAAATAATACGCAATTGCCCGGTCGTTACCGTGTCGGTGTCAATGTTAATCAGAAGTTTATTGCAGCGCAGGACATTAACTTTATTTTGCTCGGCCATCAATTGCACCCAGAGTTAACGGTGAGTGACTTGCAGCGATACGGTGTGAAAATTGATGCCTTTGCGGCATTGAAATCCCTTAATGCCGAACACCCTATCGGTGAGATGAGTCATTACATTCCCGACGCGAGCACACAATTTGATTTCAATACTCAGCAACTGAATATCAGTATTCCTCAGGCGGCACTCAATCAAACCTCACGCGATTATATTGATCCCAGCGAATGGGATCGAGGCATACCCGCACTGCTCCTGAACTACAGTGCCAATGCTGCTAACGCTGTGAATAAAAATCATGCCGCCTCAAATAATTCTCGCTTCCTCAATCTGAGGAGTGGGGCTAACTGGGGGGCATGGCGCTTAAGGAATTATTCAACCTGGTCTGATAATAATAGTGCGCAGCAATGGAATACTATCAGTACCTATGTTCAGCGTGACATCCAACCTTTAAAGTCGCAGCTTATTGCCGGTGACAGTTTCACGCCAACTGATATTTATGACAGCGTACCATTTCGCGGTATTCATTTGCTGTCAGACGACAATATGTATCCCGATAGTCAGCGCGGTTACGCGCCGGTGATACGCGGTATTGCACAATCAAATGCTCAGGTCTCAGTGAAGCAGAATGGTTATGTGATCTATCAAACCTATGTCGCACCAGGCGCGTTTGAAATTACCGATCTCTATCCCACCGCTACCAGCGGCGACCTTGAAGTCATGGTTAAAGAGGCCGATGGAACAGAGCGCGTTGCGGTGCAGCCTTATTCCGCCGTGCCGATTATGCTGCGTGAAGGTCGCGTGAAATATGGCCTCTCTGCCGGTACCTTTCGCTCGACCTCAGCCTTAGCACGCGAACCTATTTTTACTCAAGGCAGCGTGATTTATGGACTTCCCTCTGCAACATCCGTTTATGCCGGCGTGATAACGTCGCCCTCATACCTGTCAGGAATGCTGGGGGTAGGTCATGGATGGGGTGATTGGGGATCGTTGTCTTTCGATGTGTCTCAAGCCGAAACCCAATTACCGGGAGCATCGGAAAAGAAGAGCGGGCAGTCATTTCGCGTCCAATATTCAAAAGATATTAATCGCCTGGGAACCAACTTTACCCTGGCAAGTTACCGCTATTCCACTCAAGGCTTCTATGACTTTAAAGAGTCAAATGAGATCAATGCTGATGCATCAAACTATGAGCGTCTGCAGGTATACAGCAATAAACGCAGCCGAACGCAGATTAACATCAACCAGCGAATATTTGATGCCGGCAATGTTTTTATTACGGGCCTGCAGCAGGATTATTGGGGGCGTAAGGGTTCTGAACGTAGCGTAAATATTGGCTGGAATGCCAGCTTACAGAATATTTCCTATGGGTTGAGTTACGGCCTGAATAAGACGCCGTTATCAAAGGGTACAGAGCAATTATTTGCCTTCAATGTGCAGATTCCCCTGAGCAAGGGTTTGTCCAACAGTCGCCTGAGTTACTCGGTTGATACCAGCGATCGCGGTCGCACCGCCCAGCGTGTTGGCATCAGCGGCACGGCGCTGGAGCAAAACAACCTTAATTATGATCTGCAACAGAGCTATGCCAGCCAGGGAACCGGCTACGGCGGCAATACATCTGTGAATTATCGTGGCACTTATGGTCAGGTGAATGCGGGATACAGTTATGGACGTGACACGCGGCAAATCAACGTCGGCGCTCAGGGCGGTGTGGTGGCGCACCCCTGGGGCGTTACGTTATCTCAACCCTTAGGCGAGACGATGTTGCTGGTGCGCGCACCGGATGCAGACGGCGTCTCAGTCCAAAATCAAACCGGTATCAACACGGACTGGCGTGGCTACGCTGTGGTTCCCTACGCCACAAGCTATCGAAAAAATCGTATTGCGCTTGATCCGGCAACGTTCAAACAGGGTGTTGATATTGACACCACCGTAGCGACAGCCGTTCCGACCCAAGGCGCCGTGGTGGTCGCCAATTTTGCGACACGCGTGGGACATCGCACCTTAATCACCCTTACTCAAGCGGGGCGGCCAGTGCCGTTTGGCGCGGAAGTGAGCTATCAGGCAGACAATGCTAAACCCGTTATCAGCATCGCCGGCACGCACGGTGAGACCTATTTAGCCGGTATGCCTGATGAAGGCGTGCTGATGGTGAAGTGGGGAGAGCAACCGCACCAGCAATGCCAGGCTGCTTTCACAATCGAGGTAAAGGAAGGTGAGCCGCTTCAGTATGGCAGCGCTGTCTGTAGTTAACGTCATCAAGGAGGAAAAAATGAAGTCACTTCTTCACTGCTTGCTTTTATTGTCAGGTTTATCAATGTTCGGCAGCAGTTGGGCGGCCTGTACCTCAGCCCCAGCCACACTCAATGTGGCGATGTCGTCACCGACAGCAGTCAGTTCACTTACGCCAATTGGCACGGTTATTAGCACTGGCTCCGTCAACTATCGTGTGACCTGCAGCGGAGTCGGCGCGAATACCGCAATGCTGCGCTCTGGTTTAAATACGGATTATGGTGCTTCACCCGTGCCTGGCGTGAGAAACACCTCCCTTGCCGGGATCGGCATCCGCTGGACCAATACCAGCAATGGAACGCCTTTTGTCTGGACTAACTATTCGATGTCGGACGGAAGCATTTATCGCGGATTAAACATTACGGGTGCGCGCGAGATGTCAGATCTTTTTGAATTGGTTAAAACCGGCCCCGTCACGTCAGGCACTACGACTACGTGGGTGCTCAATTATAACTGGCGGACAGGGACCGCCGGCGCGCAGACGCGTTTATTAACGGTGAATTTACCGGCTATGACGATTCCGGTTGCCACCTGTTCGCTGACGCAAACCGTAATCCCGGTCAATTTGGGCAATAAAATACCGCTAAAAACGTTCACCGGGCCGGGAAGTGTCTCTTCGCCCGAAGGGTTCAACATCCCTTTAATCTGCGATCCTCAGGTGCCCGTAACAGTACAATTCACTGGCACGCCAGCAGCGGGATTGCCAACGGTTCTGGCACTCAGCGCGGATAGTGTGGCGACCGGATTGGGTGTTCAGCTAGCCTATCATGATGTCCCCGTTACGCTTAATTCGGCGCTGGCTGTGGGTGACAGCGGCGCGGCAGGCGGCGTATACGACATTCCCTTTACGGCGCATTTTTATCAAACGGCTGCCACGGTTACGCCGGGGTTAGCCCGGGCAGTCGCTACGTTCACCCTGACCTATAACTAACATCGCCAAAGTGGACGGCTTGATTAACGTCACTCAGGCATGGCGCTGAATGAGCGGAAAAACCCGGCATAAGCCGGGTTTGTAGAGTGTTTCACTGCTCAGCCATCAATTATCGTAAACATCTGATGCAATGGCGAGAGCGAGTGTTGCTTACAGCTGAGACAGCGCGTTTTGCTCTTCCAGCTGATCAACCCACTGCACGTTGAGCGGTGCGAACTCACTGTTCACACCTTCCATCACCGAGCTATAAGCCATATCCGCCGGGCTGATAGTCAGTTCAACACGTGCGTCCTCTGCCTGCGCTGCCATCAGCAGCGCATCGGCGTCAGCCAGCAGCAGCGCAGGCTCAGCCTGCATCAGCAAACTGCTGAAGGCATTCTTGCTGAAGGTGAAGCTTTCACTGTAGGCATCGCCCACTTTGATCATCAGGCTGTTAACACCATCGGGGAAGGTGGCAGGCGTGCCCCACTTACCATAGATGTTGGTATCGGCGCGGCCGTAAAACTCGCCGTTGAGATAGATCTCGACGGTGGTGCCAGGTTGCGCAGTGCCATTAATCACAAAGCTGGTGGCCGCGGTAGCGCCGCCATCGGCAACGATGCCATTGGTGCTGAAGAGCGTATCAATGCTGAGATCGGCCGATGGGCCGGTGCCAGGCACTGGCGTTGGGGCTGGCGCTGGAGTCGGTTCTGGCGTCGGCTCAGGCGTTGGGGCTGGCGTTGGCTCAGGGGTCGGTTCCGGGGTAGGCTCCGGTGTTACCACCGAAGATGGCTGCACATCGATAGTGAATGGCTTACTGAACTGGCCGCGTGAAGCGATTTTCAGCTCGTTAATGCCCGTTGCCAGCGTTGGCTCGTAGCTCCATTTGCCCTCTGCATCAGCGGTGATCATGGCAATTTCACGACCATTCACATACAGCTGCACGATGGCACCGGGCACCAGCGTGGTGCCGGAGATCAGTACGCTGTTGCCATCGGTGCTGCCATCAGCCGGGATGCTGGCTTTGTCGCCGCCCAGATTGTTGACCGCAGTGATTGCCACTGCAGGCGCAGGCGTAGGTTCCGGTGCTGGCGTTGGCTCTGGCGTTGGCTCTGGCGTTGGCTCTGGCGTAGGTTCCGGCGTTGGCGCAGGTGCGACCGGTGTACCGGCAGGTTGCACATCAACAGTAAAGGCTGGGCTCCATTGACCACGTGAAACCACCTTCAGTTCATTGTTGCCGTTGGTCAGGTTAGCGTCATAGCTCCATTTGCCTTCGGCGTCGGCGGTAACCATCGCAATCTCGCGACCATTAGCGAACAGCTGCACGGTGGCGTTAGGCTGAGCATTGCCAGAGATACGCACGCTGTTGCCATCGGTTGCGCCACCCGCTGGCACTGCTGCCTGCTCGCCGCTGAGGTTATTGATGCCGGTAATGGCTAAACCGGTTGGGGTTGGGGCAGGCGGCGTCACGGGATCAGGCGTGACAATCGGACCCGGGCCAGGCGTCGGTTCTGGCGTTGGCTCAGGTCGTGCCGGTTCAGCGGGTTTCATCCAGACGACAAAGCTGTCACTGGTCTGGCCCTGAGACATCACGCTGAACTCTTGCGCGCCCATATTAAGCGGCATGGTCGGGGTGTAGGTCCAGTTGCCGGAGGTATCAGCATCAACGACGCCAATAAAACGC
The DNA here is from genome assembly GCF_000282675.1 of Pantoea sp. GM01. Lineage (NCBI taxonomy): Bacteria > Pseudomonadati > Pseudomonadota > Gammaproteobacteria > Enterobacterales > Erwiniaceae > Pantoea > Pantoea sp. GM01. The sequence continues at coordinate 10,894 of NZ_AKIU01000092.1, read as the reverse complement.
CCATGCGCATAGATAAACACCATGCTATTCGGCGCAGCAGTGCCGTTCAGTTTTGGCGTGGTATCGTGGGAAGTGCCTAAAAATGAGATGGATTTTTCCACGTCGCCGCTGTTGTCCAGCACGGAGGTAATGGTGGGTTTTACAAAGTGTGTGGTCATAAAGTTCCCTTTCGAGATAAGTCGAGCCGTCGGCTCAGGAGAAAGCACGCCCCGCAGGGCGTGCTGGTATAACGAAGATGATTAGCCTTGCGTCAGTGACTGATGCTCGTCTAACAGTTCGATGCTGAGTAGCGGGTTGGCCACCATGTCGCTGGACAGCGCATCGTGCAGTGAAGAGTGCGCCATATCCGCTTCGCTGATGGTCAATGCCACGAAGCTATCCTGATCATCGTTCTCCGTTTGCGCAGCGAACAGCATCGCGTCGCCATCGGCCAGCAGCGATGAGATTTCAGGCCAAGGCGCATCGTCTGAGGTTTTGATGTTCAGAACCAAGCTATCGCTGGATTTACCATCCTCATCGCGCGCAACGAAGCTGTGAGTGCCTGGCTGCAACGGTGTCTCAATGTTAATGATCCAGGATCCGTTCCAGTTACTGGTGGTAGTCGCAATCAGCTGATTGTTCTGGTCATACAGTGAAATCAGCTTGTTAGGATTGCTGCCGCCGTGGAACGAAGGCATAGCATCATCAATGAAGCTGCCAGAAGGACGAACACCACGATAATCACCCACATCGTCATAGGCGATCATGCTCGGCGCAGGATCCAGATCGCGGATATTGACGGTGAACGTACTGCCCGAATTCCCGTACTCATTGGCTGCTGAGAAGTCCCATTGGCCCGGTGACAGCGGTTCGTCCGGCGTAAAGCGCCAGTCGCCCTTGCTGTTGGTACGAGTGCTACCAACCACATTATTGTCGCCATCCAGAATGGTGATGATAACGTTCGGGCGAGCTCCGCCACCGTACAGTTCCGGCTGTGCGTCATCGGTCCAGCTGCCGCTGTTCACCAGCCATGGCATGGTGCCGACGCTGTCGTACGCCGATGTGATGTAAGGAACATTGAGGTACTGCTCAATGTTCTCTGGCTCCTCGATCGGGAACGCTGGCTGCTCTGGTTGTTCCGGCTGTGCTGGCTCTGCCAGATCCGGAATATAGTTGAAGTAAAATGCCTCGCTCCATTGACTTCTGGAGACGGCAAAGTAGGTATTTTCACCGACCAGGGCAGAGACGGTATGGCTCCAGTTCCCGTTGGCATCTGCCGTGATTCTGATGGGCAGGCTTGAGTGGGAATCATAAATCTCAACCGTTGCGCCAGGCTGTGCGATACCGTGCAGAACGAGTTCCGCATCACCGGCTGCACCCCCGTTCTCATGCATCTCACCATCCGCGAATAGCCCGGTGATCACCGGCGCATCTTCCAGCGTCAGGTAGAAGTTCTCGCTGGCCACGCCGTTTTCCACCACATAGATCTCGTTGCGACCTGGATTGAGGTTGATATCGACCTGCCAGATACCCGACATATCCGCCTGCGCACTGCCCAGGTGTTGTCCGCCCACGTACACCTGAATAATGGCGTTCGGCGCAGAAACACCGCGCAATTGCGGGATGGCATCATCGGTGAAAGCATTGTTTTGTAATTGCCACGCAACGCCCTGGTCATCCTGTGCAATGAGGATCTGCGGTGCCGGTGAACCCTGAACGGTAACCGCGACCGCCTCGCTAAACTGACCATCAAGACCGATTCTCAGGCTGTTTTCACCATCAAACAGCGCGGTGCTTACAATCCAGTCTCCCGTGCTCGCAACTTCGATTGTGGTCACTAGCTGATCGTTGAGATACAGCGTGATCACTGAACCGGCCGGCGCCTTACCGCTGAATACTGACTGACGTTCAGCGGTGGTGGTATTACCGTCGCTCAGTTCGTTGTGATAAACGATGCTCAACTCAGGGTCGACAGGGTCCACGGGTTCGACAGGGACAACTTCAGGTTGATAGGTCAGTTCAAATACGTCGCTCTCTGCGCCATTTGATTTAACCATGATGCGGTTAACGCCTTCGCTCAGCCGTGGGGTGAAGTGCCAGATGCCATTTCTGTCGGCATAAATGGCATCAATCATGGCATCGTTAACCCACAGCTGAACTCGCATGTAGGGTTCCGCACGTCCACTGATATACGGGGTGGAACTTTGCGTAGTATCACCACTTTCAACGCGGGTATCGTTGTCGGCAAAGATTGACCAGATTACAGGTGCTGGCGTGGTTGCTGGACCTTCAAAGGGCTGATAGTCAATGACAAAAGGTTCGCTCGAGACACCGCGTGATACGACAACAATGTTGTTCTGACCCTCAGTCAACGTCGCCCAATAACCCCATCTACCATACTGGTCGGCTTGCTGAGTATCTACCAGCCGATCGTTATTCCAGATTTCGAAATAGGCAAACGGCCGACCGAAATTGCCCATAATTTGCACAGTATCGTCATTGGTGGTGTCACCATTTTGCAAATTACCTGGGTTGTACTCATCAGCATATACGGACCAGATCTCAGGTACCGGCAAATTCAACGCTGGCACGTTAACCAATACCGGCTCGCTCTGCTGATCGCCAACGCGCACGGTCAGCACGTTGTCGCCTAACTGGAGATCAATAGCTTTATGCCATTCACCTTGTCCATTGGTAAGCGCGATACCTATTTCAGTATCACCCAACCAGATCTGCACCCATTGATTTGCTGGCCCTTTACCGAACAAGCGCACCTCAGCGCTGTCTGGTGAGGCATTTGGCTCAAGGATTTGGCCAGTGGCGAGATCACGAATCCCGGTGATAGCCAGCTCAGGTTCTACCGGTTCGACCGGCACCACCAGTGGCTCATAGATAACCTCAAAGGGCTCGCTGGTCACACCCATCGACTTCACCACGATCTGGTTCAGACCCTCTTCCAGCGTTGGGGTGTAGCGCCATTCGCCGTAGCGGTTGGCATTCACGGTGCGCACCAGGCGATCGTTGATCCAGATCTCTACCAGCATAGCAGCGCCGGCAATCCCACTCAGCTGCGGAGTTGCGTCTTGCGTAGTGTCGCCTGACAGGATCGGGCCTGCGCCATTTTCATCGGCGAGCAGCTCAGTGATTTCCAGCGCCGGCGGTGGCGGGTTCTGGGTAGTGATGATGACCGCTTCACTCTGATTGCCAGCGTGTCTCACGGTAATACTATTTTCACCTTCCAGCAGATAGATTGGTGTACTCCAGCTACCGTCGCTGCCGCTGTAAACATTGTTCACCAGTTGGTCGCCGATCCAGATCTGCACAATGGTACCGCGAGGACCGGTTCCGCTGAGGATCACATTGCGGCCGGTAATGGTGCCGTGCGGATCGACGGGGTTGCCTGTCAGGATATCCTGCATCTGGGTGATTGCCAGTGCGGGCTGCTCAGGAACAGCTGGCGGGGCATAGTGAATATCGAAAGGTTCGCTGGAAACACCCTGCGATTTCACCACGATCTGGTTGCGACCTTCACGCAGCGTGAGGTGATAAGACCAGTTGCCGAAATTGTCCGCCTGAACGGTATCGATGCGTCGGCCATGCAGCCAGATCTCCACCTCAGCGAAGCCGCCGACGTTATTACCACGAATGTATGGCGTGGCGTCATCGGTGCTGTCACCGTTGGCAATAAAGCCAAAGTTGTTTTCGTCAGCCCAGACAGAGGTAATGACCGGTACTGGCGGGGCTGGCGGGGCATAGTGAATATCGAAAGGTTCGCTGGAAACACCCTGCGATTTCACCACGATCTGGTTGCGACCTTCATGCAGCGTGAGGTGATAAGACCAGTTGCCGAAATTGTCCGCCTGAACGGTATCGATGCGTCGGCCATGCAGCCAGATTTCTACCTCAGCAAAACTGCCGACGTTGTTACCACGGATATATGGCGTGGCATCATCGGTGCTGTCACCGTTACCAATCTGACCATGGCTGTTTTCGTCAGCCCAGACAGAGGTAATGACCGGTACTGGCGGGGCTGGCGGGGCATAGTGAATATCGTAAGGTTCGCTGGAAACACCCTGCGACTTCACTACGATCTGGTTGCGACCTTCACCCAGCGTGAGGTTATAAGACCAGTTGCCGAAATTATCCGCCTGAACGGTATCGATGCGTCGGCCATGCTGCCAGATTTCCACCTCAGCAAAACTGCCGACGTTATTACCACGCATGAACAGTGTGTCGTCATCAGTGGTGTCACCATGAGCAATCTCACCATAGGTATTGTCGTCAGCCCAGACAGAGGTAATGACCGGTACCAGCGGGGCAGGTGGTGCATAGTGAATATCGAAAGGCTCGCTGGCGATTCCGCCGGCTTTTACCACGATCTGATTTAAGCCTTCGCTCAACGTCGGCGAATATGACCAAAAGCCTACATTGTTTGCCTGGGTTGTGGTTACGAAGCGGCCATTGATCCAGATTTCAACCTCAGCGAATGGACCGGCATTAATGCCTCGAAGTTGCGGCGTTGCGTCATCGGTGTTGCCACCATTAACGATCTGACCATGACTGTGTTCGTCAGCCCAGACGTTGACGATGGCTGGTGCTGGCGTGGCTGCGGGATCATAGTGAATCTCGAAGATCTCACTGGCGATGCCCTGCGTTTTAACCACGATTTGGTTCAGCCCTTCACGCAGCGTCGGCGTGTACGACCAACTGCCGTTGACGCTGGCAGCGGTGGTATCGACCAGTTGACCATTCAGCCAGATTTCTACCGAGGCATACTTGCCGGCGCGGCCACTGATGACCGGAGTAGCATCATCGGTGGTACCACCGTTAACAATTTGGCCGTAATTGTTTTCATCTGCCCAGACGGTGTGAATTTCGGGTGGTGTCAGGCTGGCGGCGGGGGCATTCACCACCCATGGTGCGCTGCTGGCGTTTTCAGAGCGCAGCGTCAGGCTGTTTTCGCCCGGCAGCAGGTCAACAAAATAGGTCCAGTTGCCCTGGGCGTTAGGGATAACGTCGGTAATGAACTTATCACCCGACCAGAGCGACAGCATAGCGCCAGCAGGACCGGTGCCGCTAATGCGCACCTGCTGACCGGAGAGGGATCCGTTCTCATCAATCACCTCAAAGGTGTTGCCATCAAGGATCAGTCTGATTGCCAACTCAACTTCGGCGGCAGGCGTATAGTTGACCTCAAAGATTTCACTGGCAACGCCCTGAGATTTCACCTGGAACTGGTTCAGGCCTTCGCTCAGCGTTGGTGAGTAGGTCCAGTCACCTGCACGGTTCGCCATAATGGTATCGATGTGCTGACCGTTCAGCCAGATTTCAACTAACTCATAACGGCCAACATTCACGCCATGAATTTGCGGAGTAGCATCATCGGTGTTGCCACCGTTCTCAATATTGCCGTAGGTGTTTTCATCGGCCCAGACTGCGGCGATTTCCGGTACTGGCAGGGCAGGTGCAGTGACAGTGATGGTCACTGGCTCACTCTGCTGGCCTGGTATGCGCAAGGTAATCGCGTTCTCACCGTAAGGCAGCGTCAGAACGGTTTGCCAGGCTCCGGTGCGACCTGCTGGCACGCTTTTAATAAAGGTGTCACCCGACCAGATCTCAATCAAGCGCGAGGCTGGACCAACACCGCTGAGGCGAATCTCGGTGCTGCTCGTGGAGCCATTTGGATCGATAACGTCACCGGTCATAAAATCGCTGATGCGCAAAATCGACAGTAGGTCATCAGCAGGCGGGGCAGGTGGCGCGTAATGCACTTCTACCGTTTCACTGGCGACGCCCTGAGTAACCAGGTGAATACGATTCATGCCTTCCGCCAGGGTTGGCGAGTAGTGCCAGTTGCCAAAATCGTTGGCCTGGAAGGTATCCACATGCTGGCCATTCACCCAGACTTCGACCATCGCATTACGGCCTGCGATGCCGGACATTTGCGGCGTGTTGTCGTCGGTGTTTCCGCCCTTTTCAATTTGGCCCATGGTATTTTCGTCAGCCCAAATGTGCTGAATTTCAGGGGTTACCGGTACTGGAGCAGGGACAGTGATCATTACTGCTTCGCTGCGCTCGGTGCCGCTACGCACGGTCAGTTCATGACTGCCCGGCGGAATGGTCAGCATCTGGCTCCAGTTGCCGTTCATGTCCGTAAAGACATAACCGATGAACTGGTTGCCGGCGTAGGCCATAAAGCGCTGATCGGCTGGGCCGGTACCGCTTAGCTGCACACTATTACTGGTCGCGGCGCCGTTCGGGTCAATCTGTTCACCGCTCATCACATCACGCATAAACGTAATAGCCAGATCCGGCGCAACGGGTTCAACCGGCTCAGCAGCCGGCTGATAGAACACTTCCCACGGCTCGCTCTCTTCGCCGTTGGTGATCACGGTAATAACGTTGCGGCCTTCCTGTAGAGGCAGGTTCAGCGACCAGTTATTGAAGTCATTGGCAACGGTGGAAGTGACTTCCTCACCGTTAATCAGCACTTTCACTTCTGAACCGGCCAGCGCGTAGCCACGTACGATAGGATCGGCATCGCTGGTGGTGGCAGCTTGATCAATGAATTCCCACGCATAGCTCACTTCGTCGTCATAAATTTCGTGAATAATCGGACGCGTTTCGATGGGGGCTTCAGTGCGGGTAAAGTTAAAGCTATCGCTAAGGTCGGTTAATGGAATAGCGACTTTGATTTCAATATCGCCCACACGCGGCAAGTGGTGCGAAACCCAATTCCCCTCTCTGTCAGCGCGAACCTGGAAGCGCGTTTCATTGACATAAATGAAGAAAATCTCATTAGGAAGGGCAGTACCACGTACGGTGAATAAAACACCATCGGAGGTGCCGTTTTCTGTAACTACATCGTTATTGTCACCGTTCATTACAGTGACACTATCGATGCGGATAAAACGCTCACCTTCATTCAGAGGCGTCATGTTGTTTAGCGGCAGTGCACTATTTAACTGATGGGTTAAATCGCGATCTTTATTATTGTTCAATCCATTCATCCTTTTTACGGGGATTAACTATTACACGCTGTGCCGTGGCCGGTTCCTTGCGTGCAGACTAAAATCCCCGGCATTATCGAATAGCTAATTTCAATTCCAACAAGATGGGTCTTTGTTTGATGTTTGAGTGATTCAAGTAATTGATACATATGGTTATATTGGCGTGATAGGTATAACTACGTAAATATGGCCGTAGTTAACAAATATAATTAATGATTGGTTGTTTTGGCGGGTATTCCTGGTGTTGATCAGCCATATCCTGGTTTGATCGTTTAGTGGCTTAAAACGATATAAAAAAGATGTTTGTGTGTCTTTTTTTTAATTAAAAGAATGCGTTTTTGATGCGCAATTTAGCAGTCTTGTCTTCTTGTCTTTACTAATTTAAATAAATGTAAATGGCCGGCATAATAAAATGATGGCTTAAATCAGTAAATGTTATGTATTGACAGGTATTTCGGATGGGAGCCATTACGTCTTGCGTAAGATGTCACTTGCGGATATTCGTCGTCACTTGGCTATGGGGCATTCTTAACAAACCTGGTAAATAATCAGAAAACTCATTAAGAGTTCTGCCGACGCGCGGAAGTCAATATGCGGGGCGGGCAATCAGTGCGGTGCCCACCCTTTTAAAGATCAACGTTAATCAGCATCCAGCGACAGTGACGATGACAAATCACGCAGCGCGTTAGCCTGTTCACCCAGTGATTTGGCTTTAGCTTCGAAGGTTTCAACTGCATCCGCGCCGGCCGCGAAACGCGCTGGCGGGTTCTCAAGCCCGGCAAGCTTAATAAGGGCCTCGGCTAATTTTTCCGGGTCGCCACCTTGTTTACCGTTCATGCCACGCCAGGCTGATTTTGTTGCCTGGGTTTCTGCGGCGTAGTCAGGGATGGACAATTCCGCATATTGGGTTGAGTCATCAGAAAGCAGTTCGGTGCGGAAGAATCCGGGCTCAACCAGCATGCTGTTAATGCCAAACTGGTGAAGCTTTGCTCGCGCGCAACGGCGATAAAAGCCTGATAATCGCTGATATTCTTCCGGCGCATTGATAACCCTGTTTTGTTAATCAGCGCTAAATATACCATTTAATAATTCTATTGAGCGTGCTGATATTATTGATGGCTATGAATTAAAGCGTCATCACCCGATAAGTAACGTTATTGAAGAATTTATGTCCCCTCTGTAACGCCAGTACGCCTATTTCCCCGTTTGTGAAAGTCCGCGATGATGCGCCTCCGTTACGTTCCGGCCATAACGCATTGAGGTTACGTCCAGCCATTTGGCTTGCCTTTTTTCATTTGCAGTTCTTCCACAAGGGTATGTTATGCAAAATAAAAGCTCACTGCTTTTACTCGCGCTGTCTGTCGCCGTTTTCGGCGTGATCACCACCGAAATCGCCATCATTGGCCTGTTACCAAAACTGGTCTCACAGCTGCACGTGACGCCCACGCAGGTCGGCTTCCTCGTCAGTATTTATGCCATTATTGTGGCCATCACCGGACCGTTTATTACCCTGATGCTGTCAGGTTTTAATAAGAAAACGGTGCTGCTGAGCATTCTGGTGGTGTTCATTATTTCCAACCTGATCTATGCCACCACCGACGTGTTTAATCTGATGCTGCTATTTCGCATTCTGCCGGCGCTGGCGCATGCGGTTTTCTTCGCCGTTGCGCTGGTGGTGGCCGCCAGCTCGGTGCCGAAAGAAAAAGCCGCTGGCGCAGCTGCCAAGGTATTTGCCGGGGTGGCGATCGGTCTGGTGCTGGGCGTTCCGCTGAGTTCACTCATTGCAGATCATCTTTCGCTGGCGGCCGCGTTCTACTTCGGCGCCGCTGCCTGCGTGGTGGCTTTCGTTGGCGTCCTGCTTTTCATGCCTTCAATGCCGGCGAAACATAAAGTGTCTTATGCCAGCCAGATTTCCGTGCTGCGCAATGGCAAGCTGTGGCTGACCATCTCCACCGTTACGCTGGTGTTTGCCGCGATGTTCTCCGGCTTCAGCTACGTTGCTGATTATCTGGCGCGAGTGACGCATCTCAGCAATAACGCCATCAGCGCAATGCTCATCCTGTTTGGCCTGTGTGGTTTCACCGGTAACTTTGTCTTCAGCAGCTTGCTGCAGAAAAACGTGGTGAAAACCACACATGTCTATCCGCTGCTTTACACGCTGGTTTTCCTGCTGGTGTGGTTGCTGGGCTTTTCGCCGCTGGCGATGTGTCTGCTGACCGTATTCTGGGGTGCATTTCACTCGTCCGGGCTGGTGGTCAGCCAGACCTGGCTGATGCGTGAAGCCAGCGAGGCGCCAGAGTTCGCCAACAGCCTGTACATGTCATTTTCTAACCTGGGGATCACGCTTGGCTCGCTGACGGGTGGATGGTTTATTGCCCGCCTCGGTACCCATTCTGTGGTGCTCAGCAGCGTGATTTTTGCTCTGCTGGCGTTCGCCAGCATCGTCATCAAGCACCGCGCTGATGTGAAAACGACACCTGTAGCGCAAGAGCTGGCGTAAGCATAGCCGCATTAATGTAGAACTTATGGAACATCTGTTCGGAACAGACAGGTGTTCCCTAACCTGCTCACGGCACCCATCATGGAGGTGTCTACTGAAAGGAGCAAAATATGGACAAATTGTTTACCTCATACCCGCTCGGTGACATCACGCTGAACAATCGGGTGGTGATGGCACCGATGACACGTTCACGGGCAAGGGCGGGAGATACCGCTGACGAGCTGACGGCGAAGTACTATCAGCAGCGGGCCTCGGCGGGCCTCATTATCACCGAAGGGGCGCAGATCTCCGTGCAGGGTCAGGGCTATCTCTTCACGCCGGGCATTTATAATGACGAACAGGTGAAGGGCTGGGAAAAAACCACCCGTGCCGTGCACGCGGCGGGCGGCAGGATTTACCTGCAGCTCTGGCACGTGGGGCGCATCTCTCATACCAGCCTGCAGCAGGATGGCCAGCTCCCCGTCAGCGCTGTTGCCGTCAGGGCAGAAAATTCAACCTGCTATGCGCGCGATGAGCAGGGAAATGCCGGTCCGGTGCAAGTGTCTTCGCCGCGTGCGCTGACCCCGGCAGAAATCAGCGCTGTGGTTCAGGACTACGTCAACGCGGCAAAAAATGCCATCCGCGCGGGCTTTGACGGCGTTGAAATTCATGCCGCCAACGGCTATTTGCTGGAGCAGTTCATTAACGGCGGACTGAACACCCGAACCGATGAGTACGGCGGCCCGCAGCATGAAAACCGTCTGCGCTTCGTGCTTGAGGTAACCGACGCGGTATCGCAGGCCATTGGCGCAGATAAAACCGGCATCCGGCTGGCACCTTTTGGTCGCCTGTTTGATATGCACGCCTTTCCGGGTGAAGAGGAGACCTGGCTGCTGCTGGCTAAAAAACTCAGCAGCCGTTCTCTGGCCTATGTGCACCTCAGCGATCAGCAGACGCTGGGTGAGCAGGCCATCCCCGCCGGTTTCATTGAGAAATTCCGCGCCGCCTATGACGGCACGCTGATCATCGCCGGCGGCTTTGATAAGGCGCTTGCCGAAAGCTACCTGCAGCAGGGCAAGGCCGATCTGATTGCATTCGGGCGGCCTTATATTGCCAACCCGGATCTGGTGGAAAGGATGGCGAACGGCTGGCCACTGAGTGAAGTCAACCGGGCTACGATGTACGGTGGTTCGGAAGAGGGCTATACCGACTATCCTGCGTACCAGGAACTCGCCTGATCAGTCGAGCGCGCCGTCTTCTGCCGCCTGAACCAGCGTGTCCACGACATAGCGGATTTTAGGCAGCAGCTGACGGCTTTTTGGCCAGAGCGCGCTGATGGGCATCTCTCCGCCGGAGTGGCCCGGCAGAACTTCCTGCAGTTCGCCGCTTGCCAGATAGTCACCGACCAGCCATATCGGCAGGGGCG
>NZ_AKIU01000091.1:0-20007 GCF_000282675.1 Pantoea sp. GM01 | reverse complement strand
GATGTCGCCTCAACACCCGCGCTGCAGCATCAATGCCTATTCCTGAATCAGCATCGCTGTAACGCTTGTAGGGTCGCCATTCATGGCGACCGAATGCCTTTCCCCTCTATAAAGTGAATGCAGAAAGTGGAATTTTTCTTGCTTTCGCGCAACGACTGCGCATAATCGCAAACCGCAATAATAATGATTATCACTTCGTTTGCATTAGGGGATCCCATGCGCGCTATGCCTTTCAATCCCGGACTGAAACCGACGCTGTTGGCCGTAATGGTCAGCGCCGGTTGTTTGCCAGTGATGGCTGCTACTACCAACACCACAACCTCAACTAACGCGAAAAACGAACAGCAGACGCTGACCGTGACCGCGACACCGCAAACGGATTTCAAGCCAGGCGGCAATGATTTAGTGCCTGCGTTTCTGGATGGTCAAATCGCCCACGGCGGCCGCCTGGGCATGCTGGGTGAGCAAAACGCCATGGATGTGCCGTTTAACGTCATCGGCTTCACCTCGAAAATGATTCAGGACCAGCAGGCGCAAACCATCGGTGACGTGATGCGCAACGATGCTGGCGTGCAGAATCTGAAAGGCTACGGCAACTTCGCTGAAAGCTATCGCATTCGTGGCTTCAAGCTGGATGGCGATGCTATGACCTATGGCGGTCTAGCCGGTATCGTGCCGCGCCAGGTGATGGATGCTTCGCTGATTGACCGGGTGGAAATTTTCAAAGGTGCTAACGCGCTGCTGAACGGTTCAGCTGAGAGCGGCGTTGGCGGCATGATTAACCTTGAGCCAAAGCACGCTGATGACACGCCACTGACGCGTATCGGTGTGGATTACACCTCCGGTTCACAGGTGGGCGGCAGCGCCGATATTGGTCGTCGTTTTGGCGACAATAACCAGTTTGGCGTGCGTCTGAATGCGGTCAACCGCGAAGGCGGCACTGAAGTCGACGGCGAGAAAAAACGTACCACCGCCGCCTCGCTGGGGTTGGATTATCGTGGCGATCGTCTGCGCACCTCGCTCGACGTCGGTTACCAGAAGAAGACCTTCCACGATGCGCGCAACGGCATCAATATCAGCGGCATCGATTTCATTCCTGATGTGCCCTCTAACTCGAAAAACTACAGCCAGAATTGGGTGTTCAGCGATATCGAGTCGGAATTTGGTCTGGCGAAAGCCGAGTACGATCTGAACGATCAGTGGACTGCCTATGCCGGTCTGGGCGCGCAGCATACCCATGAAGTGGGCAACTACGGTACGCCGAAGATTCTAGATAGCGCTGGTAATGCCACCATCGGCCGTTTCCGTACCAATCGCGTGCAGGACAACATGAGCGGCATGGTTGGCCTGCGTGGTGATTTCACCACCGGCCCGGTGACGCACAAAGTGAACTTTGGCTATTCGGCGATGACGGCAAACGCGAAAAACAGCTATCGCATGTCGTCAGGTAACGATGCTGACATCAATATCTACCATCCGCAGGATGTGGCAGAGCCGGACAGCGTGTTCGCCGGCGGCACGAAGTTTGGCGATCCGCTGACCACTTACCGTTCGCGCTCGCAGGGTTATCTGCTGAGCGATACGCTGGGCTTCTTTGATGACACCTTGCTGGCAACGGTGGGCGCGCGTCACCAGAAAGTGGTGGTGCGTAACTACGGTTATGACGGCGCGGAAGATACAGCGACACGTTTTGACAGCAGCCGTTGGCTACCAGCGTATGGCTTGCTGTATAAAGCGACGCAAAATATCTCGCTGTATGCTAACCACACCGAGTCACTGACGCCGGGCACCGCCGCGCCATATACCGCCATAAACTACGGTAGCGTCACCGGCATTGTGCACGCTAAGCAGAACGAAGTCGGGGTGAAAGCGGACTTTGGTCGTGTTGGCGGTTCGCTGGCGTTGTTTGAAATTAAACAGCCGGTCGGTGTGTTGAATAATTCGATCTACAAGTTGAATGGCGAGCAGCGTAACCGCGGGGTTGAGCTGAATGTGTTCGGTGAGCCGGTGTTGGGTCTGCGTCTGAACAGCAGCGCCACCTGGATCGATCCGGATATGACCAAAACCGGCGATAGCGGTCAGGATGGCAAGAACGCCATTGGCGTGCCGCGCTTTACGGCGGCGCTGGGTGCTGAGTATGACATCAAGCCGGTTGAGGGTTTGACCGCCACGGCATTGCTGAACTACACCGGTTCCCAGTATGCCAACCTGGCAAACACCACCAAGCTGGATGACTACACCACATTGGATTTAGGTCTGCGTTACCGCATGAAGGTTAACCAGAATGATATGGTGTGGCGCGTGGGCGTTGAAAACGTCACCAATGAGAAATATTGGGCCAACGTGGATGACAGCGGCACCTATTTGTCGCAGGGTGAACCGCGTACGGTGAAAGTCTCGCTGAGCTACGATTTCTAACCTCCTCCAGACGGGGCGTGCACGCGCCCCGTTATTTCTCTGGCTGAAATATTCCTGTAACTTACGGCGCATTGCATTACACTCTGTGCGGCAATCCTGCTCGAAAACTCGCCTTTATGTTTGAGTCATCATGAGTTCACCTGCACCACCAGACGATCACGACGAACCCTATCGACAGCCGCTCGACGACGCGCTCTTCGCCATTGTGGTACTTGCAGTGACGTCGGTTACGCTTATAATCTTCGTCCTGATGATTACGCTGTGGATGAGTTAACGTCAGCAACGGGAAACGGAAGCCGGTAAGGAGATGTCGATGGAAGCCAGAGATGACAAACTGATCGCCATAATTGGCCTGTTATCTGCCTGCCTGATTGGTGTGGTGTTTCTCTTCACCATGACCTGGCTTACCGATGTGCGGCATCCCGCCGATCCCTCGCTTGATGTACAAACCTGCCCGCAACAAAGCGTCACCACCCAACACTCTTAATCTTTTGTCTGCCGGTTCTGCCACTTAATCTGTTGACTGCGCAACTCCAGCGCCAGCGCCTCATGTAAGGTGCGATTACCGTTGGGATCGCCGAGGCCAAACAGCGCGCCTGGGGAACGCCGATCGTCGGCCCATGCCGGATACTCCACCACCGGATAGAGCGAAATCCCTTCCAGCGCCACACCTTGCTCTAGCGCCAATCGCGCTTCTTCACTCACCTGACGCAGCCAGGGCGCGCGCGCATCGCCTTCGGCGCCGGTTTCCGCCAGAATCATCGGCCGCTGGTAGCGCTGCCAGCACTGCAGCAATAAACGGTGCAACGGTTGCCGCGTGGGATGATCGAGCGGAATAGTGTCGCCGGAGAAGAACCAGTGATTATCCGGATAGTAGTTCAGGCCGAGAACATCGAGAAAATCTTCGCGTCCACCCAGTTCAGGCGCATCGCGTCCGGCAAGCCAGTCCCAGGCTTCAAACTGGGCCTGATGCTGGGCATCAGCATAAGGTTTGCTGTCGGGATTATCGGGATGGGTGGCAACTTGCACCAGCGGATCGGTCAGCACAAAGCGCGCATCGGGATAGACCTCACGAATCGCATGCATCGCCGCCAGCGAAGCGCGCACCAGTTGGCGCTTTAGCTCACGCCCGCGATCGCTGGCGTAGGGATCGAGCCAGGAGACATCGGCACCCGCCCATGACCAGAATGAAATTTGATTGATCGGTGTGAAAAAGGGTTTTTCGATACCTTCATCGCGCATCAGCTGCGCCATGGCGCGTGCGAAACGTTCGAAATGGTCAACAAAACTGGCTTTCCAGATATCAAGGTGATCAGGATAGCCAAAGTGTGCCAGCTCCCAGATAATCTGCATGTCATGGCGCGCCGCGGCATGCACCATCGGTAGAAAGGTGCGCCAGTCATATTCGTTGGGCACGGCTTCGATCAGGTGCCAGCGTGCGCCATCGCGCGCGGTGTGCAAACCCTCTCGCGCCAGGGCGGCATAATCTTTCTCCAGCAGCATATCGTGGCCGCTGCTGATCACCATATCCAGCCGACGTCCGCCCGCGCGACATGCGGTGGAACAGGGAAAACTGCCTTGAAAAAAGCTTCGGAACAGCTGAGGGTGATGGCGCAGGGATTGCTGAGTCATAATCCTCTCCTCACGGTGAACGCCGGATGCAGAACGCTTGGCTAAGTCTAGACTAAATTGACGACGCGCCATTTGGCAGATGAGGAAGGCTCCGATTGCCATTTATCGCGCCGATACTAACAATAATAGGTCCACAGCTTTCAGGGATTCACTATGAGTGAAGCAGCACAATCTTTGCCGCCCGAGGAGCATCCGGGCAAAGGGCTGAAACCGAATGTTGATGCGCGCTGCGCACAGCATCCTGGCATGAGCGGTATTCATCCGCTCAACGATGGCTTAGACGCTTTTGCTGCGCGCTATCAGATGATGAGCAGGGCGCAGCACAGCATTGATGTGCAGTACTACATCTGGCACAACGACATGTCCGGCCGCTTGCTGTTTAGCGCGCTGCTGGATGCCGCCGAGCGCGGGGTGAAAGTGCGTTTGCTGCTCGATGACAACAACACGCCGGGTTTGGATGAGACGCTGGCCGAACTCGATCGTCATCCCAACATTGCCGTGCGCTTGTTCAATCCCTTTTCGTTTCGCACATTGCGCGCGCTGGGTTATCTCACCGATTTCTCGCGTCTTAATCGACGCATGCACAATAAAAGTCTGACGGTCGATGGTGCGGCCACGCTGGTGGGCGGACGCAATATCGGCGATGAATATTTTGGCACGGGCGATGAACCGCTGTTTACCGATCTTGATGTGCTGGCGATCGGTCCGGTGGTGGACGAGGTGACGCAGGATTTCGAGCGCTACTGGCGCAGTAAAGCGGTATCAACGCTGCGTAAGGTGGTTGACGTCAGCGGCGAGGCGCATCAGGCGGTGCGCTTGCCGGAGGAGTGGCAGCAGAGTGAAGCGGTGGAACGCTATCTGGCGCGGCTGGAGCACTCCTCATTCATCAACCAGATGGAGCAGGGCGAGCTGGAGATGACGTGGGCGGAGTCGCGCTTACTGAGCGATGACCCGCGCAAAGGCCTCGGCAAGGCGAAGCGGCGTAATTTGTTGCCGCAGCGCATGCTGGAGGTGATCGGGATGCCGCAGCAGCAGTTCGATATTATCTCCGCCTATTTTGTTCCTACGCGTTCTGGCGTGGCGCAGCTGCTGGCGCTGAAGCGGCGCGGGGTTAAAATCGCCATACTCACCAACTCGCTGGCGGCTAATGACGTTACGGTGGTGCACGCCGGTTATGCGCGCTGGCGTAAAAAACTGCTGCGTCATGGCATCGCGCTGTATGAGCTGAAGCCACAGGATAATCCGCAAAGCGCGCCGCACGACCGCGGTTTAACCGGTAACTCAGGCTCCAGTTTACATGCCAAAACCTTTACCGTGGACAACCGTAAAGTGTTTATCGGCTCGTTTAATTTCGATCCGCGTTCGGCGATGTTGAATACCGAAATGGGTTTGGTGATTGAGAGCGAAGCGTTGGCACAACAAACCCACCAACGTTTTATTGCCGGCATGCGCGATCGCGCCTGGACACTGCGTCTCGATAAGTGGGGGCGCGTCAACTGGGTAGAGTATGCTCATGAGCAGGGCGAAGTGGTGCACAAGCATGAACCGCAGTGCACGCTGCTGCAGCGCTTGCTGGTGCGCCTGGTGTGGCGTCTGCCGGTGGAGTGGTTGCTCTAAAACAACGGGCCAGCTTAGCTGGCCCGTTGTTTATTTGCGCTGTGGCTTACCGGAGAACAGGAAGCGCAGCAGTGGAATGCGCAGATGAATTTCGTACAGCGTAAAGGCCACGCCAAACACCATCAATAAACCGAGGAAGAAGCCGAGCGTGTTATTACCAATGTGCGGCGTAATGTAGATGCCATACAAAATGGTCAGCGGATGGTGCACCAGATAGATAAACAGCGAGGCATTAACCAGATACATGATGCGCGGTGAATGGCTGTTCAGCAGCTTGTGACCGAAGCTAAAGCAGACGTTGAGCATGCACAAACCCATGAGCGTAGTGATGATCATATCAATCTCATACAGCCAACCTTCGCCACTGCTGTAACGCTGATTCAGACTGTAGGCGATAAACACGGCAATGGCGCCAAAGCACATCACCGGATTAAAGCGCACAAACAGCGCTTTCAGCTCCTGATGCTTCCAGCTCAACGCGCCCAACATAAAGAACGGCAGGAACGTCAACATTTGCATCACGGCAATGCTGAACAGGCCATCGGCAAAAACCGCCGGGAGGAAATAAAACAGCACGCGGCGGAACGCACACCATATCAAGGCATAAATCAGCAGCGCCAGCGTCAGTTTCCCCCAGCCAATTTGCTGATAATTGATAACGCGCTGCTGTTTATTCAGCCAGCGAAACGTCAACATGCCGAGCGTGGTGAGAATGACCAGGACCAGTAAAAACCACAGATGCGAAATCAGCTCCCACATCAGCGTATTGTACTTGTCGTACAGTGAGAAACTGTTCCAGTCGCCGATTTTATCGGTGAGATTTTTGGTGATGAAAAACTGCGGCAACGTAATCAGCGGAACGGCTGTCAACATGGGAATGCCGACGCGCTCCAGACGCACTTTCAGCCAGCGCTGGGGCTGATAGCGTAAGTAGAGCATGTAGGAAAAATAGCCAGAAATAACAAAGAATACCTGCATGCGGAAGGCATGAATAAAGTCATTAAGTACCGTCAACCACATCGAGGCGTCATGGCTGTTCACCGCCCATTTTTGCGTGGAGTAAATCAGTGAGACGTGAAAAGGCACGCCTAATAACATTAAATACGCTCGAATCGAATCGAGGAAATATTCACGTTCGGGTTTAGCTGAACTCATAATCTTCCAATAGTCAGTTTACTTGCCGGTTTCGCCCTGAAACCAGATTATGCCGAAGGAAAATTCTACCGGCTGTAAACAGGGTATACTATCAGGTGAATCTGTATGTGATTTTGCAGGGTTTAATTATCCGAAAAGCACACTTTCAGCTTACAAATCAGCGGAACAATCTATTACATACGCTGTCGGAATACCGAATAATCCTTTAAGATAATCGGGTTTGATCTAAGCACACGAAAGGGGGGGATGTGCTGAATAATGTGAATAATAAAGTGGGACTGGTAAAGATGCGCTGGGTAGGCGCGGCAGTTCTGCTGGCTTTGTATGCCAACAATAGTTGGGCGTTTAACATCGATGATGTAGCAAAACAAGCCAAGGCGTTGGCAGGGAAAAGTTTCGAAGCGCCAAAGAGCAATTTACCCTCTCAGTTTCGTGAAATGAAGTTTGCTGACTATCAGCAGATCCAGTTTAACCACGACAAAGCTTATTGGGGCAAACTGCGTACGCCGTTTAAGCTTGAGTTCTACCATCAGGGTATGTATTTCGATACGCCGGTGAAAATTAACGAAGTCACGGCGTCTTCAGTACGTGAAATTAAATATGACCCTGACTATTTCAATTTTGGCAACGTTAAGCACGATGCTGATTCAGTCAAAAACCTCGGCTTTGCTGGGTTTAAGGTGTTGTATCCTTTAAATAAAAAAGGCAAAGACGACGAGATCACCAGCTTCCTCGGTGCCAGCTATTTCCGTGTAATTGGCGAAGGCCAGGTTTACGGACTGTCGGCGCGCGGTCTGGCGATTGATACTGCATTACCGTCAGGTGAAGAGTTCCCGCGCTTTAAAGAGTTCTGGATTGAACGTCCAAAACCGCAGGACAAACAGCTGGTGATTTATGCGCTACTGGATTCGCCACGCGCGTCCGGTGCGTATCGCTTCACCATTCGTCCGGGCAAAGAATCAACGGTTGATGTGCAGTCCAAAGTTTATCTGCGTGATAACGTCGGCAAACTGGGCGTTGCGCCGTTGACCAGCATGTTCCTGTTTGGGGCTAACCAGCCTTCGCCGGTCACTAACTTCCGTTCAGAGCTGCACGATTCAAACGGTCTTTCGATTCACGCCGGTAACGGTGAATGGATTTGGCGTCCGCTGAATAATCCGAAACATCTGGCGGTAAGCACCTTTACCGTTGAGAACCCGAAAGGGTTTGGTCTGCTGCAGCGCACGCGTGATTTCAGCCGTTTCCAGGATCTCGACGATCGCTACGATCTGCGTCCAAGTGGCTGGGTTGAGCCGCAGGGTGACTGGGGCAAAGGCCGCGTTGAGCTGGTAGAGATTCCGACTGCCGATGAAACCAACGATAATATCGTCGCGTTCTGGACGCCGGAAAAACTGCCAGAGCCAGGCAAAGAGATGAACTTCCAGTATCGTCTGCACTTTACGCGTGATGAAAATCAGCTGCATTCAGATGACATCGCCTGGGTGAAAGATACGCTGCGTTCAGCGGGTGATGTGAAACAGTCGAACCTGGTGCGTCAGCCGGATGGTTCTATCGCCTTCACCGTGGATTTTGTCGGCAAAGCGATGAGCAAGCTGCCTGAAGATACGCAAGTGGCACCGCAGGTTAGCGTGGGTGACAACGCTGACGTGGTTGAGCAGAGTGTACGCTACAACCCGGTAACCAAAGGCTGGCGTTTAGTGTTGCGTCTGCGTGTGAAAGATAACAAGCAGCCGACCGAAATGCGTGCGGCGCTGGTAAGCGGCGACAAGACATTGACGGAAACCTGGAGCTATCAGCTACCTGCCAATGAATAAATCGATATTTTTACCTCAATCTTACGTGGAGGCTCTGCCGCTTGACGCGGCAGGGCGCGCCCGTCTGAGCGATTCGCTACAGAATGCGCAGGCGTTCCACGCTATTCATACGTCGCTGGGGCAAGATATTGCCGCCAGCGAGCGCCCGGATGATGCGCCGCTGAAATCGGTGTCATCCCGTGTGCAAATGGCCTGGCCAGACTCATTGGCGGATGGTCAGCAGCTGAGCAAGGATTATCTCGACCGCACCACGCTGAAGGCGATGCCGAAGGTGAAGCGTTCGCTGATGTTCCCGGAGATCTGGCGCACCAACCCCATTGCGCGCGCCTGGGATTCTGTCCGTGGTAAGAAATCCACGCCGCGCTATGCCTCGGTGGAAGAGCAAAAAACCGAGGACAAGTGGCGACACGTGGGTTCAATGCGTCGTTACGTGTTGCTGATTCTCACGATTCTGCAAACCGTGGTGGCCACCTGGTACATGAAAACCATTCTGCCGTATCAGGGCTGGACGCTGATCGATCCGATCGAGATGTTTAACCAGAACTGGTTGCAGTCGGTTGAATTGATTCTGCCTTATATCTTGCAGACCGGGATTCTGTTCCTGTTTGCCATTCTGTTCTGTTGGGTTTCAGCCGGTTTCTGGACCGCACTGATGGGCTTCCTACAGCTGCTGATTGGCCGCGATAAGTACAGTATTTCGTACTCGACCACCGGTGATGAACCGCTGAATCCGGAACATCGCACTGCGTTAATCATGCCGATCTGTAATGAAGACGTTGAGCGCGTGTTCGCGGGCCTGCGTGCGACCTGGGAATCGGTCAAACGTACGGGTAATGCCGAGCATTTCGACGTTTACATTCTGAGTGACAGCTACGATGCGGACATCGCTATCGCCGAGCAGAAAGCCTGGATGGAGCTGGTACGCGATGTCGGTGGTGCGGGCAAGATTTTCTATCGTCGTCGTCGTCGTCGTGTAAAGCGTAAAAGCGGCAACATCGATGACTTCTGCCGTCGCTGGGGCGTCAACTACAGTTACATGGTGGTGCTGGACGCCGACAGCGTAATGAGCGGTGAGTGTCTTACCGGTCTGGTGCGCATGATGGATGCTAACCCGAACGCCGGTATTATCCAGTCTTCGCCAAAAGCGTCAGGCATGGATACGCTGTATGCACGTTGTCAGCAGTTTGCCACGCGTGTTTACGGTCCGCTGTTTACCGCCGGTCTGCACTTCTGGCAATTGGGTGAATCGCACTATTGGGGGCATAACGCCATCATTCGTGTGAAACCGTTCATTGAGCACTGTGCGCTGGCTCCGCTGCCGGGAGAAGGCTCCTTCGCCGGTTCGATCCTGTCGCATGACTTCGTTGAAGCGGCGCTGATGCGTCGTGCGGGTTGGGGCGTATGGATTGCCTACGATCTGCCGGGTTCTTATGAAGAGCTGCCACCGAACCTGCTGGATGAATTGAAGCGTGACCGTCGCTGGTGCCACGGTAACCTGATGAACTTCCGCCTGTTCCTGGTAAAAGGTATGCACCCGGTTCACCGTGCGGTGTTCCTGACGGGCGTGATGTCGTATCTCTCTGCGCCGTTGTGGTTTATGTTCCTTGCGCTCTCCACCGCCTTGCAGGTGGTGCACACGCTGATGGAACCGACCTACTTCCTGCAGCCGCGCCAGCTGTTCCCGGTGTGGCCGCAGTGGCGTCCTGATCTGGCGATTGCGCTGTTCTCAACCACGCTGGTGCTGCTGTTCCTGCCGAAACTGTTGAGCGTGGTGTTGATTTGGTTCAAGGGAGCGAAACCTTACGGTGGCGCCATCCGCTTGTTCTGCTCGCTGATTCTGGAGATGCTGTTCTCGGTGCTGTTAGCACCGGTGCGCATGCTGTTCCACACCGTCTTCGTGGTCAGCGCGTTCCTTGGCTGGGAAGTGGTATGGAATTCACCGCAGCGTGACGATGATGCGACGCCGTGGAGCGAAGCCTTCCGTCGTCACGGTTCACAGATGCTGTTGGGTATCGTGTGGGCGGGCGGCATGGGCTTGCTGGATCTGAACTTCCTGTGGTGGCTGTCGCCGATTGTCTTCTCGCTGATCCTGTCGCCATTTGTGTCGGTGATGTCGAGCCGTGCGACGGTAGGGCAGAAGAGCAAGAACGCTAAGCTGTTCCTGATTCCCGAAGAGTACGAGCCGCCAAAAGAGCTGGTCGATACCGATCACTATCTGCAGATCAACCGTCAACGTGCGCTGAAAAATGGCTTTATGCACGCGCTGTTTAACCCTGCGTTTAACGCGCTGGCGACGGCGATGGCCACATCGCGTCACAAACAGAGTGATTTGCTGGACCATGCACGCGATCGTCGCGTTGATCAGGCACTGAGTGATGCGCCAGAGAAACTTAACCGCGAGCAGCGTTTGCAGCTGATTAGCGATCCGGTGGTGCTGGCACGTGTTCACTCACGCTTGTGGGAAAGTGCGGACAAATATCATCAGTGGGTGGAAAGCTATCAAAAGCTGAAGCTCAACCCTGAGGCGCTGCCACAGCGTTAAGGTTAATAAAGTAAAAAGCGGCAGAGATGCCGCTTTTTTTATGCCGTTAATCTGCAGAGAATAACGCAACCTTTACACCTGAAGAAGTAGTCACTCCTCTGAGAGAGGGTTAAACTGGCGCAAGTTCATTGTGAGTACACGTTGTGAATGCTTTCCTGAAAATAACTGCGCTTAGCGCCACCATTCTGTTGCTTACCGGCTGTGGCAGTATTATTAGCCGCACCTTTCCCGGACAGGGGCATGGCAACCAATATTATCCTGGCGTGCAGTGGGACGTTCGTGACGGACCGTGGCGTGTGCTGACCATTCTCGATTTACCGCTATCGCTGGTCATGGACACGCTGTTATTGCCGGTTGATGCCAATCACGGCCCGTACGAATAACGCTTAAGGCAAGTTGTCAGAAGGGCTGTTGTCGTCTTCCCACTCCTGCGCCGCCGCTTCACCTTCTTCAAGGTCGCGCGGTGGCTCTAACTGAAATTCGCCCTCATCCCATTCGTGCAGGGTATTTTCAGCTTGCCACTCCTGACGTAACTCGACTTCATCGAAATCACCGTCGAATATCGCCTGTGCGGCTTCACCGCTGGAGATGGGTAGGCATTCGCCCTGGCCATCCTCTTCAGCGAAAAATTCGGCCTGCCACATAATGTCGCCATCCTGCATCACGTACTTTTGCAGGGCGAACTGGCTGACATTGGCATCTTCTTGTGCAATCTCGGGTTGGCTGGCGAGAAACTCCTCGCGTGCCGCTTCAATGGCTTCTTCCAGGGTGCTAAACAGGCTCATCATCAACTCCATGTCTGTAAAAAAGGGATTTCACAGAAGGATAGACGAAAAAACAGCAAGTGAAGGGAAGAGAGTGAATATCGGTTGGGCGGTTGAGTGAAATTCAACCGCCCAACCCTTCAGGCTAATTTCTGGGGAAAGTGTAATACCGGGCGTACTGACTCATGAATAATGGGAGCAGAGTAACGAATGCAACATTTAATACAGGGCTTAACTTTTTTGAAATTAATACGAGCGGTTGTAAGTGCCTGATTTAAATTATACAGCGTGCCGATAAAAACCATATCCTCCTTCACAGGTAAACGTTTGCACTCTTTCCGATGCAGCAGATGATAACCTTCTTGATCGGTACTGACCGTCACGTAGTAGTAGATGCCTTTATTCATATAATATGTATCCTGAGATATATTTGCTGTGTGAAATCTTTTTATATTTTTTAAAATTTGAACTTATTATGCTAACTGTCATCACCGAAATTAACTGCATTCGATTTTGGCGACAAATTCCATAATGATATAAGAAGGCTGATTATTTTGCCTGGATGGAATATGGCGTTTTTTGTTCAGACAATGCCTTGTTTATTAAGTTAATTTTACTGCATTGATAAGTGAAGTCGAAGGGTTTAGCAATATTAAATAGGAATAGCCCTGGAAATGATCGGAATCAGGTCCGTAGCGGCACAATTTTGTGAGTAAATATTAATGAGGCGCAAATCAATAATCAGCTCGAAGCGCAGATTTTCGCGCTGGTTAACTCACTTAACCCTCACTTTTAGCAAGATTGTCGCAGGATATCCGCATGCTGTCTGACTTTATCTGGCGCTAAGTTAACTATCAGCCTAAGTTCAGGCTGGTCCGACTCGCTTATTAATAACCGGCGAAAATCGCGGGATAAGGCAAATTAGAATGGAGATGTGTGGGGCACCAGCAGTACCCCGAAAAGATTTTAATAAACGGAAGGTTGTCCTTCAGGGCGGGTTTTAAAGCGGCGGTGCAACCACATATATTGCTCTGGAGCCAACAGGACCGTTTCTTCAACCACTTTATTCATCACTACCGCGGTATCAAGCTCAGTTTCAAGTGTGAACTTATCGCGGATGTCCGGCATCATTTTAAGTTCATAGCCGCGCGCATTCGGCAGGCGTCGTGCAAGAAACGGCACTACGCTCGGATTGGCGAGACGGATCAGCATATGTGTCCCGGTGGTGGTCGCCGCATCCGGCACCGCAAAGAAAGGGGCGAACACGCTACTGCGCGGGCCGTAATCATGATCCGGTGCATACCAGATAATGTCGTTGTTCTTCATCGCGCGAATCATGCCTTTGAGATCTTTACGGTCGAGCATGCTTTTGTTGGAGCGCATGCGGCCCCAGGTTTGCAGCCAATCGATCAGCTTGTTGTCGTTGGGGCGATACACGCCAATGCCTGGATTGTGCATGCCAAACACGCGGGCACCCAGTTCCAGCGTCAGAAAGTGCATACCTATTAATAAGATGCCACGCTTCTGTTCCAGCGCATGGGTAACATGCTCAAGTCCGCTGGCGGCCACCCATTTACGAATACGCCAGTCCGGCCAAAACCACGCCATCCCCGTTTCAATCAGTCCCATACCCACCGATTCAAAATTGTGTTTCACCATCGCTTCACGTTCATTAGTCGGCATAGTCGGGAAGCACACCTCCAGATTGCGTTGTGCCACCTCGACGCGCCGCTTCATAAAGCGCATCGCGATGCGTCCCAGTCCGCAGCCAATCGCGTGTAGCACTGGATAAGGTAAGAGCACCAATAAATAAAGAAAACCAATGCCGATCCAGGTCGGCCAATAGCGTGGATGAAGCAGTTCGCGGGTGAGTTGGGGAAGTTGAGTCATGAAAATGTCAGTATCCTGCGTCTTATGCCAGAGAGTCCGGTTTCTGTAATTTTTTAGCATTATGCCATTTTTTCACTCTGGCTGAAATCAAGCATAGACGGTGGACTGTCATCCGGCAGCAGCTATGCGCACGAAAATGCAATTGTGACGCAGAATTACGCCGGTTATGTCTCGCGTTAGGCTTAACACACCAAAGATTTTGCATCCGGCAGAATTCGGGTATCATACGCGCGCTTAATTTCTCTGATTGCTAACAGGACGAACACCATGCCAGTGTTACATAACCTTGTTTCCAATAAAGAGCTGAAGGAACGTATGTTGGCGGAAACCGAACCACGTACTACAGTCTCTTTTTATAAATACTTCCAGATTGCCGATCCCAAAGCGTTCCGTGATGCCCTCTACGTTGAGTTAACTAAGCTCAAGGTGTTTGGCCGCGTCTATGTGGCGCATGAAGGCATCAACGCGCAGATCAGCGTGCCCGCCAGCCGTTATGAAAAAATGAAGGCGACCTTGTACGCCTTCGATGCGGCGCTGAATAATCTGCGCATGAATATCGCGCTGGACGATGACGGCAAATCCTTTTGGGTTCTCCGTTTGAAAGTGCGTGAGCGCATTGTTGCTGATGGAATTGAAGACAACAGCTTTGATGCCAGCGATGTAGGCGCTTACCTGAAAGCCGCCGACGTTAATGCGCTGCTCGACGATCCTGATGCGTTATTTGTCGATATGCGCAATCACTACGAATATGAAGTAGGGCGCTTCGATAATGCGCTGGAAGTCCCCGCAGATACCTTCCGCGATCAGCTGCCGATGGCAGTGGATATGCTGCAGGATAAGAAAGACAAAAAGATTGTTATGTACTGCACCGGCGGCATTCGTTGTGAAAAAGCCAGCGCGTGGATGAAACATAACGGCTTCAATGATGTTTACCACATTGAAGGCGGCATTATTGAGTACACCCGTCGTGCGCGTGAACAGGGTTTACCGGTGCGTTTCAAGGGCAAGAACTTTGTCTTTGATGAGCGCATGGGCGAACGCATCTCCGACGATATTCTTTCCAGCTGTCATCAGTGTGGTACGCCTTGTGATAGCCATACCAACTGCATCAATGATGGCTGTCATTTGTTGTTCATTCAGTGCCCAAGCTGCGCTGAAAAGTATAACAACTGCTGTAGCCCCATCTGCATGGAAGAGTCAACGCTGTCGCCAGAAGAGCAGCGCGCACGCCGTGCGGGCCGTGAGAATGGCAATAAGGTGTTCAATAAATCACGTGGTTTACTGAACATGACGATGGCGATTCCGGCACCGGATAAAAAGTAATTTCAGTGCAGCCTGAAGCGCTCAGGCTGCATTTTATTACTTGCGCACACCTTCAACCGAAATAATCAGTTCTGCTTTTTGTGATGCCGGGCCAAGGTCTTTGCTGATATTGAACTCTTTCAGCACAATCTCTCCGCTGGCTTCAAATCCGGCACGATAACCGCCCCACGGATCTTTGCCTTCGCCCATCAATTTTGCATCCAGGGTGATCGGTTTGGTCACGCCATTCAGCGTCAAATCGCCGGTGATTTTGTAATCCTTACCCTCTTTCTTCACCGCGGTTGAAGCAAAAGTTGCCTGCGGGAATTTGCCGGTGTTAAGAAAATCTGCGCTACGCAGATGCTTATCGCGTTCGGCATGGTTGGTATCGAGACTATTCGTGTTAATGGTGACATTCACTTTGTCCGCCGACGGATTGGCTTCATCGAAGGTAAAGCCGCCATCGAAATCTTTGAACGTGCCGTATAACCAGCTGTAGCCCAAATGCTGAATACGGAACTGGACAAACGCATGCTGGCCTTCCTTATCAAACTTATAATCCGCTGCGCTGGCGGTCAGGCTGGCGCTTAATAATCCGGCCGCGGCTACTGCCAGTAATGTTTTCTTTAACATGTTACTTTTCCTTTTCAGAGGTTAACGGGATGCGGTAGCCCAACATCCTTTTCAGAGTCACATCACGGTCGATGAAATGGTGTTTCAAGGCAGCCAGCGCGTGCAGTGCTGAAAGCAGCACTAAACCCCAGGCCAGCCAAAGATGAATGTCCCCAGCCAAATCGGCTTGTTGGCCGGCGCCGCTGAACAGGGCTGGCACGTCGAACCAGCCAAATACGGAGATGGCTTTGCCATCGGCGGTGGAGATGAGGTAGCCGCTGATCAGCAATACGATCAGCAGACTGTATAGCATCCAGTGTGCCGCAGTGGCTGAACGGCGCACTGCAGGTGAATAGCCTGGCAACGGTTTAGGTGGCGGCGAGATAAATCGCCAGCCGACACGCAACAGCAGAGCGGCAAACAGCATAATGCCGATGCCTTTATGAATCTCAGGTGCATCGTGATACCAGCCGTCGTAATAACCTAATCCAACCATCCATAATCCCAGCGCAAACATGCCGTAAATAACCAGCGCCATGAGCCAGTGCATGAAAATTGAGACGATGCCGAAGTGCTGTGTGGAATTGCGCCACATATTAAATGTCCAGCAAAATGAAATAAGTGGTAATGAGCATCTACATTTTGTAATACAAAATCAATTCACCTTACTTTTCTATAAAGTTGAAAATGATCTTCGGATTAAATGAGTAATTAACGGTAACTCCTTCAGGATAATTGAAAGGGTTAAGTTACAGTGAAAGGCAATCGTGCAAGCGAGGGGGAATACTTCACTAAATGCGCTGAATGAGGGAATTAAGCGTCATGAAAGGTAATTTATTGTCAGGTTGCGTCAATTGAGTCGGCGCACTTTATGCGCCGACCAGAAAATATTAGTTAAAACGGCTCAGCGAGAAGGGCTTAATATCGAAAGAGAAGGGTTTATTTTGCGCAAATTCGCTGGCAAGCTCGCCCAGCACGCTGGCGAATTTAAAACCATGCCCGCTCAGGCCGGTAATAATCAGGCGATTGGGCTCACCCGGCAGCGTATCAATAATGAAATCTTCATCCGGCGTGTTGTCATAACTGCACGCTTCGCCGTGCAAACAGACACCGACGCCCGGCAAAAACTTGCGCAGGAAGTTAAACGACTCGTTACCGTCGACTGCGATACTGCCAAAAGGTTTACGATCTGCAGGTGCATGCATTAACTGCCCACCATCATGACGTCCCACTTTCAAAGCATTGTTATCCGCCGGGAAGCCGTAAAAATGGCTGCCATCACTCATCTCCACGGTAAAACCTGGGAACTTGTTATTCTCGCTATAGCGGCCATCGGCCTGATACCAGGCGAACACTTTGCGCACCGGCGCCACCGGCAAACCATCAACTAAATGACTGACCCAGGTTCCGGCGCTGATCAATAATTTACGAGCGCGGAAAATACCGTCGCTGGTGGTGACCTGCTGTAAATCACCGTCGCGGCCGATTTCCGTCACCGGACAGTTAAACAGTTGCGCGCAGCCCGCCTGCTCAGCCAGCTGCACCCAGCTGCGCACCGCCTGCTCGCATTTGAGGAAGCCGGAGTTGGGTTCGAACACGCCGATATACTCATCCGGCACGGTAAATTGCGGCCAGCGTGCCCGCACTTCGTCAGCCTGCAGCAGGGTGACATCCAACTGCCACGCTTTTGCGCTGTCGATGACATTTTGAATAAACGGGGAGGTGATCGGCGCTAAATTGAGAATGCCGCTACGATGCATAATGCGCTCGCCGCTCTGACGCTCCAGTTCATCCCATAACGTTTGGGCGCGCAGCACTAATGGGACGTAGCGTTCGCCTTCGCCGTAAGCATGGCGAATCAGGCGGGTTTCACCATGATGGGTGCCCTGATTGTGCGGTGGATGGGCGCTGTCAATCATCAGCACGGATAAGCCGGCCTGAGTCGCGTAAAAGCCAGCGGCTGCACCTACCGAACCGCTTCCTACCACAATCAGATCATAAACCATAACGACATCACTCCAGCAAAACGGCGAAATTTTTCAACAGCATATCAAAAGAGAGCGCCCATGAAAAAGGCACCCTGTTGGGTGCCCTTTCACGCGATAGTGGAAATTAATGCTTTTGATTGTCGCGTAGGTACTGCTCGGTCGACTCTATTTTTGCAATGCCAGCTTCGAGTAGGGAGATAAACTGTCTGGCGACATCGGTAGTCAGCCAGTAGGTCGGGCCCACGTCAGCTTCTTCTTCTTTCTGATCCTGCGAGGAGAGCGAGTGCAGGCGAATCATCATGGCGTCATAACTGTCTACGGTGCTGATGTCCCATCCCACCAACGGATGAGTCTGGATGACGTCTTTATTTCTGTCCATTATAACCTCCGTATTACTCGTTAAACGAAGTGCTTCTTGAGGTTCAATGCGGCTGTATCGTGCACTAGCGAAACAATTATAACATGGATCAGCGGGTACAATAGTTAAAAGGTATGACGAAAGTTAACGGCGTTGAAATAAACGCGTTTATAAAACCCTTTTTACCGAATAATAAAATGCCCGAAGCGTCAGGCATTTTATTGGCAATATTACTGCCGGGACGTAAGAGATTATCGGCATTTTTACCGCGAAACTTTAACGCAAAAAGGGTGGTGCTGTTACGGTTGTGACTCTGCTGGCAGCAGGCCGTGACGCTTCTGAATCTCTTCGGCCAACCGGGTAAAATGCTGCTGTAACTGCTCGTCATGGTTCTGGTTTTGCGCTTCAAGCGTCAAATTGTGTACCAGCAGCTGGTTGGCACGATCGTCGAGACAGAAGGTCAGCGTGGCAAAAGCATTTTCTAATACGGTTAAGCGGCGCTGTTGGTCAGCAATAAATGCCAGCAATTCCCCAAAGGTCATCGCCTCTTCTGGTTTTTCAGTAGTCATGTAAAACACCTCCTGTAAGCATGACGAGGCAAGAATAGGGGATCGTTTAACATGAGTCTAGATGCAGGAAGTTTTTCTGGCGAGAGCGAAATAAAAACAAAAAAGCCGGGTGGCGAAACCCGGCAAAAACGGCACAGTGGCAGTTAATCGTTATTAAACCAGTCGTCAGCGCTTTCCCAGGTTTCTTGTAATAGTTCGCTGATGCGCTCACGTGACTCTTTACAGCCACCAAAGACGCTGAGCTGATTGCCGCCGGCATAACGGACTTTGACGTGATGATCGTCGTCAGGAAAATCCTGCGTAATGCGACGGACCAGTTCGATGCTCAGTGCGTCCAGTGCACCTGCGGGCAGGGGCGAAGTTTTTGCTACGGTAATTTCAACACGCATAGAAGCCTCCGGAATAATATACTGTTTATTTGTACAGTATAGTTATCCCGAAGGCAAGCAGCATTGAATTAATCTTTAATGCGCCAGTTCAGGGTTTCACCGGCAAGGAACGGCACCAACGTATCGTCAGCCAGCGCAATACTCTCCTCAACCTTCCAGGACTCACGCACCAGCGTTATGGTGCCTTCGTTCAACGGCAGACCATAGAAGTTGGCGCCGTTCTCAGAGCAGAAAGCTTCGAAATGTTCTAACGCATGCAACTCTTCAAATACCGTGGCGTAAGCCGGCAGCGAGGTAGGGGCATTAAACACGCCAGCACAACCGCAGCTGGCCTCTTTCAGGTGGCGCAGATGCGGTGCGGTATCGGTACCGAGAAATACACGACGATTACCGCTGGCGACCAGCTTGCGCAGCGCTTCCTGATGGATATTGCGCTTCAGAATCGGCAAGCAATAAAGATGCGGACGTACGCCGCCCACCAGCATGTGGTTTCGGTTAAACATCAGGTGCTGCGGCGTAATTGTTGCGCCCAGCAGATCGTTACCTGCAGCCAGATACTCGGCGGCTTCTTGGGTGGTGATATGTTCCATCACCACTTTCAACGCCGGGAACTGTTTGCGCAGCGGTTCCAGCACGGTTTCGATAAAGCGGGCTTCACGGTCAAAAATATCGATATGCGCATCGGTCACTTCGCCGTGCACCAGCATTGGCATTCCGATTTGCTGCATGCGATCCAGCACCTTAGCAATGGAAGCGATGTTGGTGACACCATGGCTGGAGTTGGTGGTGGCATGTGCAGGATAGAGTTTGGCTGCGGTAAAGATCCCGTCACGGAAACCGCGTTCGATCTCATCAGGATCGAGCGAATCGGTGAGGTAGCAGGTCATCAGCGGAGTAAAAGCATGCTCAGCAGGCAACGCGGCCAGAATACGTTCGCGATAGGCTACGGCAGGCGCC
>NZ_AKIU01000090.1:0-145790 GCF_000282675.1 Pantoea sp. GM01 | reverse complement strand
CCGGCGGGATGAATTTCTTCACTCCCTGCTGAGCCGCCCGCGTTGCCGCTTTGCCGTCTCAGTGGTGGCGCATTATAGGGAGTTATTCGGAGGTGACAAGGGTTTATTGCAAAAAAATGACTGAGCGCCTCTTTTTTAAACGAACGCGTTAAAAACAGACATATCTCGCCGAATTAACAGTCAAAATCGCCGCTTCATCGACACAAATCAGCGCCATCACCTCAAACACCAATGCTATTCTGTTAAACCAAACGCAATTTACTTTGTTGCAGGCTGACAATTATTCGAGAAGGACTTTCAATGATTCGCTCCGCGCGCAGTATGGCCGGCTTGCCCTGGATCGCCGCCATGGCGTTTTTCATGCAGGCACTTGATGCCACCATCCTTAATACCGCGCTTCCCGCTATTGCCGTCAGTCTCGAACGATCTCCTCTTGCCATGCAATCGACTGTCATCAGTTACACGCTTACGGTAGCGATGCTGATCCCGGTAAGTGGCTGGCTGGCCGATCGCTACGGCACACGCAAAGTTTTTATCATTGCCGTCTCTCTGTTTACGCTGGGTTCACTGGCTTGTGCCTTATCCGGCTCGTTGAGCATGTTGGTGATATCTCGCGTAGTACAGGGGATTGGCGGAGCGATGATGATGCCCGTCGCGCGTTTAGCACTTCTGCGCTCATATCCCCGCAGTGAACTGCTGCCCGTTTTAAACTTCGTCACCATGCCAGGTTTAGTGGGACCGATTCTTGGCCCGATGCTTGGCGGCTTGCTGGTAACCTACGCCAGCTGGCACTGGATATTCCTGATCAACATTCCCATCGGTATCGCGGGCATCTTTTATGCGCGCAAATATATGCCGGACTTTACGACGCCGAAACGCCGCTTTGATTTTTTAGGTTTCCTACTGTTTGGCTTAGGCCTGGTGCTGATTTCTGTCGGCATTGAACTGTTTGGCGAGCGTGTTGTGCTGCCGTGGCAAGCGTTATTGGTGCTGTTTAGCGGCGTCGCGTTACTTCTTCTTTATATAGTGCATGCACGGCGCCATCCGGCACCGCTGATCAATTTACCGATGTTTAAAACCCGTACCTTTTCGGTCGGCATCATTGGCAATATTGCCTCGCGTCTGGGAACCGGCTGTATTCCGTTCCTGATGCCGCTGATGTTACAGGTAGGCTTTGGTTATCCCGCACTGATTGCCGGTTGTATGATGGGACCGACGGCGATTGGCGCGCTGCTGGCGAAATCGACGGTGACGCAAGTGCTACGCCGCTTCGGCTATCGCCATACGCTGGTTGGTATCACCATTATTATCGGCATGCTGATTGCCACCTTCTCACTGCAATCGCCGGGCAGCAGCGTAGTCATGTTGCTGGCGGCACTGTTGATTCTGGGGATGGCGATGTCGACGCAGTTCACCGCGATGAATACCATCACGCTAGCGGATTTAAATGATGAGAACGCCAGCGGCGGGAACAGTGTGCTGGCGGTAACGCAGCAGCTGTCGATCAGCTTTGGTGTGGCGGTGAGCGCCGCGGTACTGCGTTTCTATCAGGATGTCGAGGCGACAACCGTCGCGCAATTCCACGCCACCTTCCTGACAATGGGCGTCGTCACCGTGTTGTCAGCTTTCACCTTCATGATGTTACGTCCGGGCGATGGACGAAATCTCATCGCCAACCGCGAGAAAAAGAAGAAAGCCGCTTAAACCGAACCGCGCTCCACCAGCTCCGGCGTCAGCACCAGCGTTTGCTGACTGGCGTCGGGATCGCTCATACGATGAATCAAGGTATCAATCGCCAGTTCGCCGAGCTCATCTTTCGGTTGATGGATGGTGCTAAGCGGCGGCGTCAGGTAACGCGCCAGCTCGATGTTGTCATAGCCCATCACCGCAATATCCTGCGGTACACGCAAGCCGGCCTGGAACAAAGCGTGATAGACGCCAACCGCCATAGCATCGTTACTGGTAAACACCGCTTCAGGCAACGCATCTAACGCCAACAGCTGGTTCATCGCATTGAAACCGCCCTGAAACTCGAAATCGCCATCGACGACGTAGCCCGGCGGCACCGACAATCCGCTGTTGGCCATCGCTTTATGGAAACCTTCCAGACGCAAACGCGCCGGGGTTTTATCCTGCGGTCCCGCAATACAGGCAATACGCGTGTAGCCGCGATCGATCAGATGCTGAGTGGCCAGCTCGCCGCCCAGCAGTGCGTTATCCTGAATAATGTCACCGTGCCCTTCAAACGGCGCCCAGTCCATCATCACCATTGGCACCGACGGATAACGATTGAGGATCTCCGCCGACGGCAGATGGGTTTCGGTACACATCATCAGCAAACCATCGACACGCTTTTGCATCAACGTTTCAAGGCTGCGATTCATGCGTTCTTCATCGCCTTCGGTATTGCACAGAATCAGGCTATAGCCGCGTTCGTAGCAGCTATTCTCCACGCCACGCACCACTTCAGAATAGAACGGGTTACTGCTGGCGGTCAGCAGCATGCCAATGGTGCGCGTTTGCTTGAGCTTCAGGCTGCGCGCCAGCGCGGACGGCGCATAGTTGAGTTCGCGAATCGCCTGATCCACCTTTTCCCGCACCTGCTCGCTGACAAAGCGATTGTTATTGATGACGTGAGAAACGGTGGAGGTAGAGACGCCCGCCAGGCGAGCGACATCTTTCATGGTAGCCAAGCGCTTAGCCCTGTTGTTGCAGGAAGGCGTCGATCTCAGTGCGCCACGGCACTGAGGGCTGAGCCCCAGGACGCGTCACCGCAATCGCGGCGGCGGCATGGGCGAAACGCACGGCATCATGCATCGCTACGCCTTCCAGACGCGCGGTGATAAACGCACCGTTAAAGGTATCGCCCGCAGCGATGGTATCGATGGCTTGCACGCTGAAGCCCGGAATACGCACGCCGTTTCCTTGTTCACTCAGCCACACGCCGCGACGGCCTAACGTGATTAACACGGTAGCAATACCTTTGGCATGCAATGCCTGCGCGGCACGCGCTGCGTCTTCATCGCTCTTTACCGCGATACCGGTGAGAATTTCTGCCTCAGTTTCATTTGGCGTGATGATGTCAATCAATCCGAGCAGCTCATCAGAGAGTTGTGTGGCCGGCGCGGGATTGAGAATCACCTGGGTATGCTGCTCACGGGCAATTTTCGCCGCTGCCAGTACGCTTTCCAGTGGCGATTCCAGCTGCATCAGCAACGCATCTGCATCGGCAATGACCTGCTGATGATGCGCAACGCGGGCAGGGGTCAGGGCCGCATTGGCGCCGGAATAAATACCGATATTATTTTCGCCTTCGCCATTAACGAAGATCATCGCCACCCCGGTGGCTTCATCCGCGACGATTTCGACCGGCGCAGTATCAATGCGGTCTTGCTGCAGCTGCTGACGAATGCGTGCGCCAATGTCATCGGCACCGACACAGGCAATAAATGCAATATCAGCCCCTGCACGGCCAGCGGCTACTGCCTGATTGGCCCCTTTGCCGCCAAAGGCAATTTGATACTGTTTACCGATCACCGTTTCGCCCGGACGCGGAAAGTGGGCGAGGTTAAGGATGTGATCGGCATTGATGCTGCCGAGAACGGCCAGTTTTGCGCTTGTGGTCATTGGGATTCATCCAGAAAGATGCGCCACCAGGACGGTGGCGCGTTGCCCTGCTTTTCTTTACTTATTATTTGGTCACCAGCTTCAGGTCAACCGGGTTCACCGACTGCACCTTCTCACCTTTCAATACTTTATCGGCAGTCTGCACGCCAATCACGCCAATCTTATCTGGCATCTGTGCCACAGTGGCGGTCAGTTTACCCGATTCTACCGCCTTCACACCGTCAGCGGTGCCATCGAAGCCCACCACCAGCACGTCAGTTTTCCCGGCAGTTTGCAGCGCACGCAGCGCGCCCAACGCCATTTCATCGTTCTGAGCAAAAACAGCCTGTACATCCGGATGTCCCTGCAGCAGGTTCTGCATCACGTTCAAACCTTTGGTACGGTCAAAGTCAGCAGGCTGGCTCGCCAGAATATTGAATTTGTGCGCATCAGCCGCCTGTTTGAAGCCTTCGCCACGCTCACGCGCTGCAGAAGTACCGGCAATACCCTGCAGTTCAATGATTTTCGCGCCTTCGCCCAGCTTTTTGGCGATGAAGTCACCGGCCATTTTGCCGCCGAAGCGGTTGTCAGAAGCAACGTGACTCACCACGGTACCTTGTGCAGCAACACGGTCCAGGGTGATCACCGGAATGTTCGCCTGGTTCGCCATCTTCACGGCGTTGCCCACTGCATCAGAATCGGTTGGGTTGATCAGCAGCAGCTTGGTGCCGCGCACCGTCAGATCCTGCACGTTCGCCAGCTCTTTCGCCGGGTTGTTCTGCGAATCCAGCACTACAAGGTTATAACCCAGTTGATCAGCTTCTTTCTGTGCGCCATCTTTCAGTGACACAAAGAACGGATTATTCAGGGTTGAAACCACCAGAGCAATGGTGTCCTTAGCCATCGCGCCAGCACTGAGGGTGGCGCCAAGAATGACGGCCAATGCAGTTAACTTTTTCATTTTTAAATCCTGTGTGAAGGTCAGAGTTATTTACTGCTTTTGTTATCCACCAGCACCGCTAGCAGAATGACGACGGCTTTAACAATCATTTGGTAGTAAGACGATACGCCCATCAGATTCAGGCCGTTATTCAGGAAACCGAGGATCAACGCACCAATCAGCGTGCCCATAATGCGACCTTTACCGCCCGCCAGGCTGGTACCGCCCAGCACCACCGCAGCAATGGCATCCAGTTCATAACCGGTACCTGCCGTGGGTTGTGCAGAAGAGAGGCGTGCCACTTCGATGGTGCCCGCCAATGCCGCCAGCAGGCCGCACAGCGAATAGACGATGATTTTGACGCGGTTAACGCTGATACCGGATAAACGCGTAGCCGCTTCGTTACCGCCCAGCGCATAGATGTAACGTCCGAGGCGCGTGTGATGCAGCATGTACCACGCCAGCGCGAACACCACCGCCATCAGCCATACCGGTGTAGGAATGCCCAATGGACGGCCGATGCCGAACCAGCCGAACAGATCGGCGTTATCGTTAAAACCGGTGTTGATTGGGCTACCGTTGGTATAAACCATGGTGACACCGCGCAGCAGCAGCATCATTACCAGCGTAGCGATAAAAGCCTGCACCTTGCCGCGTGCGACAATCACGCCGGTAATCGCGCCAATTGCCGCGCCCAGCGCCAGCGAAGCCGCAACGGCTACCAGCGCATTCACTTCTAATCCGACGATTGACGCCGCGACGGCACCCGTCAGCGCCAGCAATGATCCCACCGACAAATCAATGCCCGAGGTCAGAATCACCAGCGTCATCCCCACCGCCATAATGGCGTTGACCGATGTCTGCTGCAGGATATTGAACATGTTTGGCAGCGTGAAGAAATTCGGGCTCTGGCTGGCGACCACGGCGATCAGCACAATCAGCGCAATCAGGGATTTCTGCTCCAGCAGCCAGGCTTTGCTGAACCAACGACGGCTGGCGGGTAAGGTTTGGGTGCTCATACTACTAACTCCTCGCTGTGTTGCTTACCGACTGCCGCCGCCATCAGGGATTCCTGGGTAGCCTGCTCACGGGAAAATTCGCCACTCAGATGGCCTTCATGCATCACCACGATGCGATCGCTCATGCCCAGCACTTCCGGCATTTCTGACGACACCAAAATGATGCTCAGCCCTTCGGCTTTAAACTGGTTAATTAACTGATAGATCTCTTTTTTCGCCCCGACATCGACGCCGCGTGTCGGCTCATCAAGAATCAGCACATCGGGGCGCGTCATCAGACCGCGCGCAATCGCTACTTTTTGCTGATTACCACCGGACAGCAGGCCAATTGGCTGCTCCATTGAGGGGGTTTTGACGTTGAACAGGCGGATAAAATCGCCCACCGCCAGCTGCTCGTCACTGTGTCGGAGATTGCCCGCGCCGGTGCTGAAATAGCGCAGCGCGGTCAGCGACATGTTCTCTTTCACCGACATGCCGAGCACCAGGCCATCGCGCTTGCGGTCTTCAGAGATATAAACGATGCCGTTTGCTAAGCCATCCTGCGGTGAGCGGGTCATGATCTCGCGGCCATTCAGCGTCACTTTGCCTTTGCTGCGCGGCAGGGCGCCATACAGCACTTTCATCAATTCGGTCCGGCCCGCGCCCATCAGGCCAGACACGCCAAGGATTTCCCCTTTGCGCAGCGTAAAGCTGACATCATCGACGCCCGGCCCGCTCAGGTTTTCTACTTTTAAGCGGATCTCACCCGGCTGTTGATCGATGCGCGGATATTGATCTTCCAGCTTGCGGCCGACCATCATCTCGATCAGGCTCTCTTCGCTCAGATCGCTGACCGCACGCTCGGCGATAAACTGCCCATCGCGGAACACGGTGACGTCATCGCAAATCTCGAAGATCTCTTTCATGCGGTGCGAGATATAGACGATGCCGCAGCCCTGCGCTTTCAGTTCATTAATCACGCGGAACAACGACAGCGTTTCGGTATCGGTTAGCGCATCGGTCGGTTCATCCATAATGATGACTTTCGACTCGAAGCTGAGCACTTTGGCGATCTCGACCATCTGCTGATCGCCAATCGACAAATCGCCCACCAGCTTGTGGCTGCTGAAACGCAGATTGAGGCGCTTTAACAGCGCATCCGCCGCGGCGTACATCTTTTTCCATTCGATGCGGCCAAAGCGGTTAACAAATTCACGGCCAAGGAAAATATTCTCGGCAACAGTCAGTTGTGGAATCAGGTTCAGTTCCTGATGGATGATGCCAATGCCCGCTTCCTGAGACGCTTTTGGGCCAGAGAACGCCACATCCTTACCTAGCCACTGCATGGAACCGGCGTCCATGCTGTAAATGCCGGTCAGCACTTTCATCATGGTGGATTTACCGGCACCGTTTTCACCCACCAGCGCCATGACGCGGCCAGGATAGACGGCAAGCGAGGCGCCATTCAGCGCTTTCACGCCAGGAAACGACTTTTCAATCCCTTTGAGTTGCAATAGCGGTTGCATAACGGCCTCAGAAGGTCACGCCAGCGCTCAGGATGACATTCGCATACGGAGAACACTCTCCGCTGCGAATGACCGCCTGACTACGCTGCGTTTGTTGTTTGAATTGTTCATGGCTGGTGTAACGGATGGTGATGACATTCCCCTGGTGCCGTTGCAAGGCTTCGAGCACGGCGAGCAGTGCGCTGTGGAGCTGCGGATTATGCTGCTTAATCTCCTCCGCCATCAGGGCGCTTTCGACCTGCATCTCCTGCGTGATAACGTCGACCACCTGTAAAAATTCGGGCGTACCCGGCGTTAACGCCAGATCGATGCGCTGTGGACCGGCCGGAATCGGCAAGCCTGCATCTGCAATCGTCAGCGTATCGGTGTGCCCCAGGCGGGCAATCACATGAGAGACTTCAGCGTTTAACAAGCGACCTTTTTTCATTTCTTCCACTCCACAGCGAAACGTTTCGCTGATCGGGAGTGTATAAAATGCGCGCGGCAACTCAATGACGGCATCACGGAAATGTGATCGCCATCGAAACGTTTCGCTTGTACCAGAGAGAATTTGAGTTTGGTGGGATTGCGGAGCCGCTTACACGGCCCCGGGGAGGAAATTATGGCAGTTTACGCACCTGTTTCACGTCCAGTTCAATGGAGTTGAAATCTTTATCCAGTTCACCGGTCAGTTCTACCTGATCCTTCGGTGAGATGGTTAAACCGTTCCAGCGTTTATGATCGATTTCGACCTTCATGGTGCCAGTGGCATCACGGAACTGATAATCCTCATCACCAATTTGCTTCTCTAGCGTACCGCGCACGGTAATCCAGCTATCGTCTTTCATCTCTTCGGCCTGTTTCACCGTAACAACACTGGTGTTATCAGCTTTGAAACCACCAGACTTAACCTGCGCCGTTGGTGCATTCGGATCAACAAAGCCACCTTGCTGAGCGGCAAGTACCGGCGTAGCGGCCAGCGCGATAACGGCTAATAGAGCTGCAGACTTTTTCATAAATGACCTCTTTTTCATCAATGTGTCGGATTACGGGAGTTATTTCACCACAAGGTTCTTAACAGGATCTTAAGAAAACGCATTGCGCGTACATTCATGAAAAATAGTCTATTTGCCGCGATTTTCGCTGTACAAGAGTGATTGTGCTTCGTATAACTCCGTTTAACAGAAGGAGACGTAATGCGCATTTTACTGATTGAAGATGACACGCTGATTGGTGACGGATTAAAAGTCGGGCTCACCAAACTCGGCTTCAGCGTGGACTGGTTTGTCTCCGGTGAAAGCGGGTTTCAGGCGTTAACAGCGGCCCCCTGGGATGCGGTGGTGCTGGATCTGTCGCTGCCCGAGCGCGACGGTCTGGATATCCTGCGCCAATGGCGCCAGCAAGGACACGATGTGCCAGTTCTGATCCTTACCGCGCGTGATGCGCTCGATCAGCGTGTGCAGGGATTGCAGCTCGGCGCCGATGATTACCTGTGCAAGCCGTTTGCGCTGACAGAGGTTGCGGCGCGCTTGCAGGCGCTGATCCGTCGTCGTCACGGGCAACTGCAGCCCGAACTCAAACACGGCAAGGTGGTGATGGCGCCCGGCAGCCACAGCGTAATGTGCGACGGCGAAGCCGTCAGCCTGAAGAGCCGTGAACTGGCGCTGCTGGAGCTGTTTCTGCGCAACCCTGGCCGCGTGCTGACGCGCAGTCAGCTGGAAGAAAAACTGTATAGCTGGAATGAGGATGTCTCCAGCAATGCGGTGGAAGTGCACATTCATCATCTGCGTAAAAAACTCGGTAGCCAGTTTATTCGCACCGTGCATGGCGTGGGCTATACGCTGGGAGCGGCGGAATGAGTCTGTTCCTGCGCCTCGCCATCGGCTTTGTGCTGCTGATTCTGTTATGCGGCGGGCTTGCCGGCCTCAGCGCCTGGCATCAAACCCGCGATACGGTGAATGAGCTGTTTGATACCCAGCAGATGCTATTTGCTAAACGCCTGATAGCGCTTGATCCCACCTCGCTGCAGGATGTTACGCTGCCCAAAACCAAAGCGATATTGCGCCATCATCGTGGCGATCAGGATGATGATGCCCTGGCGTTTGCCATTTTCAGCGCCGAGGGACAACCGCTCTTAAACGATGGTGAAAACGGTCGCGATCTGCAGTTTGATCATCAGCGCGATGGCTTTGTCGATGGCCGCCTGCGCGGTGATAAGGACAGCTGGCGCTTAGTGTGGCTCACCTCTGCCGATAAACGTTATCGCGTGGTGGTTGGTCAGGAGTGGGAGTATCGCGAGGATATGACGCGCGATCTGGCGCTCAGTAGCTTGTTGCCCTGGCTGATTGCCATGCCCTTTATGCTGCTGTTTTTGCTGGCGCTGGTGTGGTTCGAACTGCGTCCGTTGAAACGTCTGACGGTTTCACTGCATCAACGTGCGCCGGATGACGCCACGCCATTGCCGGAAGCGCGCTTGCCTAAAGAGGTGAAACCGCTGGTGGTGGCGCTCAACGGATTGTTTAGTCGTATGGCACATCTGGTGCAGCGCGAACGTCGCTTCACCTCCGATGCCGCCCATGAACTGCGTAGTCCGCTGGCGGCACTGCGCGTACAGAGCGAAGTGATTCAGCTGGCCGATGATGATGAAGCGATGCGCAAACGCGCCATTCAGCAGTTGGATAGCGGTATTGTGCGCGCCACCCGGCTGGTGGATCAGCTGCTGACACTTTCACGCGTGGAAGCAGACGATCTGCGCAGCGAATTTCAACCGGTCGCGCTGGCGCCGCTGCTGCAAAATCTATTGGCGGAACATTTCCCACAGGCGGAACAGCAGCACACCGATTTAGCATTTACCAGCCATGCTGAACCGGTGATGAACGGTCATCCGCTGCTGCTGGGTTTGATGGTGCGCAACCTGCTGGATAACGCGCTGCGCTATTCACCGGCGGGAAGTACCATCGACGTGCAGCTCAATGCTCGCGCCATTACCGTTGATGATAACGGACCTGGCGTCAGCGAAGAGCAACTGGCAAGGCTGGGGGAACGCTTTTGGCGACCGCCAGGGCAGGCACAAACCGGGAGCGGATTGGGGCTTTCCATCGTGAAGAATATTGCCCAGCTGCACGGCATTCGATTGCAGTTCAGCCAGCGCGCCAGCGGAGGATTGCGCGTCACCTTAAGCTGGTGACGCGCACAGCGTTAAATCTCGACCTGGGTTCCCAGTTCGATCACGCGATTGGGTGGGATTTCAAACTGATCCGGCGCGCGCAGCGCATTACGTTGCAGCGCCAGGAACAACTTGCCACGCAGGCGCAGATACCACGGACGATCGCCGATAATCAGCGATTCATGCGACATGAAGAATGACGTCTCCATCATGCGGCAATTCAGCCCTTCAAGGCCGCAGCGGTGGAAAATCTCCTCAACGTTCGGCGTTTCACGCCAGCCGTAGCTCGCAACCACGCGCCAGAACGTCGGCGACAGCTGCTCAATCGTCACACGACGTACGTTATGCACGTAAGGTGCATCTTCAGTACGCAACGTCAGTAGCACCACGCGCTCATGCAACACTTTGTTGTGTTTAAGGTTATGCAACATGGCAAACGGAATCACGTTAAGCGCACGCGACATATATACCGCGGTACCCGGCACGCGCACCGGCGGCGATTTCTCCAGCGAAGCAATCATCGCTTCCAGAGAGTTACCGTGCTCATGCATACGACGCAGCAGGCGGAAACGCTCGCTTTTCCAGGTGGTCATGATGATGAACATCATCAGTGCCAGCGTTAGCGGCAGCCAACCGCCAGAGAATACTTTGATCAGGTTGGCGGAGAACAGCGACACATCGATACACAACATGGCGATCAGAATCAGCACCACCAGATAGCGGTTCCAGTGCCAGTTTTGAATCGCCACCGTAGAGCAAAGAATCGCGGTCAGCACCATGGTGCCCGTTACCGCAATGCCGTAAGCCGCGGCCAGATTGCTGGAGTGCTCGAAGCCGACAATCACAATCACCACCGAGAAGAAGAGCAGCCAGTTGATCACCGGGATGTAAATCTGCCCTGACTCTTCCTCAGAAGTGTGCACAATACGCATCGGCGGCAAATAGCCAAGGCGCACGGCCTGACGCGTTAACGAGAACACACCGGAAATCACCGCCTGCGAGGCGATCACCGTGGCTAAGGTCGCCAGAATTAACATCGGGATCAGCATCCAGTCCGGCGCGAGCAGGAAGAACGGATTTTTAATCGCTTCCGGATGTTTGAGCAGCAGCGCACCCTGACCGAAGTAGTTGAGCACCAGCGATGGCAGCACCACGATGAACCAGGCGAGTCGAATCGGAAATTTGCCGAAGTGGCCCATGTCGGCATACAGCGCTTCTACGCCAGTAATCGCCAGCACCACCGCGCCCAGCGCGAAGAAAGAGACCGTTTTGTATTCGATAAAGAAGTGCAGCGCCCAGTACGGATTCATCGCGTGCAGCACGTCGGGATTACTGATGATACTGCGCGCGCCCAATACCGCCAGAACCAGAAACCACAGCAGCATCACCGGTGCGAACAGTTTTCCGACAATGCCAGTACCGTGCTTCTGGATAACAAACAGCAGGGTCAAAACGGCGATCGCTAATGGCACGATATAGGCATCCAGACTTGGGGCCGCAATTTCCAGCCCCTCAATCGCCGAAAGCACCGAGACTGCTGGGGTAATCACCACTTCGCCATAGAAGAAGCTGCCGCCGATCAGGCCCATGATCACCAGTATCGCGGTGGCTCTGGCGCCGGTATGACGGCCAGCCAGCGACATCAGCGTCAAAATCCCGCCTTCACCCGCGTTATCGGCGCGCATCACGTAGCTGATGTATTTAAGCGACACCACCAGAATCAGCAGCCAGAAGATCAGCGACAGGAAGCCAAAAACCGCTTCACGCTCAACGCCAAAACCAAACTGACCAGAGAGACATTCACGCAATGTATAGAGCGGGCTGGTGCCGATATCGCCATACACCACGCCAATGGCCGCCAGTGTGACTGCCCCAAGGGACTGTTTCTTATCCGAGCTCATAAGTTGTCTTTTGTTGGAGCCGATGAGGCACTTGCCCACCGCTCAAGCCATCAAAAAGCGCACAGTATGCACATATTCCCAAAAAAACCTACTCTTACAAAGTGTCACCATCGCGTCGGTGACGCGGTTTTTCGCCGAAAATCGGGTAAAAAAAGCGTTGGAAGCGGCGAGTTATCTCGCATCAACCTTCTGAAACAAAAAAGCTGACGGCTATCAACGCAATCGCGCATGATAATCAGTAGAGTATTGCGCTCGCCAGACTATGACGGCACCAGGATCAAAAGGATAATGATGTGATTATGGCTCAACCCCATCTTTTGGCAGAAAGAATTTCTCGCCTGAGCAACGCGCTGGAAAAAGGGCTGTATGAACGCCATCACGCGATCCGCCTCTGTCTGCTGGCTGCGCTGAGCGGCGAAAGCGTGTTTTTGCTCGGGCCGCCCGGCATCGCTAAGAGCCTGATTGCCCGCCGCCTGAAATACGCCTTCCAACACGCCCGCGCTTTTGAATACCTGATGACCCGTTTTTCCACCCCCGAAGAGGTGTTTGGCCCGCTGTCGATTCAGGCGCTGAAAGATGAAGGGCGTTATCAACGTCTCACCAAAGGCTACCTGCCGGATGCCGAAATTGTTTTCCTCGACGAAATCTGGAAAGCCGGCCCGGCGATTCTGAATACCTTGCTCACCGCCATCAACGAACGCCGCTTCCGTAACGGCGACAGTGAAGAAAAAATCCCGATGCGTCTGCTGGTTACCGCCTCCAACGAACTGCCGGAAGCCGATAGCGGACTGGAAGCGCTGTACGATCGCATGTTGATTCGTCTGTGGCTGGATAACGTGCATGAAAAGCAGAACTTCCGCAGCATGCTCACCCACCAGCAGGACGAAAACGACAATCCAGTCGCAGAAGCGTTGCGCATCAGCGATGAAGAGTATGAGCAGTGGCAGAAAGGCATCAGTCAGGTCAGCCTGCCCGACCACGTGTTCGAACTGATTTATCAGCTGCGTCAGCAGTTAGAAACGCTGCCGGATGCGCCGTACATCTCCGATCGCCGCTGGAAGAAAGCCATTCATCTGTT
The DNA here is from genome assembly GCF_000282675.1 of Pantoea sp. GM01. Taxonomy (NCBI): domain Bacteria; kingdom Pseudomonadati; phylum Pseudomonadota; class Gammaproteobacteria; order Enterobacterales; family Erwiniaceae; genus Pantoea; species Pantoea sp. GM01. The sequence goes on along the minus strand of NZ_AKIU01000090.1, from coordinate 132,596 downwards.
GCAGGCCAGCGCGTTCTATAGCGGCCGCGTGACCATCGCCCCTATCGACTTAATTCTGCTGAAAGATTGCCTGTGGCATGACGTGGCTTCGATGAAGCTGCTGGATCGCGAAATCGATACGCTAATGTCGCAACATGCGTGGCAGCAGCAGGCGCTGCTACACAAGCTGCAACAGATCAAAAGCCGTCGCATGGCGCTGCAACAGCAGCAAAGCGTGGCGCAAGCGCTGACGCTAGAGAAACACAGCGGCATGTTTAGCCGCAAACCGCATTATGAATTACCCGCAGCCATTACTGATGAGCAACTGACATTGATGCTGCAACAGCCGCTAATGCTGCACGATATGCAGGTGACGCATATCCTGATTGGTCGCGAAGCGCTGGAGCAGTGGCTGCTGAAAGGCGGCGAGATCCGCGGCAAGCTGAACGGTATTGGCTTTGGTCAGACGCTCGATCTGCTGGTGGATACACATCACTGTCTGACGCTGCGCGATGTCAGCCTGCAATCCACACGACTGACGCTGCCGGGCGCCAGCAGCAGCAGTGAGATGCCGCAGGAGATCGTGGATGAATACGAAGCGCTCGAGACACAGCTGCGTGCGCAGCGCACGCTGTTTAGCCAGCATCAGCGCTGCCTGTTTATCAGTGACGATTGGCTAGCCCGCATTGAAACCAGCCTGCAGGATGTCGCGGAACAGCTGAAACAGGCGCGAAAATGATCTCACTGGAGACGCTGAGCACGCTGTTATCGATTGGCGAAACCGAGTTAATCGAAGAGCTGATTTTAGCGCTGCTCGCCTCGCCGCAACTGGCACTGTTCTTTGAGAAATTCCCGCGTTTGAAGCAAGCCATGATGCGCGATCTACCGCGCTGGCGCTCAGAGATCGCTGAGCAGATCAAAGTCACACCGGTGCCAGAAGCGCTGGCGCAGGAGTTTCAGCTGTTTCAACAGATGCAACTGCTCAGCTCACAACATTTTACCCAACAGTTACCTCACATCATGACGCAGCTGAAAAGCCTGCCGTCGCCGTTCATCGAAGAAGCCAGCAAACTGCTGCTCAACGCCGAAAGCGCCGAGCTCAGCAACGCACAACACACGTTGTTTCTGCAACGCTGGCGCCTCAGTCTGACGCTGCAAACGCTGACGCTGAATGAAACCATCCTGGAAGAACAACGCGAACGTTTAATGGCCGAGTTGCAGCAGCGCATGGCGATCAGCGGTCAACTGGCACCCATTCTCACCGATGATGATGAAGCCGCCGCCGGACGCCTGTGGGATTTGAGCAAAGCGCCGCTGCAGCACGGCGATTACGAACTGATTGTGCAGTACGGCGACTTCCTTGCTCAGCAGCCGGAGCTGATGAAGCTGGCACAGCAGCTGGGGCGCAGTCGCGAAGCCAAATCGGTACCTTCGCAGGATGCGCCGCTGGAGGCGTTTCACCAACTGGTGCGTGAACCGGATAACGTGCCGGAAGAGGTCAGCGGCATTCATCAGAGCGATGATGTGCTGCGGCTGTTGCCACCTGAGCTGGCGGCACTGAGCATCAGCGAGTTAGAGCTGGAATTTTATCGGCGCTTAGTGGAAAAACGCTTGCTGACCTACCGTTTGCAGGGCGATGCGTGGCATGAAAAAGTCACCATGAGTCCGGTCAGCCACCAGCAGCATGAAGAGCAGCCGCGCGGCCCGTTTATCGTCTGCGTGGATACCTCCGGTTCGATGGGCGGTTTCAACGAACGCTGTGCCAAAGCCTTTTGCCTGGCGCTGTTGAAAGTGGCACTGGCGGATAAGCGCCGCTGCTACATCATGCTGTTCGCCCATGAAGTCATCGGCTATGAACTCACTTCTGATAACGGTATTGAGCAGGCGATACGTTTCCTCAGCCAGCGTTTTCGCGGTGGCACCGATCTGGCGGCCTGTCTTGCGGCAGTCGTGAAACGGATGGAAGGCAGCGCGTGGCAGGAAGCTGATGCGGTGATCGTGTCAGATTTTATAGCCCAGCGTTTACCCGACGATATCGTCAACACCATTAAGCAGCGTCAGCGCCAATATCAACAGCGCTTCCATGCGGTAGCCATGTCGCTGCACGGTAAGCCTGGCATTCTTCGCATCTTTGATCACATCTGGCGCTTCGATACCGGGTTGAAAAGTCGCCTGTTGCGCCGCTGGCAGCGCTAAGTCATCTGGCAGAAATGCTAATTTGCTATAGTGATAAGTTCGCACACTAAGCAAATGGAGCACCTTGTGACCACCGCCCAACTTCCCGCACCGACCCGCACGCTGCGACTCTCCGGCCAAAATAGCGAACAAAAAAGAGCCGAACTGCTGACGTACTTCACCCAAACCTGGGAACTGTATGAAAGCCTGTTTGATTGCCTGGCCGACGAGCGCGCCTGGTTTAACAAAGCCATTTCGCTGCGCCATCCGCTGATCTTCTACTTTGGCCATACCGCCACCTTCTACATCAATAAACTCATGGCCGGCCGCTATCTCGACCAACGCGTTGACGATCGTATTGAAGCGATGATGGCGATCGGCGTGGATGAGATGAGCTGGGACGATCTCAATGATAGCCATTACGACTGGCCGACCATCAATGAAGTACGCGACTATCGCGGCAAAGTAAAAAGCCTGGTCAGCGAGTTCATTCGCACCATGCCGCTGGAGCTGCCCATCGATTGGCAAAGCCCGGCGTGGGTGGTTTTGATGGGGATCGAGCACGAACGTATTCATCTGGAAACCTCCAGCGTACTGATGCGCCAGTTGCCAATTGAATGGGTAAAAGCGCAGCCGCACTGGCCAGTTTGCCCGCAGGCGCGTCACGATCGTCAATCTGTGCCAGCCAATTCGCTAATCGCGATGCCCGGTGGCCGTGTGCAGCAGGGTAAAACTGACGACACTTACGGTTGGGATAACGAATATGGCAGCCAGCAGACGGAACTGAAGCCGTTCAAGGCCAGCAAAATGCTGGTGAGCAATGCCGAGTTTTATCGCTTTATCGCGGCGGGTGGCTATAACGACCCGCGCTGGTGGGATGATGAAGGTTGGGGCTGGCGCGAATTTTCCGGCGCGCAGATGCCGACGTTTTGGGTTGGTAATGAAAAGCTGCCCGATCAGCTTAAACTGCGTTTGCTGGCTGAAGAAGTCGCGATGCCGTGGGATTGGCCTGCGGAGGTGAACCAGCTGGAAGCCGCCGCGTTCTGCCGCTGGCTGGCTGAAGAGACAGGTAAATCCGTTCAGTTGCCGTGCGAAGCTGAGTGGGCGCAGCTGCGTGAGCAGGTAAGCGGCGATCAGCCGGATTGGACGGAGGCGCCAGGCAATATCAATCTGGCATATTGGGCTTCATCCAGCCCGGTTGACCGTTTTGCGCAGGGGGAGTTTTACGACATCGTCGGTAATGTCTGGCAGTGGACCACCACGCCGACCAACGGTTTCGAAGGCTTTAAAGTGCACCCGCTGTATGACGATTTCTCCACGCCGACCTTTGATGGCAAACATGCGCTGATCAAAGGCGGCAGCTGGATTTCCACCGGCAATGAAGCGTTAAAATCCGCACGCTACGCTTTCCGCCGTCACTTCTTCCAGCATGCCGGTTTCCGCTATGTGGTCTCATCTCATGAAGAAACCATGGCGCTCAATCCCTATGAAACGGACAGCATGGTGTCGCAGTATCTCGATTTCCAGTACGGACCGAACTACTACGATGTCCCCAATTACGCTGCTGCGCTGGTGGAAAAATTGCTGCCGCACTGCAGTGCGCGCGGTGAAGCGCTGGATATCGGCTGTGCCACCGGACGCGCCAGTTTTGAACTGGCGCGCTATTTCGATGCGGTCACCGGCATGGATTACTCGGCGCGCTTTATTGATGTGGCGCTGCAGCTGACCTCCGGTGAAGATTTCCGCTATGTGGTACCCGAAGAAGGCGAGCTGGTGGAGTATCGCCAGGTGCGGCTGAAAGAGTTTGGCCTTGAGGCCGAGCAGGCGCAGCGCATTCAATTTATTCAGGGCGATGCCTGTAACCTGAAGCCGCAGCCGGAACGTTACGATCTGGTACTGGCTTCCAACCTGATTGACCGTCTGCGTCAGCCAAAGCGTTTCCTGCAGGATATAACGCCGATGATCCGTTCCGGCGGTCTGCTGGTGCTGTCATCGCCCTATACCTGGCTGGAAGATTTCACCCCGAAGGAGAACTGGCTGGGCGGTATTCGCGAAAATGGCGAAGCGTTAACCACCTATCAGGCACTGCAGCGCGAACTGCGGGACGCATTTGAAGAAGTGGCACCGCCGCAAGATGTGCCGTTCGTCATACGCGAGACGGCACGCAAGTTTCAGCATACTCAGGCACAAGTGACCTTCTGGCGTAAGCGCTAAAAAGCATGCAGACAACGGGATGCCCGTTGTCTGCACCTTGCCTGCACCGCTAATTTGCTGCACATTCTCCATTATTCATAGAAGAAGAACTCAACGAGGATGGACAATGGCGGAACACCTTCAGCTGGATAACCTGGACCGCGGCATTCTGAATGCGCTGCTGCAAAATGCGCGCACCGCCTACGCCGAGCTCGCCAAACAGTTCAATGTGAGCCCGGGCACCATTCATGTTCGCGTGGAGAAGATGCGTCAGGCGGGCATTATTTTAGGCACGCGCGTGGAGATCGATCCCCGTCAACTCGGCTTCGATGTGTGCTGTTTTATCGGCATTATCCTGAAAAGCGCGCGTGACTATCCTGCGGCACTCAGCAAACTGGAAGCGCTAGATGAAGTAGTAGAAGCCTGGTATACCACCGGTCATTACAGCATCTTTATCAAAGTGATGTGCCGATCGATCGATGCCTTGCAACAGGTGTTGATCAACAAGATCCAGACTATTGATGAAATTCAGTCCACCGAAACCCTGATCTCACTGCAAAACCCGATCATGCGCACCATCAAGCCGTAATCCCTCCCTATTCTGTGCACAACCTTATCCCGGGCAGATCGCGCGTCTAGCGCGACTTGCCGCCTGATGCTTTCTACTATTAACCCTGTTTTCCACAGGTGGATCACCGCTTGATCACAGCGTACAATGCTCGCCTTTAGTGCGGGAGAGCATCATGGCCGATATTACGTTAATCAGTGGAAGTACCCTTGGCAGCGCCGAATATGTTGCTGAACATCTGGAAGAAAAACTGCAGGAAGCGGGCTTCTCAACCGAGGTGCTGCATGGCCCTGAGCTGGATGAGCTGCCACAGCAGGGTATCTGGCTGATCGTTACCTCTACGCACGGCGCTGGCGAACTGCCTGACAACTTGCTTCCTTTATATGAAGCATTGCAGGAGACGCAACCTGACCTTTCCGGCCTACGTTATGGCGCTGTGGGCATCGGCAACCATGAATACGATCTTTTCTGCGGCGCGATTAAGCTGCTAGAAGAGCAGTTGAACCAGTTGGGTGCCAAACGCATTGGCGATCGCCTTGAGATCGACGTTTTAGAGCATGAGATCCCGGAAGACGCAGCTGAAGTGTGGGTCGCCACATGGAAAACACAGATTTAAAACGATCTTAGCCGGTTGGGGATCGGGAAAAAGAGACGATCCCCAGTTTATTACGCTGTTTTTTCGCGTTTATCGTGCGATCACTTGTGGATAACATGGCCTGTTTCATGCGTATAACCAGTAGTTATCCAAAGAACAACCATTGATTCATTTTTAGCCTGTGCATAAGTCACCATTTTGATCCCAGCTTATACGGATCAGGATCACCGATCATTCACAGTAAACGATCCTCTCTAATTACTTGTTTAATCTCTGCTTTTCGGGGTTATCAACAGCCTGGTGCGATCCTAATAGTAGATCTAACAGAGAGATCATATAAAAGATCTAAAGATCCTTTATTTAAAACCTCAGGATCCCGCGACTTTCGCAGCCGACATAATTTCAGTAGAATCCACCGCCCAGGGCAACAATCCCTGTCCGAACACTAACGAGGACCACTTCATGTTTTATCCAGATCCTTTTGACGTCATCGTAATCGGTGGTGGTCATGCGGGCACAGAGGCCGCGATGGCCGCCGCCCGAATGGGTCAGCAAACCCTGTTACTCACCCATAACATTGATACGCTTGGACAAATGTCCTGTAATCCGGCGATCGGTGGCATCGGGAAAGGACATCTGGTGAAGGAAGTGGATGCCTTAGGCGGTTTGATGGCCACGGCAATTGACCAGGCTGGCATACAGTTTAGGATACTAAACGCCAGCAAGGGCCCAGCCGTTCGCGCTACTCGTGCTCAGGCTGACCGCGTGCTGTATCGCCAGGCGGTACGCACTGCGCTGGAGAACCAGCCCAACCTGATGATCTTCCAGCAGGCAGTTGACGATCTGATTGTGGAAAACGATCGCGTCGTCGGTGCTGTGACGCAGATGGGCTTGAAATTCCGCGCCAAAACCGTGGTACTGACCGTCGGGACGTTCCTTGATGGCAAAATCCATATTGGCCTGGATAACTACAGCGGTGGTCGAGCGGGCGATCCGCCATCAATTCCATTGGCAAAGCGTTTGCGTGCACTGCCGTTGCGTGTAAATCGCTTGAAAACCGGTACGCCACCACGTATCGATGCTCGCTCGATTGATTTTTCAGTACTGACTCCGCAGCACGGTGATAACCCGATGCCGCTGTTCTCGTTCATGGGTAAGGCATCACAGCATCCGCAACAGGTGCCGTGCTGGATCACCTACACCAACGAGCAGACGCATGACGTGATCCGCAACAACCTCGATCGTAGCCCGATGTACGCCGGGATCATCGAAGGGATTGGTCCACGTTACTGCCCGTCGATTGAAGACAAAGTTATGCGCTTTGCCGATCGTAACGCGCACCAGATCTTCCTGGAGCCGGAAGGCCTTACCAGCAACGAGATCTACCCGAATGGCATCTCCACCAGCCTGCCGTTTGACGTACAGATGCAGATCGTGCGTTCCATGAAAGGATTGGAAAACGCGAAGATCATCCGTCCGGGTTATGCCATTGAGTATGATTTCTTCGATCCTCGCGATCTGAAGCCGACGCTGGAAAGCAAATTTATCCACGGCCTGTTCTTTGCCGGTCAGATCAACGGCACCACCGGCTACGAAGAAGCGGCGGCGCAAGGTTTGCTGGCAGGGCTGAATGCAGCACGTTCCTCTGCAGACAAAGAGGGCTGGGCGCCACGTCGCGATCAGGCCTACCTCGGTGTGTTGGTTGACGATCTCTGTACCTTAGGTACCAAAGAGCCATACCGCATGTTCACATCGCGCGCGGAATACCGCTTGATGCTACGTGAAGATAACGCCGATCTGCGTCTGACTGAAGCGGGTCGTGAACTCGGCCTGGTTGATGATGATCGCTGGGCGCGCTACAACCAGAAACTGGAAGCGATTGAGCAAGAGCGTCAACGCCTGCGCGATCTGTGGGTGCATCCGAAATCGGATAACGTGGCTGAAGTCAACGCCGTGATCAGCGCCCCGCTGACTAAAGAAGCCAGCGGCGAAGATCTGCTGCGTCGTCCAGAGATGACTTACCCACTGCTGACGTCGCTCGCCAGCTACGGTCCGGCACTGCTTGATGAGCAAGCCGCTGAGCAGGTGGAGATTCAGGTGAAGTACGAAGGTTACATCGCGCGCCAGCAAGAAGAGATTGATCGCCAGCAGCGCAATGAAAATACCTTGTTGCCTGTGGAGCTCGATTATCGTCAGGTGAATGGCCTGTCGAATGAAGTGATCGCTAAGCTTAACGATCACAAACCCACCTCCATCGGCCAGGCTTCACGTATTTCGGGTATCACACCGGCAGCAATTTCAATTCTGCTGATTTACCTGAAGAAACAGGGCCTGCTGCGTAAAAGCGCCTGATAGACTTTGGGGCGAGGCAACTCGCCCCCGTTAATGGAATTCTCGTTGTGATCAACAAACTCTCCTCGCTGCTGAAAGCGGCAAACATTTCCCTTACCGATCAACAAAAACAACAGTTGGTAGGCTATGTTGAATTGCTGCATAAGTGGAATAAAGCCTACAACCTGACTTCGGTGCGCGATCCACAGCAGATGCTGGTGCGTCATATTCTCGATAGCGTGGTGGTTGAGCCGCATCTGCAGGGCGAACGCTTTATTGATGTTGGCACAGGGCCGGGTCTGCCGGGTATTCCGTTGGCCATCGTGCGTCCTCAGTCGCATTTCACCTTGCTGGATAGCCTCGGCAAACGCGTGCGTTTTCTGCGTCAGGTACAGCATGAGTTAGGACTTACTAACGTCACGCCGGTGCAGAGCCGCGTTGAAGAGTTCCCATCCGAACCACCGTTTGACGGCGTTATCAGCCGTGCATTTGCTTCGCTGGAAGACATGTTGAACTGGTGTCATCATTTGCCGGGCCGCGAAGGCCGCTTTTATGCCTTAAAAGGTGTGCGTCCGGATGATGAGATTTCCGCGTTGCCTGCTGGCTTTGTGGTAGAAAAAATTCAGCCGTTACGGGTACCCGAATTAGATGGTGAACGTCATCTGGTGGTGATTTCCCGGCAATAGCCTTTAAAACGGTATGGATATAAGCCCGTTCATGCCGTTTGTCTTAGCGAATGTGCTGAATGAAAAAGCAGCGATTGAACACTTTAAGATAAAGGGTTTTATTTAGCAGGGCAGGGTGAGCGAGTTAACATCCTCGCCGGAAATTATCCGAAAAGCTCTGTTACATTTAACGATTAATTCACATTTCATTATCACTTAGATCACTTTATTGCGTGTATTTACCTGGCCGAATAATCACTGTTGAAAATATAACTCTGCAATAAATTGGCGTGCGTAATATCAATTTTACGTTTTTATTGCAGCACATGATGTCAATAGAGTGTTTTTATCGAAAATCCTGATTCAGCACGTAAGTAATAATTTTAACCGAATGATAAGTAAGTGCTTTAACCCGTTTTTGAATCGAATGATTCTTGTCATAAACAAATTTTCCTAGTTATTCCTTGTTTATTATGTGATCTAAAGCACGCTTTAAAAGCAAGTTGAATGGGCGATTTCAGACTTTCAGCGAAGCATTGTCGGAAGTCGATGTTTTGAAAAAGAGTCCTTCAGAAAGAAATTTAAATAATTGTTCACCTTTTCGCTACTTACCGATTGAAATCGCAGGTGGCGCCCGTATAATTTGCACGGCTTTTGCTGCTTGACTCAAATGAGTAAAGGCAGTCTTATACGACACGCGACATACCCCGTTCGGGGCAGGAGAGTTCAGCGTCATGTCAGTGTCTCTTTACAGTGTGAAATTAGCCCGGGCCGTGCTGATAATTCAGCTGGTGACCTTTGTCATCATCGGTGCGCTCTTTACCCTGAAAGAGGTCACCTGGGGCGCCTCCGCCATCGCCGGTGGAGTGGCAGCCTGGCTGCCGAACGTGTTGTTTATGTTTTTAGCCTGGCGCCTGCAGGATCAAACGCCTGCGAAAGGCCGTGTTGCCTGGAGCTTCGCCCTCGGGGAAGTGTTCAAGGTGTTTACAACGGTCATTTTTCTCGCGGTGGCGTTGGGTGTGTTTGGAGCGGTCTTCTGGCCACTCGCAATCACGTGGTTATCGGTGCTGGTGGTGCAGATCGTCGCTCCGGCTGTAATTAACAACAAAGGGTAAGAGGCATCATGGCTGCTGGAGAAATCTCTACTCCGCAAGAATACATAGGTCACCATCTGAATAACCTTCAGTTGGACCTGCGTACTTTCGAGTTGGTGAATCCGCACGACGCTCCTGCGACGTTCTGGGTATTAAATATCGATTCCATGTTTTTCTCTGTGGTGCTGGGACTTATTTTCCTGGTGTTGTTCCGCAAAGTGGCCAAAAGCGCTACCAGCGGTGTTCCAGGGAAATTACAAGCGGCTATCGAACTGGTTGTCGGCTTCGTTGATAACAACGTGCGCGACATGTACCACGGTAAAAGCAAACTTATCGCCCCGCTGGCTCTGACGATTTTCGTCTGGGTCTTCCTGATGAACTTCATGGATCTGCTGCCTATCGATTTGCTGCCGTTTATCGGCGAGCACTATTTAGGCCTGCCGGCGCTGCGCGTCGTGCCGTCTGCAGACGTGAACATCACGCTGTCTATGGCGCTGGGCGTATTTATTTTGATTCTGTTCTACAGCATCAAAATGAAAGGCATTGGCGGCTTCACCAAAGAGTTGACGCTGCAGCCTTTTAATCACCCGATCTTCATCCCCATTAACCTGATTCTTGAAGGTGTTAGCCTGCTGTCCAAGCCTGTTTCACTGGGTCTGCGATTGTTCGGTAACATGTATGCGGGTGAGCTGATCTTTATCCTGATTGCCGGCTTGCTGCCGTGGTGGTCGCAGTGGTTGTTGAATGTGCCTTGGGCCATTTTCCACATCCTGATCATTTCGCTGCAGGCTTTCATTTTCATGGTCCTCACGATCGTCTATCTGTCGATGGCATCTGAAGAACATTGATTTTTATCTCAACACTTAAGCTTTTAACTGAAACAAACTGGAGACTGTCATGGAAAACCTGAATATGGATCTGCTGTACATGGCTGCCGCTGTGATGATGGGCCTGGCGGCAATCGGTGCTGCGATCGGTATCGGCATCCTCGGAGGTAAATTCCTGGAAGGCGCCGCGCGTCAACCGGATCTGATCCCTCTGCTGCGTACGCAGTTCTTTGTTGTAATGGGTCTGGTGGATGCTATCCCGATGATCGCTGTAGGTCTGGGTCTCTACGTGATGTTTGCTGTCGCTTAAACCTGGTAGCCTTGTTCACTCATGGCACCTGGTGTGATGAGGGACGGATTCTGCCGTTTATCTCTGATAGCGGCAGAGCAAGTTAACTTAATAAGAGGCATTGTGCTGTGAACATTAATGCAACAATCCTCGGCCAGGCCATCGCGTTCATTCTGTTTGTCGCGTTCTGCATGAAGTACGTATGGCCGCCGATTATGGCTGCCATCGAGAAGCGCCAGAAAGAAATTGCTGAAGGCCTTGCTTCTGCTGAGCGCGCGAAGAAAGATTTAGATCTCGCGCAGGCCAATGCGACCGACCAGCTGAAAAAAGCCAAAGAAGACGCTCAGGTCATTATCGAGCAGGCGAACAAACGCCGTGCCCAGATTCTGGACGAAGCCAAAACTGAAGCTGAGACTGAACGTAACCGCATCGTGGCACAGGCGCAGGCAGAAATTGATGCCGAGCGTTCGCGTGCCCGTGAAGAGCTGCGTAAGCAAGTCGCGTTGCTGGCATTAGCTGGCGCCGAGAAAATCATCGAACGTTCCGTGGATGAAGCTGCTAACAGCGACATCGTTGATAAACTGGTCGCTGAACTGTAAGGAGGGAGGGGCTGATGTCTGATCTTATTACTGTAGCTCGCCCCTACGCCAAAGCAGCTTTTGACTTTGCTGTTGAGCATCAAAGCATCGATCGCTGGCAATCAATGCTGGCGTTTGCCGCAGAAGTGGCTCGCAACGAACAGATCGCAGATCTTCTTTCCGGTGCGCTTGCACCGGAAGCGTTATCTGCTTCTTTCATTGCAGTTTGTGGCGATCAACTTGATGAAAACGCCCAGAACCTGATTAAGGTGATGGCCGAAAACGGACGTTTGACAGCGCTTCCAGCGGTACTGGCTCAGTACATTCAACTGCGTGACGCTCATGAAGCGACAGCGGAAGTTGATGTGATTTCTGCCAGCACGCTGAGTGACAGTCAGCTGACTAAAATCAGCGCCGCGATGGAAAAACGTCTGTCACGTAAAGTTAAGCTGAATTGCAAAATTGATAAGTCTGTAATGGCAGGTGTGGTTATCCGTGCGGGTGACCTGGTCATTGATGGCAGCGTACGCGGCCGTCTTGATCGTCTGGCAGACGTCTTGCAGTCTTAAGGGGACTGGAGCATATGCAACTGAATTCCACCGAAATCAGCGAACTGATCAAGCAGCGCATTGCTCAGTTCAATGTCGTGAGTGAAGCTCACAACGAAGGTACTATTGTTTCTGTAAGTGACGGTATCATCCGCGTACACGGCCTGGCCGATGTTATGCAGGGTGAGATGATTGCCCTGCCGGGCAACCGTTACGCTATCGCACTGAACCTCGAGCGTGACTCGGTTGGTGCAGTAGTGATGGGCCCGTATGCTGACCTCGCGGAAGGCATGAAAGTGAAATGTACGGGTCGTATTTTAGAAGTTCCAGTTGGCCGCGGCCTGCTGGGTCGTGTGGTGAACACCCTGGGTGCACCGATCGACGGTAAAGGCGCAATCGAAAACGACGGCTTCTCGCCTGTTGAAGTGATTGCACCGGGCGTTATCGACCGTCAGTCAGTAGACCAGCCTGTTCAGACCGGTTACAAATCTGTCGATGCGATGATTCCAATCGGCCGTGGCCAGCGTGAGCTGATCATCGGTGACCGTCAGACCGGTAAAACCGCAATGGCAATCGACGCCATCATCAACCAGCGTGATTCAGGCATCAAGTGTGTCTACGTTGCGATTGGCCAGAAAGCGTCAACCATTTCTAACGTCGTTCGCAAACTGGAAGAGCACGGCGCGCTGGCTAACACCATCGTCGTTGTCGCTTCTGCTTCTGAATCTGCAGCACTGCAGTACCTGTCACCGTACGCCGGTTGTGCGATGGGTGAGTACTTCCGTGACCGCGGTGAAGATGCACTGATCGTATACGATGACCTGTCTAAGCAGGCTGTTGCTTACCGTCAGATTTCTCTGCTGCTGCGCCGTCCACCAGGTCGTGAAGCTTTCCCTGGCGACGTGTTCTATCTCCACTCTCGTCTGCTGGAGCGTGCATCACGCGTTAGCGCTGACTACGTTGAGCGCTTCACCAACGGTGAAGTGAAAGGCCAGACCGGTTCATTGACCGCACTGCCAATCATCGAAACTCAGGCGGGTGACGTTTCCGCGTTCGTTCCGACCAACGTAATCTCGATTACCGATGGTCAGATCTTCCTGGAATCGAACCTGTTCAACTCCGGTATTCGTCCAGCCGTTAACCCGGGTATCTCTGTATCCCGTGTTGGTGGTGCTGCACAGACCAAGATCATCAAGAAACTGTCCGGTGGTATCCGTACCGCGCTGGCACAGTATCGTGAACTGGCTGCGTTCTCTCAGTTCGCTTCCGATCTGGACGATGCAACACGTAAACAGCTGAGCCACGGTCAGAAAGTGACCGAGCTGCTGAAACAGAAACAGTATGCGCCGATGTCAGTCGCGCAGCAGGGTCTGGTGCTGTTTGCTGCTGAGCGCGGCTATCTGAACGATGTTGACCTGGCGAAAGTCGGCAGCTTCGAAGCCGCTCTGCTGGCGTTCGCGGATCGCGATCACGCTGAGCTGATGGCTGAAATCAACCAAGCGGGTAACTTCAATAACGAAATCGAAGAGAAGCTGAAAGGCCTCCTCGAAACGTTTAAAGCAACCCAGTCCTGGTAATGTCTGGCGGCTTGTCTGAAAAGGCAGGCCGCAAGGCTTTGAGGAGAAGCTAATGGCCGGCGCAAAAGAAATACGTAGTAAGATCGGAAGCGTAAAAAATACGCAGAAGATCACCAAAGCGATGGAAATGGTCGCCGCCTCCAAAATGCGTAAAACGCAGGAACGCATGGCGGCCAGCCGTCCGTATGCAGATACCATGCGCAAAGTGATTGGTCACCTTGCTCTGGGTAATCTGGAATACAAGCACCCTTACCTGGATGAGCGTGACGTTAAGCGCGTCGGCTACCTGGTCGTTTCGACTGACCGCGGGCTTTGTGGTGGTTTGAACATTAACCTGTTCAAAAAATTGCTGGCAGATATGAAGGGCTGGGCTGATAAAGGTGTGCAGAGCGATCTGGCCGTTATTGGTTCTAAAGGCAATTCATTCTTCGGCTCTGTAGGTGGCAACATCGTGGCACAAGTCACCGGTATGGGCGATAAGCCTGCACTGTCTGATTTGATCGGCCCGGTAAAAGTGATGTTGCAGGCCTATGATGAAGGTCGCATCGACAAGCTGTATATCGTTGCCAACAAGTTTAATAACACCATGTCTCAGACTCCGACCATTACCCAACTGCTGCCGTTACCGCCAGCGGAAGGTGAAGAAGAGATGAAGGCGAAGACCTGGGATTACCTGTACGAACCCGATCCGAAAGCGCTGCTGGATACCCTGCTGCGCCGTTATGTCGAATCGCAGGTTTATCAGGGTGTGGTGGAAAACCTGGCCAGTGAGCAGGCCGCACGTATGGTTGCGATGAAAGCTGCAACCGATAACGGCGGAAACCTGATCAAAGAGCTGCAGTTGGTTTACAACAAAGCTCGTCAGGCCAGCATCACCCAGGAACTTACCGAGATCGTCTCGGGAGCCTCCGCGGTTTAACCAGGCATATATCCTGTCGCGCGAGCGCGGCTGGGTATTTTCGTATTAGGTAGAGGATTCAAGATGGCAGCTGGAAAGATTGTCCAGATTATCGGCGCCGTAGTTGACGTCGAATTCCCTCAGGACGCGGTACCGCAGGTATACAGCGCTCTCGAGGTGAAAAATGGTGATGCTCGTCTGGTGCTGGAAGTTCAGCAGCAGCTGGGTGGTGGCGTGGTTCGTACCATTGCCATGGGTACTTCTGACGGCCTGAAGCGCGGTCTGGAAGTTACCGACCTGAAAAAACCTATCCAGGTTCCGGTTGGTAAAGCAACCCTCGGCCGTATCATGAACGTATTGGGTGAGCCAATCGACATGAAAGGCGACCTGCAGAATGACGATGGCAGCGCATTAGAGGTTTCCTCTATTCACCGCGCAGCACCTTCATATGAAGATCAGTCTAACTCGCAGGAACTGCTGGAAACCGGCATCAAGGTTATCGACCTGATGTGTCCGTTCGCTAAGGGCGGTAAAGTCGGTCTGTTCGGTGGTGCGGGTGTAGGTAAAACCGTAAACATGATGGAGCTGATCCGTAACATCGCGGCTGAGCACTCAGGTTATTCGGTCTTTGCTGGTGTGGGTGAGCGTACTCGTGAGGGTAACGACTTCTACCACGAAATGACTGACTCCAACGTTATCGATAAAGTAGCGCTGGTGTATGGCCAGATGAACGAGCCGCCGGGTAACCGTCTGCGCGTAGCACTGACCGGTTTGACCATGGCGGAAAAATTCCGTGATGAAGGCCGTGACGTTCTGCTGTTCATCGACAACATCTATCGTTACACCCTGGCCGGTACTGAAGTATCAGCACTGTTGGGTCGTATGCCATCTGCGGTAGGTTATCAGCCGACGCTGGCAGAAGAGATGGGTGTGTTGCAGGAGCGTATTACCTCCACCAAGACCGGTTCAATCACCTCTGTACAGGCCGTTTACGTTCCTGCGGATGACTTGACTGACCCGTCACCAGCAACCACCTTTGCTCACTTAGACTCAACCGTTACGCTGAGCCGTCAGATCGCCTCTCTGGGTATCTACCCAGCCGTTGACCCGCTGGATTCTACCAGCCGTCAGCTGGATCCACTGATCGTGGGTCAGGAGCACTATGACGTTGCGCGTGGCGTGCAGTCTCTGCTGCAGCGTTACCAGGAACTGAAAGACATCATCGCCATCCTCGGTATGGACGAGCTGTCTGAAGAAGACAAACTGTTGGTGGCACGTGCGCGTAAGATTCAGCGCTTCCTGTCTCAGCCGTTCTTCGTTGCTGAAGTCTTCACCGGTTCTCCAGGTAAATACGTTACCCTGAAAGACACCATCCGTGGCTTCAAAGGCATCATGGAAGGCGAATTCGACCACCTGCCAGAGCAGGCGTTCTACATGGTCGGCGCTATCGAAGAAGCCGTAGAAAAAGCGAAGAAACTGTAATTTCGGTTTCCCAGGAGGAATGGTATGGCTATGACTTATCATCTGGACGTGGTCAGCGCGGAGCAACAAATGTTCTCCGGTCTGGTTCAGCGCATCCAGGTGTCAGGTAGCGAAGGTGAGCTGGGTATTCGTCCTGGCCACGCCCCGCTGCTGACAGCCATCAAGCCTGGTATGATTCACATCGTGAAACAGCACGGCGAAGAGGAGTATATCTACCTCTCTGGCGGCGTGCTGGAAGTACAACCTGGCAGCACCACCGTTCTGGCTGACACCGCGATTCGCGGTGAAGACCTTGACGAAGCGCGCGCGCAGGAAGCGAAACGTAAAGCGGAAGAGCACATGAACAGCAGCCACGGCGACGTGGACTATGCTCAGGCTTCTGCGGAGCTGGCGAAAGCCATCGCGAAACTGCGTGTTATCGAGCTGACCAAAAAAGCGATGTAATCAGGCTTTATGCGTCACGAAATGCCAGCCCTTTGGGCTGGCATTTTTTTTGCCTGGCGTTTGCTGCAGCGCGATGACACCCGCTAATTTCGACCTGAGAAAAATGTAGTAATCTCAGGGTTAAACCTTACACTTTCGAAAGTTGAAGAGAATCAGGATAGTTATGTCTACGAACGCGATGAGTGTGGTGATCCTGGCCGCTGGCAAAGGCACCCGAATGTATTCCGACCTGCCTAAAGTTCTGCACACCCTTGCAGGAAAACCGATGGTCCAGCACGTGATTGATGCCGCAACAGGTTTGGGCGCACAGCAGATCCATCTGGTTTATGGCCATGGCGGTGATTTACTGCAATCAACATTGGCGGATAACGCACTTAATTGGGTGTTGCAGGCAGAACAGCTCGGCACCGGCCATGCGATGCAGCAGGCGGCCCCTTTCTTTGCTGATGACGAAGATATCCTGATGTTGTACGGCGATGTGCCACTGATCTCGCAGGCCAGCTTGCAACGTCTGCGTGACGCTAAACCGGCTGGTGGCATTGGTTTACTCACCGTCGTTTTGGATAACCCCACCGGTTACGGCCGCATCGTGCGTGAAAACGGCACGGTGACTGGCATTATCGAGCAGAAAGATGCATCGGCAGAACAGCTAAAAATCCAGGAAATCAACACTGGCATCCTGATTGCCAACGGCGGCGATCTCAAGCGCTGGCTGGCGCAGCTCAACAACAACAATGCGCAGGGCGAATTCTATATCACCGATATCATCGCCATGGCGCATCGTGAAGGCCGGGTGATCAATGCGGTGCACCCAGCGCGTATCAGTGAAACCGATGGGGTAAATAATCGCCTGCAGCTGGCAACACTTGAGCGCGTATATCAAAGCGAGCAGGCAGAAAGGCTGCTGCTGGCGGGTGTGATGCTGCGCGATCCAGCACGTTTCGATCTGCGCGGCTCGCTGCAGCATGGACGTGATGTTGAGATCGATACCAACGTGATCATCGAAGGCGAAGTCACGCTTGGCAACCGCGTCAAAATTGGCGCAGGCTGCATCATCAAAAACAGCGTGATTGCGGACGACTGTGAAATCAGCCCCTATTCGGTACTCGAAGATGCCACCTTAGCCGCTGCCTGTACGGTTGGACCTTTCGCGCGTCTGCGTCCGGGCAGCGAGTTGGCTGAAGCAGCCCACGTCGGCAACTTCGTTGAAATGAAGAAAGCCACGCTGGGTAAAGGCTCCAAAGCCGGTCATCTCTCCTACCTTGGCGATGCGGAAATTGGCGCGGGCGTGAATATTGGCGCCGGCACCATTACCTGCAATTACGATGGCGCCAACAAATCCAAAACCATCATCGGCGACAACGTGTTTATCGGTTCAGATACACAGCTGGTGGCACCTGTCAGCGTGGCGAGCGGCGCGACTATTGCCGCCGGCACCACCATAATGAAAGATGTGACAGCCGCTGACCTGGTCTATAACCGTAAAGAGCAGAATCAGAAGTCTGGCTGGCAGCGCCCGGTAAAGAAAAAATAAATTTTAAGGGTCGACAATGATCGGCCCATTAGCAGTGCCATAACTACATCCCCTTCTCTACAAGGCTCGGGGAACCGGCAACGCCGGAAATCAGGTCGTATGACAACGCAATGGCCAAAAGCCATGAAGTCAGGAAATTACTATGTGTGGAATTGTTGGGGCAGTAGCGCAGCGTGACATCGCAGAAATTCTGCTGGAAGGTTTGCGTCGTCTTGAGTATCGCGGTTATGACTCTGCCGGTCTGGCAGTGGTTGATCGACAGGGGCACATGACGCGCCTGCGTCGTCTGGGCAAAGTGCAAAATCTGGCGGAAGCGGCAGAACAACAGCCGCTGATTGGTGGCACCGGCATCGCGCACACGCGTTGGGCGACCCACGGTGAGCCGTCAGAGGCCAATGCGCATCCGCATGTTTCTGAGCACATCATCATCGTGCACAACGGCATCATTGAGAACCATGAGCCGCTGCGCGCCCAGTTGCTTGAGCGCGGCTATCACTTTGCCTCAGAAACCGACACTGAAGTGGTGGCGCATCTGGTGCATTGGGAGCAGAAGCAGGGCGGCACGTTGCGTGAAGTGGTATTGCGCGTGATCCCGCAACTGCGTGGCGCTTATGGCATGGTGATCATGGACAGCCGCGATCCATCGCTGCTGGTGGCGGCGCGTTCCGGTAGCCCGCTGGTGATTGGCCGTGGCGTGGGTGAAAACTTTATCGCTTCCGATCAACTGGCCTTACTGCCGGTGACGCGCCGCTTCGTTTATCTGGAAGAGGGCGATATCGCGGAGATCACCCGCCGCGAAATCACTATCATCGATCGTGAAGGCAAGCCCGCTAAGCGTGCTGAAATCGAATCGACCGCACAGTACGATGCCGGTGATAAAGGCATCTATCGTCACTACATGCAGAAAGAGATTTACGAGCAGCCAAATGCGATTAAAAACACCTTAACCGGGCGTTTTAATCACGGTGAAGTCGATCTCAGCGAGCTGGGCGCGGATGCCGAGAAGCTGCTGAGCCAGGTCGAACACATTCAGATCATTGCCTGCGGCACCTCATACAACTCCGGCATGGTGTCGCGCTACTGGTTTGAATCGCTGGCCAACCTGCCTTGTGATGTGGAGATCGCCTCCGAATTCCGCTATCGCAAATCCGCGGTACGCAAAAATAGCCTGCTGATCACGCTGTCACAATCGGGTGAAACCGCCGATACGCTGGCCGCGCTGCGTCTGTCGAAAGAGCTGGGTTATCTCGGTTCGCTGGCGATCTGTAACGTAGCTGGTTCATCGCTGGTGCGTGAGTCAGATTTGGCGCTGATGACCAAAGCCGGCACCGAAATTGGTGTTGCTTCGACCAAAGCCTTCACCACGCAGCTGGCGGTGTTGCTGATGCTGGTGGCGAAACTCGGTCGTCTGCACGGCATGAAAGCCGAAACCGAGCACGAAATTGTGCATGCGCTGCAGGCATTGCCAAGCCGTATCGAGCAGATGCTGGCGCAGGATAAAGTGATTGAAAGCCTGGCGGAGGGTTTCTCGGATAAACATCACGCGCTGTTCCTTGGGCGTGGCGATCAGTATCCCATCGCCATGGAAGGTGCGCTGAAGCTAAAAGAGATCTCCTATATTCACGCCGAAGCCTATGCGGCAGGCGAGCTGAAGCATGGTCCGCTGGCGTTGATTGATGCGGATATGCCGGTAATCGTGGTGGCGCCAAACAACGAACTGCTGGAAAAGCTGAAATCCAATATTGAAGAGGTACGCGCGCGCGGCGGTTTGCTGTATGTGTTTGCCGATCAGGATGCCGGTTTCAGCGACAGCGAGGGCATGAAAATCATCTCACTGCCACACGTAGAAGAGGTGATTGCACCGATCTTCTACACCGTGCCGTTACAGCTGCTTTCCTATCACGTAGCGCTAATTAAAGGCACCGATGTAGACCAGCCGCGTAACCTGGCAAAATCGGTTACCGTAGAGTAATCAGTCATCAGAGTGGGCCCGCAACGGGCCCGCTTCATTTCCGCGTGCTGTCATATAACTGTCACATTTCGTACATTTCACTGTCATCAAACTGTCCTATTTTCCCTCCAGCAGCAATCACTAACTCCTACTAAAAAGGCATTGAGCCTGATTTTTTTAAATCCCCTGGAGGGAACATGACACTGATGCGTAGCACCGTAGCCCGAATCCTCGCCGCCACCTTCGCAGTAAGCGCGGTCTCTGCTTTTGCAGCAACCGATCTGACGGGCGCAGGCGGGACATTCCCGGCACCGGTTTATGCCAAGTGGGCAGCCGAGTATCAGCAAGCCACCGGTAGCAAAATCAACTATCAGGGTATTGGTTCTTCAGGCGGCGTGAAGCAAATCATCGCGAAAACCGTCGATTTCGGTGCGTCAGATGCGCCAATGAAAGAAGAAGATCTGCAGAAAAATGGCCTGTTCCAGTTCCCTACCGTCATCGGTGGTGTGGTGCTGGCGGTTAACATCCCAGGTGTGAAATCAGGTGAATTGACTCTCGACGGTAAAACCGTGGGTGATATCTACCTCGGCACCATCAAAAAGTGGAACGACCCGGCAATCACTAAACTGAACCCAGGCGTGAAACTGCCAGATTCCAACATTAACGTGGTCCGCCGCGCTGACGGTTCCGGTACTTCATTCGTCTTCACCAGCTACCTGGCGAAAGTGAACGAAGAGTGGAACAGCAAAATTGGTAAAGGTAACACCGTTAACTGGCCAACCGGTCTGGGCGGCAAGGGTAACGACGGCGTAGCCGCTTTCGTACAGCGTCTGCCGGGTTCGATTGGCTACGTAGAGTACGCTTACGCCAAGCAGAACAACCTGACCTACACCAAACTGGTTGATGCCGACGGTAAAGCGGTAGCACCAAGCGAAGAGAGCTTTGCTAACGCGGCGAAAGGCGCAGACTGGAGCAAAACCTTTGCTCAGGATCTCACCTTCCAGAAAGGCAACGATGCATGGCCAATCACCTCAACCACCTTCATCCTGATTTATAAAGATCAGGCTAACGCTGAGAAAGGTAGCGAAGTGCTGAAGTTCTTCGACTGGGCTTACAAAGGTGGCAGCAAAACCGCAACCGACCTGGATTATGCAGCGCTGCCAGAAAGCGTCGCTGACCAGATTCGTGCAGCGTGGAAAGCCAACATTAAAGATAGCTCCGGTAAAGCGCTGTACCAGTAACCGATTTACCTGGCCAGCCGAGACGGTTGGCCAACCCCAATGGGCGGCATGCGTGCTGCCCTGACATCCTCCTGAGAACAGAGAATTCTATGGCTGCCACTAAGCCGACGTTCAAAGCCCCCGGTAAACAAGGCGACATGATTTTCGGCGCGCTGGTTAAGCTGTCCGCGCTTATCGTGTTGCTGTTGATGGGTGGCATTATCGTCTCCCTGATTTTCTCCTCCTGGCCTAGCATCCAAAAATTTGGTTTCTCCTTCCTGTGGAATAAAACCTGGGATGCGCCGAACGAACAATTTGGTGCGCTGGTACCGATTTACGGCACCCTCGTCACCTCGATTATTGCCCTGATCATTGCCGTGCCGGTGAGCTTCGGCATTGCGCTGTTCCTGACGGAACTGGCGCCGGGCTGGCTGCGTCGCCCGCTGGGCACCGCCATTGAGCTGCTGGCAGCGATCCCGAGCATTGTTTACGGCATGTGGGGCCTGTTTGTTTTTGCCCCGCTGTTCGCCGAATATTTCCAGACGCCGGTTGGCAATGTGATGTCGACTATCCCGATTGTTGGCACGCTGTTCTCTGGCCCGGCTTTTGGTATCGGTATCCTGGCGGCGGGCGTGATTCTCGCCATCATGATCATTCCGTACATCGCCTCGGTGATGCGTGACGTGTTTGAGCAGACGCCGGTAATGATGAAAGAGTCGGCTTACGGTATCGGCTGCACCACGTGGGAAGTGATCTGGCGCATCGTACTGCCGTTCACCAAAAACGGTGTGATCGGCGGCGTTATGCTCGGCCTGGGGCGCGCTTTGGGTGAAACCATGGCGGTAACCTTCATCATCGGGAACACCTACCAGCTCGACAGCCCATCGCTGTTTATGCCGGGCAACAGTATTACCTCCGCGCTGGCCAACGAATTTGCTGAAGCGGAATCCGGCGTGCACGTAGCGGCACTGATGGAGCTGGGTCTGATTCTGTTCGTGATTACCTTTATCGTACTGGCGATCTCAAAACTGATGATCCTGCGACTGGCGAAGAGTGAAGGAGCCCGTTCATGACCGTTATTGAAGTGCAGGCTCGCGCTGAGCTGGAAGTATCGCGCCGCAAAATGCAGGCGTGGCGCAGTACCAAAAACAAAATTGCCCTGACGCTGTCGCTGCTGACCATGGCTTTCGGCCTGTTTTGGCTGGTGTGGATTCTTTTCACTACAGTGACGCGCGGTGTCGATGGTTTGAGCTGGTCGCTGTTTACCGAATCGACTCCGCCACCCAATACTGCTGGTGGTGGTTTGGCCAACGCCTTAGTCGGCAGTGGCTTACTGATTTTCTGGTCGACGATCATCGGAACGCCGCTCGGCATCATGGCCGGGATTTATCTGGCGGAATATGGCCGTAAACACTGGCTGGCAGAAGTGATTCGCTTCATCAACGATATCTTGCTGTCCGCACCCTCGATTGTGGTGGGGCTGTTCGTCTACACCATCGTGGTGGCGCAGATGCAGCACTTTTCCGGCTGGGCCGGCGTGGTGGCGCTGGCGCTGTTGCAGATACCGATTGTGATTCGTACCTCCGAGAATATGCTGCGTCTGGTGCCAGACAGCATGCGTGAAGCGGCTTATGCGCTGGGTACGCCGAAGTGGAAGATGATTTCAGCCATTACGCTGAAAGCCTCGGTTTCCGGCATCATCACCGGTGTGCTGTTGGCTGTGGCGCGTATCGCCGGTGAAACCGCTCCGCTGCTGTTCACTGCGCTGTCGAACCAGTTCTGGAGCACCGACATGATGCAGCCGATCGCGAATCTGCCGGTCACCATCTTTAAATTCGCCATGAGCCCGTTTGCCGAATGGCAAAGCCTGGCATGGGCGGGTGTGCTGATTATTACAGTGTGCGTGCTGCTGCTGAACATTGCGGCGCGTGTGATTTTCGCCAAGGGCAAACACTAATTTCCCGGCGCGGCTTCGGCGGCGCTGCTTATGAGAGACGAGAATGAGTAACGTGACTTCATCAGCCGGTAAAATTCAGGTCCGTAATCTGAACTTCTATTACGGTAAGTTTCACGCGCTGAAAAACATCAACCTGGATATCACTAAAAACCAGGTCACCGCGTTTATCGGCCCATCAGGCTGCGGTAAATCCACGCTGCTGCGCACCTTCAACAAAATGTACTCGCTCTATCCCGAGCAGCGTGCAGAAGGTGACATCCTGCTGGATGGCGATAACATTCTGGCATCTAATCAGGATATCGCCCTGCTGCGCGCGCGCGTTGGCATGGTATTCCAGAAGCCGACGCCGTTCCCGATGTCGATTTACGACAACATCGCTTTCGGCGTACGTCTGTTTGAAAAGCTGTCGCGCGCCGATATGGACGAGCGCGTGCAGTGGGCGCTGACCAAAGCGGCGCTATGGAATGAAACCAAAGACAAGCTGCATCAGAGCGGTTACAGTCTTTCCGGCGGTCAGCAGCAGCGTTTGTGTATCGCTCGCGGTATCGCGATTCGTCCGGAAGTCCTGTTGCTGGATGAGCCGTGTTCAGCGCTCGATCCCATCTCAACCGGCCGTATCGAAGAGCTGATCACCGAGCTGAAGCAGGATTACACCGTGGTAATCGTGACCCACAACATGCAGCAGGCCGCGCGTTGTTCTGATCACACCGCTTTTATGTATCTGGGCGAGCTGATTGAGTTTAGCGATACCGATACTTTGTTCACTAAGCCCGCACAGAAGCAGACCGAAGATTACATCACCGGTCGTTACGGCTGATTCAGGAGACGCACATGGATAATTTAAATCTGAACAAACACATCTCCGGTCAGTTCAATGCGGAGCTGGAGCACATTCGCACGCAAGTGATGATTATGGGCGGCATGGTTGAGAAGCAGCTGATGGATGCCATCACCGCGATGCACAACCAGGATGGCGAGCTGGCGCGTCACGTGATCGACGGCGACCAGAAGGTCAACATGATGGAAGTGGAGATTGATGAAGCCTGCGTGCGCATCATCGCCAAACGTCAGCCTACCGCCAGCGATTTACGCCTGGTGATGGCGATCATCAAAACCATTTCAGAGCTGGAACGCATTGGCGATGTGGCGGAGAAAATCAGCCGCACCGCGCTGGAGAAATTCAGCCAGCAGCATCTGCCGCTGCTGGTAAGCCTCGAAGCGCTCGGTCATCACACCGTGCAGATGCTGCATGACGTGCTGGATGCGTTTGCGCGCATGGATCTCAACGAAGCCATCAAAATTTACCGTGAAGACAAGAAGGTAGATAAAGAGTATGAAGGCATCGTGCGTCAGCTGATGACCTATATGATGGAAGATCCGCGTACCATTCCCAGCGTGCTGACCGCGCTGTTCTGCGCGCGCGCCATCGAGCGTATCGGTGATCGCTGCCAGAACATCTGCGAAATTATTTTCTATTTCGTCAAAGGTCAGGATTTCCGTCATGTGGGCGGCGACAAGCTGGATGAACTGCTGTCGGGTGACGACGGTAGCAATAAACCCTCTTGATTATCGCTTTGGCGACCCGTTGCCACTGTGGCTAACGGGCCGCCTGCTTAAATTCTGCCTGTTCTCAACGATTCCCTCTCTTTATACTTGGCGCACTTTTTTCTGCAAGGTGCTGCCGCATGTCCTCCCCAACTCCTACAAAACAAGCCATAACGCCGGCGAAAGCCATGGTGGCTGCCATCAGCGGCTACGCTATGGACGGATTCGATCTGCTGATACTCGGCTTTATGCTGCCGGCGATCAGCGTCTCGCTGGCGCTCGATCCTTCTCAGGCGGGTTCCCTGGTGACCTGGACACTGATCGGTGCGGTGATCGGCGGCATTGTATTTGGTCATCTGAGCGATCGTTATGGCCGCATCCGTATTCTCACCATAACCATTTTGATGTTCTCGGTATTCACCGGTCTGTGCGCCGTGGCGCAGGGTTATTGGGACTTGCTGGCGTACCGTACGCTGGCAGGCG
Source organism: Pantoea sp. GM01 (assembly GCF_000282675.1). Lineage (NCBI taxonomy): Bacteria > Pseudomonadati > Pseudomonadota > Gammaproteobacteria > Enterobacterales > Erwiniaceae > Pantoea > Pantoea sp. GM01. Next base: position 107,663 of record NZ_AKIU01000090.1, on the reverse strand, counting down.
TGGGGTTGGGCGGCGAATTCGGCATCGGCATGGCGCTGATTGCCGAAGCCTGGCCGAAAGAGAAGCGCAATCGCGCCTCGGCATGGGTTGGCATTGGCTGGCAGCTTGGTGTGCTGCTGGCGGCCTTTATCACGCCGCCGCTGCTGAGCGTGATTGGCTGGCGCGGCATGTTCCTCGTCGGGTTGCTGCCGGCGCTGGTCTCGTTTGTTATTCGTCGCAGCATGGGCGAGCCGGAAGGCTTTACCCGCCACGTTGAGAAAACGCCGCAGCTCTCTTTCGCTGCGCGTATTAAATTGCTGTTCGCCGATCGCGCGACCAGCAAAGCCAGTCTGGGGATATTCATCCTTTGCTCAGTGCAAAACTTTGGTTATTACGGGCTGATGATCTGGATGCCGAGCTATCTCTCCTCCAACTTCGGTTTCAGCCTGACCAAATCTGGCTTGTGGACTGCGGTGACGGTGGTGGGCATGACGTTCGGTATCTGGCTGTTTGGCGTACTGGCCGATCGCTTCGCGCGCTGGAAAATCTTCCTGCTGTACCAGTTCGGCGCGGTGGTGATGGTGGTGGTGTACGCACAGCTACGCGATCCAACGGTGATGCTGTTTACTGGCGCGCTGATGGGGATGTTTGTGAACGGTATGATTGGCGGCTACGGCGCGCTGATTTCAGATACCTTCCCGCCGCAAGCACGTGCGACAGCACAGAACGTGTTGTTTAATCTTGGGCGTGGCGTGGGTGGTTTTGGTCCGCTGGTGATTGGTTTGCTGGCCACCAACATCTCTTTCACCGCCGCGATTACGCTGCTGGCGCTGATTTATCTGCTGGATATCGTTGCCACGCTGTTCCTGCTGCCGAAGAAGCAGAGCAACGAGGATTCGCTGGGGGCGATTGGCTGATTTGGATTGTGCTGGCTGTCCCCCTCCTCAATCCTCCCCCACGAGTGGGGGAGGATGATGCTGCTATAGGGTAGTTGGGGAGTTGCATGTGGCAGCGTCTCCTTCCCCCACTCGTGGGGGAAGGCCGGGATGGGGGACAGCCAGCACCTATCCCACCAAATCCCAGCCGCGTGCGCGCCACAGATCCGGCAACTGCGCCATATCATCAAAGCGCGTCACCAGCGGATGATCTAACTCGGGATTGTGCGCATCGGCGCAGTAGTAAAACACCGGAATCCCGGCGGCGATTCCCGCACGTGCGCCCGCCTCTGAATCATCTACCAGAATGCATTGCTCAATCGGCACCTGCATCTGCTCGGCCGCGTGATACATCAGCTCCGGATCGGGCTTCCAGTGGTTAATGTCATAACCGCTGTACAATTTCCCCTCCAGATACGGCAGCATGCCGGTTAAGCCCAGCGAATGTTGCATCTTCTTTACCGTGCCGTTCGAAACCACGCACATTGGCACTTTTACGCGCTCCACCAGCGCGTTGGCACCGTCAATCGGCTTTAAATCGAGATCGAACAGTCGCGCCACTTCGGCGCGATAGGCGGTTTCCACCTCTTCAAGCGGCAACTCAACCTGATGTTCTGCCGCCACGTCGCGGATGATGTCGTAGAGCTTCACCCCTTTATATTGCTCAAACATCTGCTGCAGCGAGAGCTCAATACCGTAGCGGGCAAAGGTGTTGACGTAAGATTGCGTACAGATTACTTCGCTGTCGACCAGCGTGCCGTCGCAATCAAAAAAAATACATTCAACCGACATCGCACATCATCCTTTTGTTAAACAATAAGCTGACACTCTAGCGTACTGAGCGCAGAAAGCGACCCTGAGCAACCGGTTGCGAATAATCAGTGTTTTGCCGCGCCAAACTCTATACGATACGCGGCGATAAATTTTTTCATCGGAACAGTGAAATGAATAATCAGGGTCTTTTGCAGCGCATCTTCAAACTGCAGGAACACGGCACCACCGTGCGTACAGAAGTGATCGCCGGGTGCACCACTTTCCTGACGATGGTCTACATCGTCTTTGTTAACCCGCAAATTCTTGGCGTGGCGGGCATGGATACCCAGGCTGTCTTTGTGACTACCTGCTTAATTGCCGCGTTCGGCAGCATCCTGATGGGGCTGGTGGCGAATCTGCCGGTGGCATTGGCGCCGGCGATGGGCCTCAATGCCTTCTTCGCCTTTGTGGTGGTCGGTGCAATGGGCTACTCGTGGCAGATTGGCATGGGCGCGATTTTCTGGGGCGCACTGGGTCTACTGATCCTCACGCTGCTGCGCGTGCGTTACTGGATGATTGCGAATATTCCGCTGAGCCTGCGCGTCGGCATCACCGCCGGTATTGGCCTGTTTATCGCCATGATGGGGCTGAAAAATGCCGGCATCATCGTGCCGAACGCCGATACTATCGTTGCCGTCGGCAATCTGACCTCGCACAGCGTGCTGCTCGGTGCGCTTGGCTTCTTTATCATCGCTATTCTGGCTTCGCGTAACATTCATGCGGCGGTGCTGGTGTCGATTGTGGTGACCACCGCGCTAGGTCTGATAATTGGCGATGTGAAATTCAGCGGCGTGTTTGCGCCGCCGCCTGCTATCACCTCCGTAGTGGGCCAGGTCGATATCAAAGGCGCGTTCAACATTGGTATGGCCGGTGTGATCTTCTCCTTTATGTTGGTTAACCTGTTCGACTCATCCGGCACGTTGATTGGCGTGACGGATAAAGCCGGACTGACCGATGAGAAAGGCACTTTCCCGCGCATGAAGCAGGCGCTGTATGTCGATAGCATTAGTTCCGTCACCGGTTCACTGATCGGCACCTCTTCAGTTACCGCTTATATTGAAAGCTCGTCCGGCGTGGCGATCGGCGGACGTACTGGCTTGATGGCGGTGATTACCGGGATTCTTTTTCTGCTGGTGATGTTCCTGTCACCGCTGGCCGCGATGGTGCCATCCTATGCGGCGGCGGGTGCGCTGATTTACGTTGGCGTGCTGATGACGGCATCGCTATCTCGCGTGCAGTGGGACGACCTCACCGAAGCGGTTCCGGCGTTTGTCACTGCCGCAATGATGCCTTTTAGCTTCTCGATCACCGAAGGCATCGCGCTGGGCTTTATCTCTTACTGCGTGATGAAATTAGGTACCGGCCGCTGGCGTGAAATCAGCCCGTGCGTGGTGGTGGTTGCTCTGCTGTTCGTGCTGAAAATCGTCTTTATCGACTCCCACTAAACCAATAAAGGCCGCGACTGCGGCCTTTATTACTATGGATGCCCCATCTCATGCGGTGTGACCAAGCTGGTCAGGCGCAAGGTGCGCGGCCCCATGTTGGGTTTGCTCATCTCGACATCGCGCAGCGATTGCCATTGCTGCGCGCCATCAATCTCCCACAGGCGTAAGCGTCCGGTGCCTGGCGACAGCGCACACGACCACACCAGTGTAGGTTCGGCATCACATACCGCCTGAATATCGGGAAACACGGTAGAGCGCAGTCGGCCAGCTGCGGGATGCAAACGCAGGGAATCAATGCCGCTATCAGATTCGCCGGTGAGCTTAAGAATGCTTTGGCGCAACGTCCAGATTTGCGTCAGCGCTTCCATGAAATCCTGCTGCGCGTTGATCCAGGCTTTTTCGCCGGAGGAGAGATCCTGCGTCAGCATCTCCTGAGTTTGACGGCTGTGGGCGCGCACTATTTCCATATCCAGCCCAGCGCGTCCGCCTTCTTCCGCCAGCAGCACGCCAATGGTATTGCCAGCGTAGGAAATACTGAAATCCGGTAGCGTGGGATCAGCAAAACGGGGACGTCCGCTGCTGGTGGTGATCAGCTGCGGAAGTTCATGAATGCCATAGACGCGCAGCATTAACTGCGCCAGCAGTTCGCGCGCCGCTAAAAAGCGTCCGCGCCGCTTGTCAGCGAAGCGGTCGGCACTGTTGATCACATCCTGTGGAACCCGCATGTTCTCTGAAGAGAAGGGCGGATTACCTATCCAACGAACAAAATGACTAGCCATCTGTCGCTCCGTGAAAATGGTCGAATAATCATCAGTGCTATTGTAAGAATTTTCTCATGGGTTTGCATCCGGCTTAAGAGGGATAAGACGATATTTCAGATAAGGACGAAGCCGAGCGACAATCCCATTTGGCAACTTTGCATAGAACGCTTTTGCAGATTCATCGCTGAACGGGTGCCGAACGGTCTGATGTGGTGTAGGATTTGGGCAGTAAAAAAGGCACATTGAAGTGCGCTAACCCATTTATTCATCTGCCAATCGTGCGCATCTTAGAAGCATGCACGTCGGAGTTTTCTATGTCAGTTACCGCTATTACTCGCCAGGAATCGATCTCTCTTGATGAGTTTCGTCACGGCATGCGTCGCTTAACGGCGGGCGTTTCTCTGGTTACCACCGAATTTCAGGGCGAAAAGCTGGGGCTGATTGCGACATCAGTCAGCTCGCTGGCTGCTGAGCCGCCAAGTCTGCTGGTGTGCGTCAATCGCAGTGCATCCAGTCATGATGCCTTTATCGAAGCCGGCCATTTTGCCGTTAACGTGCTGCGTGAACAGCATGATGACCTGTGTGCCCAGTTCAGCCAATCTTCTCGCCGGTCCGAGCGTTTTCACAATGGCGCCTGGCAGACGCTGAATACCGGCTCGCCGATCCTGGCTGATGCGCTGGTGAGCTTTGATTGTCAGCTGGAGAAAGTGGTGGAGTGGAACACGCACAGCGTGCTGCTGGCACGGATTGTTGGCATCGCTCTGCCTGGTGAAGCGGCAGAGCCGATGATCTACTTCAACAGCGGTTTCCATTCACTGGGCTAACCGCGCAGGAATCGGCGTCATGGGTTAAGCCCGACGCCTTTCCTCACTCAGGCAAAAGTGCTGGCTTCATCAAAGCCAAGACGCGGCAGACGCGCGTGCAGTTTGCTGGCTTCGCCGTAGCCCAGATTAATCAGTAAATTCACCTGCCATTTGCTCTCGCTGAAGAACGCTTCGTTCACTTTTGACGGATCGAAACCGGACATAGGGCCCGCATCCAATCCCAGCGAACGCGCTGCCAGAATCAAATATCCTGCCTGCAGGCTGCTATTACGGAACGCGGTCTCTTTCGCCAGGTCTGGGCTGCTGGTGAACCAGCTGCGTGCATCGCCATGTGGAAACAGCTTTGGCAACGCTTCGTAGAATTCCGGATCCCACGCCACAATCACCGTCACCGGCGCCGCCATGGTTTTGTCGACGTTGCCAGACGAGAGCGCCGGTTTCAGCTTCTCTTTGCCTTCCTGCGACGTCACAAATACAAAACGACCCGGCGAGCAGTTAGCAGAAGTCGGCCCCAGCGCGGTCAGGTTATAGAGCTGCTTCAGCACCTCCTGAGAAATTGGTTTGTCCTGCCAGTAACTGTGGGTGCGGGCTTCATTAAACAGCGCGTTCAGCGCCACGCTGTCGAGCGTTGTACTCATGTTTCTCTCCTGTTCGGGCGGCAATGTGCGCCCAATATTTAGCATGAATAGTGAATGTACCCGGCAGGACCGGTTAGCCGGGCAGTGATCGTTATACTGCAAAGCGCAAGGGGAGCCAAATAACAAAGACGCATGGAAGGTTCTGGGCGGGAGAATTGCAGGTAGCTCAGAGAGCTACCTGTTGAAAGCCAGGGAAGTCTTACTTACCAATACAGAAACTGGAGAAGATTCGTCCCAGCAGATCATCGGAGGTGAATTCACCGGTGATTTCGCTTAGCGCCTGTTGTGCTAAACGTAACTCTTCCGCCAGTAATTCGCCGGCCCACGCGCCTAACAGCTGATGTTTACCCTGTTCTAAGTGCGTTGCGGCTAACTCCAGCGCTTGCAGATGACGGCGACGGGCGAGGAAGCCGCCTTCCATGTTGCCAGCAAAGCCCATGCTCTGTTTCAGGTGATCGCGCAGCGCTTCCACGCCTTCACCGGTACGCGCCGAGAGACGAATCAGTGAGTGACCATTCACTTCAGTGAGACCCAGCACTTCGCCAGTCATATCCGCTTTGTTGCGTACCACGGTAATTGGCAGCGCATCCGGCAAGCGCGCGACAAAATCGGGCCAAATAGCGGCGGCTTGGGTCGCATCCGTTGTGGTGCCATCGACCATAAACAGCACGCGGTCGGCCTGCTCGATCTCCTGCCAGGCGCGTTCGATACCAATTCGCTCCACTTCATCGCTGGCTTCGCGCAAACCGGCGGTATCGATGATGTGCAGCGGCATGCCGTCGATATGGATATGCTCACGCAGCACGTCGCGCGTGGTGCCAGCGATATCGGTGACAATCGCCGCTTCGCGCCCGGCTAAGGCATTCAGCAGGCTCGATTTACCGGCATTCGGACGACCGGCAATGACCACTTTCATCCCTTCGCGCAGCAGGCTGCCCTGACGCGCTTCGGCACGCACGCCGTTGAGATCGCCGATCACCACATTGAGCTGTGCTTCAATTTTGCCGTCGGAAAGGAAATCGATCTCTTCATCCGGGAAGTCGATGGCCGCTTCCACATAGATGCGCAGGTGAGTAAGTGCTTCCACAAGCGCGTTGATGCGCAGGGAAAATGCGCCCTGCAGCGAGTTTACTGCGGAACGGGCTGCTTGCTCTGAGCTGGCATCGATCAGATCGGCAATCGCTTCGGCCTGTGCCAAATCGAGTTTGTCGTTGAGGAAGGCGCGTTCCGAGAATTCGCCCGGCTGAGCAATACGCAAGCCGGGCAGCGCCACGATGCGTTTGAGCAGCAGGTCGAGAATTACCGGACCGCCGTGGCCTTGCAGCTCCAATACATCTTCGCCGGTAAAGGAGTTCGGGCCAGGAAACCACAGCGCAATGCCCTGATCGAGCACGCTGCCATCGACATCGCTAAAAGGCAGATAGTCGGCGTAGCGCGGTTTCGGCAGCTTGCCTAACACGGCTTGCGCCACGTCAGCGGCTTTGGCACCGGAAATACGCAGAATGCCGACGCCGCCACGGCCGGGAGGCGTCGCCTGGGCAACAATGGTGTCGCTGTGGCTCATGATTCCACCTTAAACTTTTAGGGTATTAATAAATAAAAATAGGGCGACATAAATGTCGCCCTTTGATTATACGCTGCTGCTGATGGCAGTCAGACGTTACGCTTTCTTCTTGTCACGGCTATGCAGGCCACGTTTTTCCAGGCCGCGATAAATCAGCTGCTGCTGGAGAATGGTTACCAGGTTGCTGACGATGTAGTACAGCACCAGACCTGAAGGGAACCACAGGAAGAACACGGTAAAGATAACCGGCATGTAGGTCATGATCTTCTGCTGCATCGGATCGGTCACGGTGGTCGGTGACATCTTCTGAATGAAGAACATGGTGATACCCATGATGATCGGCAGAATGTAGTACGGGTCCTGCGCGGACAAATCATGAATCCACAGAATAAACGGTGCATGACGCAGTTCAACCGAGCCTGACAGCATGTAGTACAAGGCAAGGAAGATCGGCATCTGGATAACCAGAGGCAAGCAGCCGCCCAGCGGGTTCACTTTCTCCGCCTTATACAGCGCCATCATCTCCTGGCTCTGCTTCTGCTTATCATCACCCAAACGTTCACGCATCGCCTGAATTTTCGGCTGCAGCATACGCATCTTCGCCATCGAGGTGTACTGCGCTTTGGTCAGCGGGTACATGATGCCACGAACGATGAAGGTGATAACGATAATGGAGAAGCCCCAGTTACCGATAAAGCTGTGGATGAACTTCAGCAGCTTAAACAGCGGCTGAGAGATGAACCACAACCAGCCGTAATCTACGGTCAGATCCAGGTGAGGCGCGATAGCCGCCATCTGGTCCTGAATTTCCGGGCCAACCCACAGCGTTGCGCCAAGATCTTGCTGTGCGCCTGCACCAACGGTAACCGGTGCAGATTTGTAGCCAATTGCCGCTACGCCATTACCGAGGTTGCTGGTGTACAGCGTGTTGTTACCCTGTGTGCGTGGCACCCAAGCGGTAGCAAAGTACTGTTGCAGCATCGCCACCCAGCCATTGCTGGTGGTGGTGTTCAGGTTCTCGTTATCCGCGATGGTGTCGAATTTATATTTTTCGTATTTCGCATCGCTGGTTGAGTACGCTGCACCACGGAAGGTGTGCAAAGCAAAGTTGTTGCTGCCGGTATCGCGGTGCTTAGGCACATCAATGGTCTGCTTCAGCTGACCAAACATCGACACTTCCAGCGGCTGCTGAGTCGTGTTGTTAATGTTGTAGTCAACGTTAACCGCATACTCACCGCGCTTGAAGACGAAGGTCTTGGTGTAAACCACGCCGTTTTCACCGGTCCAGGTCAACGGCACGCGCAGCTCGCTCTGACCATCGGCCATCACGAAGCTATCTTGTGAAGTGGTATACAGCGGACGTGCGCCATTGTTAGGGTTATCCGGACCGTTACGGCCCGTTAAGCCGCTCTGCGCCTGATAAACGAATGCTGGAGTGGTCTCAAGCAGCTGGAACGGTGCATCTGAACCCAGTTTGTCCGGGTAAGTCAGCAGCTGAGCCTGCTCAATATCGCCACCGCGCGTGTTGATGTTGAGTGACAGGACATCTGTCTTAACGGTGATCGTTTTGCCCTGTCCGCTAGCCGGCACGCCGGAAGTGGCGGCATCACCCGCTGCGCTGCTTGTGTTTTGTGTGGTCTGAGTTTGCTGTGGCTGCGGAGCGTGGTCCGTCTGCCAGGCTTGCCAGATCATAAAAGACACGAACAGAAAAGCGATGAGAAAGAGATTGCGTTGCGAATCCATCGTTAATGTTCTCTGGTATCAAAGGTTTTTGGCGGCACAGGATCGTCACCACCCGGGTTCAAAGGGTGGCATTTTAATACGCGTTTTATCGTCAACCAACTGCCTTTTACAACACCAAAACGGCGTAAGGCCTCAATCCCATACTGCGAGCAGGTGGGATGGAACCGGCAATGAGGTCCCAGCAGTGGGCTGATGGCGCGTTGATAAACGCGTATCAGGGCAATCAGGAGCCGCGAGCCAGGCGACAGTGACGACGCCATAATTTCTCCAACGCTTCCGTCAGCGCACGGTTATCCAGGTCAGCAATCCCTTTTTTCGCCACGATCACAAAATCCATTGCAGGCAGCTCATGTTGACGCAGACGAAAGCTTTCGCGGGTCAATCGCTTGATCCGGTTGCGTTCATGGGCACGTTTGACATGTTTTTTTGCGACGGTGAGACCGATGCGGGGATGCCCCAGCGAATTAAGTCGGCCGAGTATGGTGATCTGCGGCGTACCGGCTCTTTGTGGCTGCTGGAAGACGAAAGTGAAATGAGTGGGAGTTAACAAACGTAACTCCCTGGGAAATGCGAGCTTAACCACGAGGGTTAGCTTTATTACTTAGAAACGGTCAGACGAGAACGGCCTTTAGCACGACGACGTGCCAGAACCTGACGACCATTTTTTGTTGCCATACGAGCACGGAAACCGTGTGAACGGTTGCGCTTCAGTACGGACGGTTGAAAAGTGCGTTTCATGGCGATTTCTACCTAAACTTGAAAATTTTCACTGGGTGACGCGTTTTCGGGCCAGTAAATCGACCAACGCCTCAATGTATCTTTAATAAAGAGGCGGGATTGTAATAATTGTACAGTCCAGAGTCAATTTACTTCGCTGGTCGCGGCACCTGGAAACCCAGATACAGCCCGCTGATTCCGGGCATCAAGGCTTCACGCAATAATGCCGGGTGGGGAATTATACGGGCTGTGGGTTAAAGCGCAAGGATCGCGCAGGATCTTCTTGCGATCAATTTGCAGGTTTGTTGCGCGGAAATGCGAGCCAGCCAGAAAAAATAACGGTTTCAGCCAGATTAACGCTGGCTTTTTTGCCAGAAAGCGTAAACTCATTTTCGCTACCGATGCCTGTGGATAAATTGGATCAAAACTGTGTAGAAAGGGAAGATCTCTCGGCGGCTTTACGTTATGATCCGCCCTTCCGCTGGCGATCCTCACTGCGATCGCCGGGGAAGACTACCGCGAATAGCGGTCGCAGGCGCTTTCCAACCGCCTGTGTCTAAAAATTACGTTTCTATTTATTAGCGCCTAAAATTCTTATCGATTTTGTACGAGTGGAGTCCGCCGTGTCACTTACGCTTTGGCAACAGTGTCTTGCCCGTTTGCAGGATGAGCTTCCTGCCACCGAATTCAGCATGTGGATTCGTCCGCTGCAGGCTGAATTGAACGACAATACGCTGACCTTGTATGCACCAAATCGGTTTGTACTCGACTGGGTTAGAGATAAATATCTCAATAGTATCAATGGGCTGCTGAACGAGTTCTGCGGTGCGAATGTGCCATTACTGCGTTTTGAAGTCGGCACTCGCCCTACCGCTCAGGTGACAACCAGCCAACCGGCGATGGCCACTTCCAATTACAGCGCGCCTGCACCGATTGAAAATCGTCCCGCGCCAACGCAAATTCTGCGTCCAAGCTGGGATTCGGTGCCCGCGCCGGCCGATGTCACTTACCGTTCCAACGTGAATAACCGTCATAACTTCGACAACTTCGTTGAAGGTAAATCGAACCAGCTGGCGCGCGCGGCGGCACGTCAGGTGGCGGATAATCCTGGCGGCGCGTATAACCCGCTGTTCCTTTATGGCGGCACCGGTTTGGGTAAAACTCACCTACTGCACGCGGTGGGAAATGGCATTATTGCGCGTAAGCCGAATGCCAAAGTGGTGTATATGCACTCCGAACGTTTTGTGCAGGACATGGTCAAAGCCCTGCAGAACAACGCTATCGAAGAGTTTAAGCGTTATTACCGTTCGGTTGATGCGCTGCTGATCGATGACATCCAATTCTTTGCTAATAAAGAGCGCTCGCAGGAAGAGTTTTTCCACACCTTTAATGCGCTGCTGGAAGGCAATCAACAGATCATCCTGACTTCGGATCGCTATCCAAAAGAGATCAACGGCGTAGAAGATCGCCTGAAATCGCGTTTTGGCTGGGGATTAACCGTGGCGATCGAGCCGCCTGAACTGGAAACGCGTGTCGCGATCCTGATGAAGAAGGCCGATGAAAACGACATCCGTCTGCCGGGCGAAGTGGCGTTCTTTATTGCTAAGCGTCTGCGTTCCAATGTGCGAGAGCTGGAAGGCGCGTTGAACCGCGTGATTGCCAATGCGAACTTTACCGGTCGCGCCATCACCATCGATTTCGTGCGCGAAGCGCTGCGCGATCTGCTGGCGCTGCAGGAAAAACTGGTCACCATTGATAACATCCAGAAAACGGTGGCCGAGTATTACAAAATTAAAGTGGCGGATTTGCTGTCGAAACGCCGTTCGCGTTCGGTAGCGCGTCCGCGCCAGATGGCGATGGCGATGGCGAAAGAGCTCACCAACCACAGTTTGCCGGAAATTGGCGATGCGTTTGGTGGCCGCGACCATACCACCGTGCTTCACGCCTGCCGTAAAATCGAGCAACTGCGTGAAGAGAGCCACGACATCAAAGAAGATTTCTCTAACCTCATTCGAACACTATCTTCCTGACGCATATGAAATTTATTGTAGAACGTGAGCAGTTACTGAAGCCCCTGCAACAGGTCAGCGGTCCGCTTGGCGGACGCCCAACGCTGCCGATTCTTGGAAATTTACTGCTGCAGGTCAGCGAAAGTTCGCTGCGGTTGACCGGCACCGATCTGGAAATGGAAATGGTGGCGCGTGTGGCGCTGACGCAGCCCCACGAACCGGGCGCTACCACGGTACCGGCGCGCAAATTCCTCGATATTTGCCGCGGTTTGCCGGAAGGCGCTGAAATCAGCCTGACGCTGGAAGGCGACAGAATGCTGGTGCGTTCAGGCCGCAGCCGTTTCTCGCTATCTACGTTGCCGGCCAGCGACTTCCCGAATCTGGATGACTGGCAGAGTGAGGTGGAATTCACCTTGCCGCAGGCGACGTTAAAACGCCTGATTGAAGCCACGCAGTTCTCAATGGCGCATCAGGATGTGCGCTATTACCTTAACGGCATGCTGTTCGAAACCGAAGGTGAAGAGTTGCGTACCGTCGCTACCGATGGTCACCGCCTTGCGGTGTGCTCAATGCCGATTGGTCAGGCGCTGCCGAATCATTCGGTGATCGTGCCGCGTAAAGGTGTGATTGAGCTGATGCGTTTGCTCGACGGGGGCGAAACGCCGCTGCAGGTGCAAATTGGCAGCAGCAACATCCGCGCACACGTCGGTGACTTTATCTTCACTTCGAAGCTGGTTGATGGTCGTTTCCCGGATTATCGCCGCGTATTGCCGAAGAATCCGGATAAAGCATTAGAAGCCGGCTGCGATATTCTGAAGCAGGCATTTGCGCGTGCGGCGATTCTCTCTAATGAGAAATTCCGCGGCGTTCGCATCTACATCACCGAAAATCAGCTGAAAATTACTGCTAACAACCCTGAACAGGAAGAGGCGGAAGAGATGCTGGATGTCTCTTACAATGGCACCGATCTGGAGATCGGATTCAACGTCAGCTATGTGCTGGATGTACTGAATGCGCTGAAGTGCGAGAACGTGCGTTTGCTGCTGACTGATTCGGTGTCGAGCGTGCAGATTGAAGATGTTGCCAGTCCAGCCGCGGCATACGTAGTCATGCCAATGCGCTTGTAGTAGAAAATATCGGCCTGGCTTACTTGCCATTCTGGTCCCGGGCAGTGCTCGCCCCTGGTCACATACTTCAGTATGCTCCCAGGGCCTGCGCGCTGGCCGTGACCAGACTGCCTGCGCCGCCGACGGCCTGGATTATTAATGTTAGGCAACCCCCTTCTGGCTGGAATGATTCATGGCTTTAACCCGCCTCCTGATTAAAGATTTCCGTAATATCGAGCAGGCCGATCTCACGCTGGCGCCGGGCTTTAATTTCCTTGTGGGCGCTAACGGCAGCGGCAAGACCAGCGTGCTGGAGGCGATCTATACGCTGGGCCACGGTCGCGCGTTTCGCAGTTTGCAGGCTGGCCGCGTTATTCGCCACGATCAGGATGCCTTTGTGCTGCACGGCCGTATTGAAGGCAGTGAACGCGAACTGTCGGTGGGTCTCACCAAAAATCGTGCTGGTGACAGCAAAGTCCGCATCGATGGCAGCGACGGTCACAAAGTCGCCGAGTTAGCGCAACTGTTACCCATGCAGTTGATTACGCCGGAAGGTTTTACGCTGCTGAATGGCGGCCCCAAATACCGTCGCGCCTATATCGATTGGGGATGTTTTCACGCCGCGCCCGGCTTTTTCCATGCCTGGAGCAATCTGCGTCGTCTGCTGAAACAGCGCAATGCGGCGCTGCGTCAGGTATCGCGCTATAGCCAGATTCGTCCTTGGGATCAGGAGCTGGTGCCGCTGGCTGAGCAAATCAGCGCATGGCGCGCCGAATACAGCGCGGCGATTTCCCGCGAGATCATCGCCACCTGTGGCCAATTTTTACCGGAGTTCGAGTTAGCGTTCTCTTTCCAGCGTGGCTGGGACAAAGAGAGCGACTACGCCGAACTGCTGGAACGCAATTTCGAGCGCGATCGCGCGCTCACCTATACCGCCAGCGGCCCACATAAAGCCGATTTTCGTATTCGTGCTGAAGGGACGCCGGTGGAAGATTTACTCTCACGCGGTCAGTTAAAGCTGCTGATGTGTGCGCTGCGCTTAGCGCAGGGCGAATATCTGACGCGCAGCAGCGGACGACGCTGTTTGTATCTGATTGATGACTTTGCCTCAGAGCTGGATGACACCCGTCGTCGGCTGCTAGCTGAACGCTTAAAAGCCACGCAGGCTCAAGTATTTGTCAGCGCCATTGGTGTCGAGCATGTAATCGACATGAGTGATGAAAAGGGCAAGATGTTCCGCGTGGAACAGGGTAAAATAGTGGTTCAACCTGAAGATTAAATGAGCGAGAAACGTTGATGTCGAATTCTTATGACTCCTCAAGTATCAAAGTCCTGAAAGGGCTTGATGCGGTACGCAAACGCCCGGGTATGTACATCGGCGATACGGATGACGGCACCGGTCTGCATCACATGGTATTCGAAGTCGTGGATAACGCTATCGACGAAGCGCTCGCCGGTCACTGTAGTGACATTACCGTTACAATTCATGCCGATAACTCGGTCTCAGTGCAAGATGATGGCCGTGGTATTCCGACCGGCATTCACCCGGAAGAGGGCGTCTCTGCGGCGGAAGTGATCATGACCGTCCTGCACGCCGGCGGTAAATTTGATGATAACTCCTACAAAGTGTCTGGCGGTCTGCACGGCGTCGGCGTTTCCGTGGTTAACGCCCTGTCACAGAAGCTGGAGCTGACTATTCGTCGCGAAGGCAAAGTGCATCATCAGATTTATCAGCACGGCGTACCGCAGGCACCGCTGGCGGTATCAGGCGATACCGATGCAACCGGTACCCGCGTGCGTTTCTGGCCAAGCTATGAAACCTTCACCAACGTGATTGAGTTTGAGTACGAGATCCTGGCGAAACGCCTGCGTGAGCTGTCGTTCCTTAACTCTGGCGTCTCGATTCGTCTGGAAGATAAACGCGACGGCAAGAACGATCACTTCCACTACGAAGGCGGCATCAAGGCGTTTGTTGAGTACCTTAACAAGAACAAAACGCCAATTCATCCAACGGTGTTCTATTTCTCTACTGAGAAAGATGGCATTGGCGTGGAAGTGGCGCTGCAGTGGAACGATGGTTTCCAGGAAAACATCTACTGCTTCACCAACAACATTCCACAGCGCGACGGCGGTACGCACCTGGCCGGTTTCCGTGCGGCAATGACGCGTACCCTGAACGCCTACATGGATAAAGAAGGCTACAGCAAAAAAGCCAAAGTCAGCGCCACCGGTGATGATGCGCGTGAAGGCCTGATTGCGGTGGTTTCCGTGAAAGTGCCGGATCCGAAATTCTCTTCTCAGACCAAAGACAAACTGGTCTCTTCAGAGGTGAAATCGGCGGTTGAGCAGCAGATGAATGAACTGCTGGCGGAATACCTGCTGGAAAACCCATCTGACGCCAAAATCGTGGTCGGTAAAATTATCGATGCAGCGCGCGCGCGTGAAGCGGCGCGTCGTGCACGTGAAATGACTCGCCGTAAAGGCGCGCTGGATTTAGCCGGTCTGCCAGGCAAACTGGCTGACTGTCAGGAGCGCGATCCGGCGCTGTCTGAAATCTACCTGGTGGAGGGTGACTCCGCAGGCGGTTCAGCCAAACAGGGTCGTAACCGTAAGAACCAGGCGATTCTGCCGCTGAAAGGTAAAATCCTGAACGTGGAGAAAGCGCGTTTCGACAAGATGCTGGCTTCGCAGGAAGTCGCCACGCTGATCACCGCGTTAGGTTGTGGTATCGGTCGTGACGAATACAATCCGGACAAACTGCGTTATCACAGCATCATCATCATGACCGATGCTGACGTCGATGGTTCGCACATCCGTACGCTGCTGTTGACCTTCTTCTATCGTCAGATGCCGGAAATTGTTGAGCGTGGTCACGTCTATATCGCTCAGCCGCCGCTGTACAAAGTGAAGAAAGGCAAGCAAGAACAGTATATTAAAGACGACGAAGCGATGGATCAGTATCAGATTTCCATCGCGCTCGACGGCGCTACGCTGCACACCAACGCCAGCGCGCCTGCGTTAGGCGGTCAGCCGCTGGAAACGCTGGTGGCGGATTTCAACAGCACACAGCGCATGATCAAACGTATGGAGCGCCGCTTCCCATCGGCTCTGCTGCGTGGCCTGATCTACCATCCAACCTTAAGCGACCTCAGTAATGAAGCCGCCGTACAAGGCTGGATCGATGGCTTAGTGGCGTATCTGACCGAGCGTGAAGCGCACGGCAGCAGCTACCTGGCGCAGGTTCGTGCTGATAACGAACAGAACCTGTTCGAACCGGTGCTGCGTGTCCGCACGCACGGTGTTGATACCGATTATCCACTGGATAGCGAGTTCATCGATGGGCCGGAATACCGCAAAATCTGTGCGCTGGGCGAGCAGCTGCGCGGCCTGATCGAAGAAGATGCCTATATTGAACGTGGCGAGCGTCGCCAGCCGGTGACCAGCTTCGAGCAGGCGATTGAGTGGCTGGTGAAAGAGTCGCGTCGTGGTCTGTCAGTACAGCGTTATAAAGGTTTGGGTGAGATGAACCCAGAGCAGCTGTGGGAAACCACCATGGATCCAGATAGTCGCCGCATGCTGCGCGTGACGATTAAGGATGCGATTGCTGCCGATCAACTGTTCACTACCTTGATGGGCGATGCGGTTGAACCGCGCCGTGCCTTCATCGAAGAGAACGCATTGAAAGCCGCCAACATCGATATCTAATCGAGCGGGTAACACGAAAAAACCCTTCCACTTAGGAAGGGTTTTTTGTTTTTAGCGCGGGATGGAGAAGCGGAAGCAGGCGCCCGATGTTTGTTCATCCAGACGAATATCACGCTCATGCAGCTGCAGAATACGGCGCACCACCATCAATCCCAGACCACCGCTGTTTTTCCGCGTGCTGGCGTGCGTTAATGCAGACGGACGCTCAAACAGTGTGGCACGTAACGCATCAGGAATGCCGGGTCCCGAATCTTTCAAACTTACTTCAACCTCGCGTTCGGCGCTACGCAGCGTGACCTCAATGGTTCCGGCCTCCGGCGTGTATTTGATAGCATTATCAAAGAGATTGGTCAGCACGCGATCGATCATCGAAACATCGGCATTTACCTGCGGCAGCTGTTCGGGCATATCCACCACAAAGCGGATATTGCGCGTGCTGGCCATTAACTCAAATTTTTGCACCACGTCGTAAGTCAGCTCTGAAAGGCTGAACATTTCACGATTGGGCTTTATTACGCCATATTCCAGCTGCGCCAGTTCAAATAGCTGCTGCGCCAGCATGCTGACTTTTTGGCTTTGCGAGAGCGCAATGTGCAGGTAACGCTGGCTTTCGGTCGATTTCAGGCTGTCCGATTTATACAGCAAGGTTTCCAGATAACCGTGCAACGTCGTCAGAGGCGTGCGCAAATCGTGTGAAATATTGGCCACGAAATCACGCCGCAATTGGTCCTGATAAGCCAGCTTCTCCCACTGAAAGGCGACGCGTCGCGCCATACCTACAAACGCGCCCTGTAATACACTGACCTCATCTTTCTCATGCGGCTGTGGCAACGGTAATTCCGCCAGCTGCTTGATTGCCGTCATGTCTTCCCGGTTGAGTTCACGAACACGTTGCGTCAACTGGCGCATAGGGCGCGTGATTAAACTGAACGCCACCGCGCCCGCCGTCAGACCAAACAACACCACCAGCAAAGATGACCAAAATGATGTGTGCATCAGAATATCGATCTGCGCTTCCTGCGCCAGTTGGTGATAGTTCTCGCCCTGCAAAATCACATACAGATAACCCACCGTTTGGCCATGCAGGGCAAGCGGTGCAACGCTAAACACTTTATTTTCCAGCAAATTACGTGGGTCATCGCCGTATACTGGCGAAGCGGTGCCATTAAGCTGCGCATGGATTGGAGCCAGGCTCACGCGGCTGCGTTTGACATGATTAGGCGGTGCCGCATCAGCCAGAATATAGCCCTGTAAATCGAGCAAATAGACTTCCACACTGGGATTGAGCACCATCAAATCACTGAACAGTGCCTTCATCAGCGGCAGATTCACGCCCTGCTCGCCAATCATATTGGGGTTGAGGCTGGCGATACTGCGCGCCAGTCCGTCGGACAAACGTTGCACCACGGCGCTACCGTACTGCGCGTTGATGCGAATCTGCATCCAGCCTGACAGCAGTGTGCAAAGTAACAGCAGGGAAGCAAAAACCAGCGCCAGGCGCTGGCTGAGTGTCAGGCGTTTCATCATTAAACCTACTTCGCCGGCAGCGAAAATTTATAGCCTTTGCCCCACACCGTCAGGATGTAGTGCGGTTCGGCGGGATTATCTTCAATTTTCAACCGTAAGCGGTTGATATGAGTATTAACCGTATGTTCATAACCATCGTGCTGATAGCCCCAAACCTGATTGAGCAGATTGAGGCGGGAAAACACTTTTCCAGGATGTTTAGCGAAGTGGTAAAGCAGATCAAACTCGCGCGGCGTTAAGGTTATCGGCTTATTCTCCAGCCACACTTCACGGGCTACCGGATCGATCATTAATGCATCGTGATGCAGCGTGCCCGCTTCCAGGCGCGAATTTAAATTCATCGCTTCCTGGCGGCGAAACAGTGCCTTAAGCCGGGCGACGAGTTCCACCACGGAAAAGGGTTTGGGCAGATAATCATCTGCGCCTAACTCAAGGCCCAAAACGCGATGCACTTCACTGGAGCGTGCACTGATCATAATGATCGGCGTATAGCGTTTCATTGCGCGGGCGCGGCGACAGATCTCTAAACCATCAATGCCGGGCAACATCAGATCAAGAATCAAAGCATCCCATTGCTGGGTTCCCAATAAATGGACGGCGAGGTGTCCATCAGCCGCATGGGTTACATCATAACCTTCATCCTGAAAGTTTAAGCGCAGAACGTCGGCTATTCCGCTGTCATCTTCGACAATAAGCACTCTCTTTGCGTCGATCATCATCCCTTCCTGTTGCGCCACTTCAATCAATGTTAGCGCTTATATCGCCTCAAAGTGTTCACGTTTTGTTTAACTCCTCGTGAGGCTTCGGTGAACAACAATTCGGCACCATAGCACTCAGACGTTAAACAGCAGGGTCAGAAACGGATGGAAATGCAGAGGGATGAAAAGCCTGAACGCTCACTTGTGGTTCATCCAGCATGGTTGCGGTTGTGTCACTGGGTGAATGCGGCGGCCATAGTGATCATGACGTTGAGCGGATGGCGTATTTATAACGCCTCGCCACTTTTTAGCTTTTATTTTCCGGGTGAAATTACCCTCGGTGGCTGGCTAGGTGGCGCCCTGCAATGGCACTTCGCCGCGATGTGGATTTTTGCCGGGAATGGCGTGCTGTATCTCACGATGAATGTCGTTACTGGACGCTTCAGGAAGAAATTTCTACCGCTAAGTCTGCGGGGATTGCTGCACGATGCCAGCTGCGCGCTGAAAGGCAAGCTGGCGCATGCGGATCTGCGTCACTACAACCACATCCAGCGTGCGGCTTATCTGTTTGTGATGCTGGACGGCCTGCTGTTGGTGCTGTCAGGGCTGGTGTTGTGGAAATCGGTGCAGTTTGGCGTGTTACGCGATCTCCTCGGCGGCTATGAAGCGGCACGTTACATCCACTTTTACGCGATGGCCGCGCTGGTGGGCTTTGTCATGGTGCATCTGCTGATGGTCGCGCTGGTGCCAAAAACCCTGCTTGCCATGTTGCGTGGACGCTAAGGAGAGCGAGATGAAAAAATTAAAGGTCGATATTGCTCCCGGTGATGCGGATGCCCTGGTTAAAGAAGCGCAGCAGCTACTGGCGCGAAAGCTGGATTCCGCCTCACGCCGCCGATTTTTACGCCAGGGCTTAACGCTCGGCGGCGTGGTAATGCTGACGGGCTGCGATCTCAGTGATAAACCCGACATCGATAGCGTGCTGAACAGATTTTCCCGCTTTAACGATCGCGTGCAGAGCTGGCTGTTTAATCCTGCCCATCTCTCTCCGGAATACAGCGCCGATCGCATCGCGCCCTCATTTCCGTTTAACGCCTTTTACGGCGAAGAAGATATTCCCCAGGTCAACGGCGATCGGTGGCGTCTGGAGATTGCCGGGCTGGTGAGTGATAAACGCAGTTGGTCGCTAGCTGAGCTCTACAACATGCAACAGGTTGATCAGATTACGCGCCATATCTGTGTGGAAGGCTGGAGTGAAATTGGCCGCTGGGGCGGCGTGCGTTTCGGCGACTTTCTCAGGCTGATTGGTACCGATACGTCGGCCAAATATGTCAGCTTTAAATGTGCGGACGATTACTACACCAGCATTGATATGGCCTCGGCGCTGCATCCACAAACCCTGATGGCATTGAGCTGGGATGGGCGAATACTCCCGCCCAAATATGGTTATCCGATGAAAATCCGTATTCCCACCAAGCTGGGATATAAAAATCCGAAGCATATTCAGGTGATTGAAATAACCAATCGTTATTCCGGTGGTTACTGGGAAGACGAAGGCTACAACTGGTTCGGCGGAAGCTGATCCCTTAATCCGGTGCCTTATTGCGCCAACACCATTGATATTCGTAAAACTATAAGGAAACACCCTATGAAAAACGCAATCGTAGCAACCTTTATCGCTTCAATGATGACTCTGTCTACCGCCTATGCTGCGGATACCATGGGCAAAGATGCGATGAAAAAAGATGAAATGGGTATGAAGAAAGACAGCATGCACAAAGATGAAATGGGCATGAAGAAAGACAGCATGCACAAAGATGCAATGGGCATGAAGAAAGACGGCATGCACAAAGACGCAATGGGCATGAAGAAAGATGGCATGCACAAAGATGCGATGGGCATGAAGAAAGATGCCATGAAGAAAGAGGAAATGGGCATGAAAAAGGACGCGATGAGCCACTAAGGTCATCCTTTAACGCCCTGTATTCAAGGCCATCACAGGAGTGATGGCCTTTTTTATTTGCGTGGGGAAAAATCTGAAGTCGGGCGCGAAACTGGTCAATGTGAGCTGAATCGCGCTAGCATTGATCAAAACCCTGACTCAACGAGGATGTTATGGCAATAAAACTGGTTGCAATCGATATGGACGGCACGCTGCTCAATCCGCAGCACGAGATTACGCCCGCCGTTAAATCGGCGATTGAACGCGCACATAAAAAAGGCGTAATGGTGGTACTTACCACCGGTCGTCCGTACGTCGGCATTCAGCGCTATCTGATGGAACTGAATCTGGTTGATGAAGGCCAATACTGCATCAGTTATAACGGTGCGTTGGTACATCGTGCTAACGATGGCGAATGTGTTGCCGAAATTACCCTGGGTTTCGACGATTATCTTTATATCGAACAGCTGGCGCGCGACCTTGGCGTTCACTTCCAGGCTTTCGATAAATCCTACCTCTACACGCCGAATAAAGATCTCAGTGAATTCACCATCCATGAAGCGAGCCTGACCGGTATTCCGGTGCGCTATCGTTCTGTGGAAGAGATGGATCGCGCCACGCGCTTCCCTAAGCTGATGATGATCGATAAGCCGGATCTGCTGGATTCCGCCATTCAGCGCTTGCCGCAACAGGCGCGTGACAACTACACCATTCTCAAAAGCGCACCTTATTACCTCGAAATCCTCGATTCACGCGTGAATAAAGGACAAGGGGTAAAAATGCTGGCGGATAAGCTGGGTCTGGCGCGTGAAGAAGTGATGGCGATTGGCGATCAGGAAAATGATTTAGCCATGATTGAGTACGCCGGTACCGGCGTTGCAATGGGAAATGCCATTGATTCGGTGAAGAAAATCGCGCAGTTCATTACCAAAACCAACATGGAAGATGGCGTCGCGCACGCTATTGAAGAGCTGGTGCTGTAAATCTCCTTTGCGGGCAGCGCTCTGCTGTCCGCTGCTATTCCCCCTGATTCTCCCCCTCGCACCTCGGTGTATGGATTGTCTATTTTGTGATCCAGATTGTAGTACAACTTCACTCAATGGTACTACAATCGGCGGCACGGACTCAGGCGGCCGTTGGGCTTCGCTGAGCGAAAGCAGTAATCTGATGCGTTATCGCCTTTCACGGAATGGAACATCATGACGCAAGAACAATTAAGCAAAACAGAGCGCATCATCCTGACGCTGGGTGAAGAGATTGTGGCCGGCAAGTTTGTGCCTGGCGCGGCGCTGCCCGCCGAAGCTGAACTGTGCGAACGCTTTGGCACCTCACGCAACATTATCCGTGAAGTGTTTCGCTCACTGATGGCCAAACGCTTGATGGAGATGAAGCGCTATCGCGGTGCCTTCGTCACGCCACGTAATCAGTGGAACTATTTGGATAGCGATGTGTTGCAGTGGGCGCTGGCGCACGATCAGGACCCGCGTCTGATTGCGGCGATGAACGAAGTGCGTGTGCTGGTGGAGCCGCAGATTGCGCGCTGGTCAGCCGAGCGCGCGACTTCAACCGATCTGGCGGCGATTGAGTTGGCCTATAACGAAATGGTGGCCAATCACCTCGATCGTGAAGCCTTTAATGAAGCGGATATCCGCTATCACGAAGCGGTACTGGATTCGGTGCATAACCCGGTGCTGCAACAGCTCAACGTGGCGATCAGCCAGCTGCAAAAAGCGGTGTTCGCGCAAACCTATATGGCCGATGAAGGCAACATGCCACGCACCTTAGCCGAACATAAAGCGCTGTTCGATGCCATTCGTCATCAGGATGGCGATGCGGCTGAACAGGCCGCCAAAGCGATGATTGCCAGCTCAACGGCGCGACTCAAGGAGATTATGTGACCAGCTATATTGCGATTGATTGGGGCTCAACTAATCTGCGCGCCTGGCATTATCAGGGCGGTACCTGCGTAGCTGAGCGCCGTTCGGAAGCCGGTGTCACGCGCCTTGGCGATCGCACGCCAGCCGAGGTGTTTGCCAGCGTCACCGACGGCTGGCCCGTCAACGAGGTGCCGGTGGTGATGGCGGGCATGGTGGGCAGCAATGCGGGCTGGCTGTCGGTGCCCTATCTTTCCTGTCCGGTGGCGCTGGGCGAGCTGGCGGGTCGCCTAACGCGCGTTGAAGATAAAGCGTGGATTGTACCGGGATTGAGCGTCGAACGTGACGACAACTACAACGTTATGCGCGGTGAAGAGACGCAGCTGCTTGGTGCGCTGGCATTGCAGCCCGCACCGCTCTACGTGATGCCCGGCACGCACGCCAAATGGGTGCAGGTAGAGCAGGATCGCGTGCTGGATTTCCGTACCGTGATGACCGGCGAACTGCATCATCTGCTGCTCAAGCAATCGCTGATTGGTGCCGGTTTACCTCAACAGGAAGAGAACGCCGCCGCTTTCCATGACGGTTTGCAGGTGGGATGCAACGATACCTCGATTCTGTCGCGCCTGTTTGAAGTACGCGCTTCACACGTGCTCGGCGCGCGCGATCGCCGTCATATCAGCGACTTCCTTTCAGGCTTATTGATTGGTCACGAAGTGGCACTGATGACGCAACGGGCCGACGTCACAAGCCAACCGATCACCATTATTGCCGGTAGCGCGCTGGCGCAACGTTATCATCAGGCGCTGCACTTTATCGGCCTGGATTCAGTCACGCTGGCAGGCGATAGCGCTTTCCAGCACGGAATAAGGAGTATTGCGAATGACCTGGCAAACTAAAATCCCGCTGATCGCCATTTTGCGCGGTATCACGCCGGACGAAGCGGAAGCGCACGTTGGCGCACTGATCGACGCGGGTTTCGATGCGATTGAGATCCCGCTAAACTCGCCGCAATGGGCGAAAAGCATTGGCGCGATGGTGAAAACCTTCGGCGATAAAGCGCTGATTGGCGCCGGCACCGTGCTGAATCCGGCGCAGGTCGATGAGCTGGCGATGCTGAACAGCAAATTAGTCGTTACGCCCAACACCGATGCTGCAGTGATTCGCCAGGCGGTTTCCAAAGGCATGATCGTCGCCGCGGGTTGCGCCACCGCCACCGAAGCCTTCACCGCCTTACAGGCCGGCGCGCAGGCGCTGAAAATTTTCCCATCGTCGGCCTTTGGTCCGGGCTACATCAAAGCATTGAAAGCGGTGCTGCCGCCGGAGGTGCCGGTGTTTGCTGTGGGCGGCGTGACGCCGGAAAACCTGCACGAATTTATGGCCGCAGGCTGCATCGGCGCCGGTTTGGGCAGCGATCTCTATCGCGCCGGACAACCGCTGTCGCGCACTGTGGAACAGGCTCGCGCATTTATTGCTGCTTATAAGGATGCTGTACGATGAAAATTACCAAACTGACCACTTACCGCCTGCCGCCGCGCTGGATGTTCCTGAAAATCGAAACCGACGAAGGCATCGTTGGCTGGGGCGAACCGGTGATTGAAGGCCGCGCCCGCAGCGTGGAAGCGGCGGTGCATGAGCTGTCTGAATATCTGATTGGTCAGGATCCGGCGCGCATCAACGACTTATGGCAGGTGATGTATCGCGGTGGTTTCTATCGCGGCGGCCCGATTCTGATGAGCGCTATCGCCGGTATCGATCAAGCATTGTGGGATATTAAAGGCAAAGCGTTGGGCGTACCGGTTTATCAACTGCTGGGAGGTTTAGTGCGCGACAGCATTAAAGCTTACAGCTGGGTAGGCGGCGATCGTCCGGCCGACGTCATTGATGGCATCAAGAAGTTGCGCACCATCGGTTTTGATACCTTTAAACTCAACGGCTGCGAAGAGATGGGCATTATTGATAACGCCCGCAAAGTCGACGATGCGGTGAATACCGTGGCGCAGATTCGCGAAGCCTTCGGCAAAGAGATTGAGTTTGGCCTTGATTTCCACGGCCGCGTCAGCGCGCCAATGGCGAAAGTGCTGATTAAAGAGCTGGAGCCGTATCGCCCGCTGTTTATTGAAGAGCCGGTGCTGGCGGAGCAAGCGGAATATTATCCGCGCCTGGCCGCGCAAACCCACATTCCGATTGCCGCTGGCGAACGCATGTTCTCGCGCTTTGAGTTTAAACGCGTGCTGGAAGCGGGCGGTTTAGCGATTCTGCAGCCGGATCTGTCGCATGCCGGCGGTATCACCGAGTGCTACAAGATTGCGGCGATGGCTGAATCCTATGATGTCGCGCTGGCACCGCACTGTCCGCTCGGCCCGATCGCATTGGCGGCTTGCCTGCACGTTGACTTCGTGTCGCGCAACGCGGTGTTCCAGGAACAGAGCATGGGCATTCACTACAATCAGGGCGCCGAACTGCTCGATTACGTGATTAATAAAGACGATTTCAAAATGGATGACGGTCATTTCTATCCGTTAAATAAACCGGGCCTCGGCGTGGAAATTAACGAAGAGCTGGTGATTGAGCGTAGTAAAAATGCACCTGACTGGAGAAACCCACTTTGGAGATTCCCCGACGGTTCAGTTGCTGAATGGTAATTAACACGCACTAAAAAAATAGTCATTTGAAAATATCTATATGCCGGTGAAATAGGGCATAGGGCTTCACTCAGCCTTTTTCCCGGCACAGCTTATTACCGCCTCGGCGGATTTACCTTTGTTACCACTACCCTGAGTTTGTCGGGGCGTGCTTTGTCGCGCCTTTACGGCAAACCCGATGACGGAGAAACACCATGGATCTCTCTGCTGTGCAAGCCAAACCGACGCGCCGTCGTTATATCACGCTGCTGATGATATTTATTACGGTGGTGATTTGTTATGTTGACCGCGCAAATTTAGCCGTCGCTTCTGCCCATATTCAGGAGGAGTTCGGTATTACTAAAGCGCAAATGGGCTATGTATTTTCTGCCTTTGCCTGGTTATATACGTTATGTCAGATTCCCGGCGGCTGGTTCCTTGATCGCGTCGGTTCTCGCGTCACCTATTTTATTGCCATTTTTGGCTGGTCGGTCGCAACGCTATTTCAGGGTTTCGCGACGGGGTTATTATCCTTAATTGGCCTGCGTGCCATTACCGGTATATTCGAAGCGCCCGCGTTCCCCACCAATAACCGCCTGGTGACCAGCTGGTTCCCGGAGCAGGAACGCGCTTCTGCGGTTGGTTTCTATACCTCCGGCCAGTTTGTCGGCCTGGCTTTCCTGACGCCGCTGCTGATCTGGATTCAGGAACTGCTGAGCTGGCACTGGGTCTTCATCATCACCGGCGGTATCGGCATCATCTGGTCGCTGATCTGGATTAAGTTCTATCAGGCACCGAGCCAGAGCAAAGGCATCAATAAAGCCGAGCTGGATTACATCCGCGAAGGCGGTGCGATGGTCGATGGTGATGCGCCGAGCGAGAAGAAAACCCGCACCAAACTCACCGCCGCCGACTGGAAACTGGTGTTCCATCGCAAGCTGTGCGGCGTCTATCTCGGCCAGTTCGCCGTGACCTCCACGCTATGGTTCTTCCTGACCTGGTTCCCGAACTATCTGACGCAGGAAAAACACATCGCGGCGCTGACCGCCGGCTTTATGACCACCGTGCCATTCCTCGCGGCGTTTGTGGGCGTGATTCTGTCGGGCATCGTCGCCGATCGTCTGGTGCGCAGCGGTCGTTCGCTTGGCTTTGCCCGTAAAACGCCGATCATCTGTGGTTTGCTGATCTCCACCTGCATCATGGGCGCTAACTACACGAACGACCCTATTTGGATCATGACGTTGATGGCCATCGCCTTCTTCGGCAACGGTTTCGCCTCGATCACCTGGTCGCTGGTGTCATCGCTGGCGCCGGTGCGTTTGATTGGTTTGACCGGCGGCATGTTCAACTTTGTCGGTGGCCTGGGCGGCATTACCGTGCCGCTGGTCGTCGGCTATCTGGCGCAGGATTACGGCTTTGCCCCTGCGCTGGTGTACATCTCGGCGGTGGCGCTGATCGGTGCGCTGTCGTATATCCTGCTGGTCGGTGATGTAAAACGCGTGGGTTAATCCAACCAGGTGCGCATGAATGCGCACCCTACAAAACCTTGCTGTAGGGTCGCCATTTATGGCGACCTGGCGAATAACCGCACGATAATGACGACCGGGTTTATTCGCATCCCACTAGCAAATCACGTAATTTATCCGGCAACTGTCAGATGTAAGGTTGCCTCATGTCAGAAAAACAACTCACCTTTGCCCAGCGCCATCATCAGCTGACCAATATCAACGTCTGGACCGGCGATAGCCAATGGCTGGCGTTTGATGTGCGGCCATCCGGCGCCTCCTTTACCAGCCTGACCATTGAGCGCGTTAACGTGACAAGCGGCGCTGTAGAAGTGCTGTATCAGGCGCGCGATGGCGCACACGTTGGCGTGGTCACCGTTAGCCCGGATCTGCCGTCGCGTTACGTCTGCATTCACGGGCCGGAACATCCGGACGCGCACTGGCGCTACGATTTTCATCATCGTCGCGGCGTGATTGTGCAGCAGGGCATTGCCGAAAATCTCGACGCCTGTGATATTACCGCGCCTTATACGCCCGGCGCGCTGCGCGGGGGATCGCATGTGCACGTCTTCAGTCCGGATGGTTCGCGCCTGAGTTTTACCTATAACGATCACGTGATGCATGAAAAGGATGCGCGTGATGACCTGCGCAATGTCGGCGTGGCAGTGCCGCTGCATCCGGTGTGTTCGCCCAAACAGCATCCGCGAGAATATGAGGGCAGCCACTATTGCGTGCTGGTCAGCCAGACGCAGCGCGATCCGCAGCCGGGCAGTGACCAGATCGACCGCGCCTATGAAGAGTGCTGGATAGGTAATCAAGGCTACCAGAGAGCCGACGGCAGCTGGCAGCGCTGGGCTATTGCCTTTATTGGCGATACGCGCGATGCGAACGGCGAAAAAGTACCTGAGGTGTTTGTCGTGGATCTGCCAGCAGCGCTCGCAGATTACGCGAAGGCGGGTGCATCACCATTGCAGGGCACGCCCGATAAACTGCCTGCGCCACCAGCCAGCGTGCAGCAACGGCGCGTCACGCATACCAAAGGGCTGGCGCTGCAGCCGCGCCATTGGCTGCGTGCCTCAGCGGATGGCAGCGCCATCGCCTTTTTGCTGGCGGACGAGCACGGCATCGTTCAGTTGTGGACGGTTTCACCCAATGGCGGTCAGCCGCGTCAGATAACTCAGCTGGCAAGCAGCATCCAGTCTGCTTTTAGCTGGCAGCCGGATGGCAGCGCCATCGCTTTTATCTGCGATAACAGTGTGATGCGTTGTGAAGTGACGACGGGACACTGTACGCGCTTGACGCCACGTAGCGATCGCGCGCCATCCGGTGATGCGGTGGTGTGGTCGCCGGATGGTGAGCAGATCGCTTATATGCGGGAGGTTGACGGTTGGCGCCAGCTGTTTTGCGTCAGTGCGATGTTACCGGAGTAGAGGCTGCGGTCGCCAGGCTGGCTTGGGTGCCGGCCAATTTTTCGCTCTGCATCACACGCTCGTGGATGGAATCCTTGCTCTTGTCGTCATCGGAACGGAAATAGTCCCACGGCAGCAGCACGGTATCCATCACCGCTGAAAAGGGTAAATCGATCAGGGCCAGCGGCTTAATTGCCCAACTGGTTTTGTCATCCGTTAGCATCTCTGCACTGGCGCGCGTACCGGGATAGTAGCCCTGACTGGCGCCCGTATGAGACATCACGCTGGAGCAGCCCGAAGAAGCAAAGGCGCTGCAAATCAGCACAGCTGTGAGTGGAAAGCGTTTCATCATCTTCATTATCATCATCCCTTCAGTCATGGCATGGCCCTGGCTGGAGTGTGTCACCTGACGTTTCGCAAAGCTCTATGACCTTGTCTTGGATCTCAGGAGAATGGTTCCCTGAGTGTATGCCATATCGTCAGAATTGCTGTAAAAAATACGCATTGGCCCTTGAAAGCGACCAGGCTGCACCCACTTTTAAGGAACGGTCACGCTGCTGTTGCCGGAAGGGACAGCAGCGGGCTGAACAACCTGTCCATGGTGGAAGGTTGCCTAAACTTGCTGATTATCAGGAGTCTTATTATGCGTAATTTTGATCTCTCTCCACTTTATCGTTCTGCCATCGGTTTTGATCGCTTGATTAACCTGCTTGAGACCAATCAGAACCAGGCTAATGGGGGCTATCCTCCGTATAACGTTGAGCTGGTGGATGAGAACTTCTACCGCATCACGATTGCCGTCGCGGGCTTTGCCCAGAGCGAATTAGATATCACCTCACACGATAACGTGCTGATGGTACGTGGTGCGCACCCGGAAGAGCAGCCGGAGCGCAAGTATCTGTATCAGGGCATTGCCGAGCGCAACTTTGAGCGTAAATTCCAGCTAGCCGATCACATCACCGTACGCGATGCGCGTCTGGAAAATGGTCTGCTGAGCATCGATCTGGTACGCATCGTCCCGGAAGAGGCGAAACCGCGCCGTATCGAAATCCTGTAATCAGGTTGCTGAGTTGACGAAAAACGCCGCATAACGCGGCGTTTTTTTATGTGTGCGATAAACGTCAGGTACGCACCAATAAGCGCTGACTGACCATGCCACCAAACACATTCACCAGCAGACCCAGAATGATCACCGCCACACCGATCATCTGCTGGATCGACAAGGTCTCGCCGAGAATCAACGCTGCGCTGAGGATGCCCACCACCGGTACCAGCAGCGACAGCGGTGCCACGCGCCAGGTTTCGTAGCGACTGAGCAAATTGCCCCAGATCGCGTAGCCCACAATGGTGGCGATAAAGGCGAGATAGATCAGCGCCAGCACCGTTTGCAGCGAGATGTTCAGCAGGCTGGTAACAATCGATGCTTCGCCATCAAATAGCCATGAGCAGGCAAAGAACGGCACTACCGGCACCAGCGCACTCCACACCACCAGCGACATCACCGGCACCTTGCGGTTACGCAAAATGATTTTATTGGTGATGTTGCCAAGCCCCCACGACAGCGCCGCGGCCAGCGTCAGCATCATGGTGGTCAGCGTTATGCCCGCCGTGGTTTGCCCTTCCATGCCGGCGGTCGCCAGCATAAACATGCCGAGCGTCGCCACTAAAATGCCGACGATGTGATTCCAGCGCAGCTTCTCCGCCAGGAACAGCGCGCCAAGCAGCAGGGTGAAAAATGCCTGCGCCTGTAGCACCAGCGACGCCAGTCCCGCCGGCATGCCGAGTTTGATGGCAAGGAACAGAAAGGCGAACTGCCCGAAGCTGATGGTCATGCCGTAGACCACCAGCCAGCGCAGCGGAATCGCCGGACGTTTCACAAACAAGATCGCCGGAAACGCCACCAGGCTAAAACGCAGCCCCGCCAGCAAGAAAGGCGGCATGTCCTGCAAACCCAGCTTGATCACCACGAAATTCACGCCCCACGCCACCACAACCAGCAGGGCTAACAACATATCTTTGACTGACATACAGATTCCTTACTGCCGCGATCAGGCGGTTGCCGTCACCGGTGTCGCGATCTCGGCACAACATTCATCACCGACAACCTGAAAAAAATCATCCACCTGCAACGCAACGGAGCGATCTAAGGCGCCGGCGTTGAACCACAGCGTGCCGACATCGCGCAGTCGCGTATCGACACGCAGCGCCAGCCGATCATCAAAACTAAACGGCGGCACCGCCCCCATCACGCACTGCGTTAACTCCTGCGCTTTCTCGGGCGGTGCAAAGCTCGACTTCTTGCCGCCAATAGCGCGCGCGGCGCTTTTGAAGTTGATCTTGCAGTCGCCTGGCACAATCGCCAGCAGGTAACGCGCATCGGCACCATCCGGCATCGTCACTTCCAGCACCATCGCCTTGGCCGCCTGATTGAGATCGTTGCCGCGAATTTCGCTGATCAGGTCGGTTTGGCCGTTAGCTTCATGTTCCACCACGCGATAGCGCGCCTGATGCTGATCCAGCAGCGCAGTGATTTTTTCGTAGGTATTCATGCTCGTCTCCTCGTCTAAAACCTGGCGTTAGCTCCAGGCGATGGCGTGTTTCATTTTTTTGTCGGTCAGGCCAAAGAAGAAGCCCATGGTGATGCGCGTGTCGCCTTCCACGCGATCAATTTCGTGATAAAAAGCGGGGTTAAACAGATAGATATCGCCACTGCGCGGTGAGAACTCACACACCTCGCTGTGCGCGATGACGCCGCTTTGATAACCCAGTTCGCCCGGCGTTTTGAAACGTTCATCTACCGGCTGCCACTGCTTATTGAAGATGCGCAGCTCGCCACCTGCATTGCACTCCTGCAAACACACCACGCAGCTCAGCTGATGCAAAATGTTAGTCACCGCCAATCCGCTGCCGGCGGCATCGCGCATGATGTTGTCGTTATGCAGAGGATTGGCGACGCCATTGGCGTGGAAGCGCACAATCGAACCGGCGTAATCGCCCAGATCGGGTTCGCTGGCGGTTTGCAGACTCTCCAGGCGCAGCGCGTGCTTCACCCAGTTATAGATTTGATCGCGCAGGCAGTACAGCGACGGCGGCAGCGCCGACTGAATATCGCGCAGTTCGGTGAAGTAGTTTTCCGGGGCGGCAGTATGCTTTGCCAGATAGGGGCCGAGCGTGGTCAACGCACCGTTTGGATAGTGCGATACGCGGACCTGTTCGCGGCACTGCTGCAAATCGTCGACCACGGCTTCCCGCACCTGTGGCGTCAGAAAGTTGCGTAAAACCAGCAGCGGCACGCGCGCCGTCACGATGTCATCCAGCCAGGTGCTTTCCACAAACATGTCAGGATTGATAATGCGTATCTGATTGAAAATAGCCATGTTGATCACTCCCCTAAAGGAAATTCATGAAGTTCATGGTTGCTCATGCGACGCCATTCAGACGCCGTGCCTAGTGTTGAAATGGGTTCAGAAGAGATAAACGTCGTGTTGTCATTCTGGAAACGGTGCAGCGTGAAATAGTTTGGATAGGGCGTATCGTCGGGATGCCATTGCCATGCCCAGGCTTTATCGCGGGTGACAAAAATCGCGTTGGCAGAGCTGCCGCCCGGCGCCACCTGCGCCATCTTGTTGCGCAGATAATCGCGGGTAAAATCCGCGGGCGTGGCGCGATCAACCATGTATTCGAGGTATTCGGCAGAATCAAAGTGCGACTCCGCCATGCCCAGCTGCTGGTAGACGGTGGGCAAAAACCCGTTATGCATCATGTACCACTGGGTTGCGCCGCTAGTGCGCCACAGCGGGTGGGAAAATTCGATACCGTGATTTTTGCTCAGCGTAGCGTGGCGCACATGCACCGCCAGAAAGCGGCCACGCAGGCGGTCAACATCGATGGTCGGCAGCGCATCGGCAAAGGTGCCGGTGCCGTGCAGCGTGCGAATGTGTCCTTGCTCCAGCCATAAACAACCCCAGCCGTTGGGATGCTGTTTTATCGGCCCTTCATGGGTGGCGGTTTCTCCACAGCTCATGGCGCGGGCTGCATCCAGCACTGCGGCGGCGTCAAATTGGCCGTGCGCCACAATCATTCTGCACATAGTAAATCCCTCCTGGTGGTGAGCGATGAGACCTCAAGAATCTGATGGAACACCGCCAGAATCTCGTCGCGGTTCGCGGCTGCAAGGCGTAAGGTCGCCAGAATTCCGGCGTGACGGGTTAAATCTGCATAGAGAGAAGAGCGCGGTGAAACGGCCAGCGTCGGCAGATTAAGCGGCGGCAACAGCTGACCGCGCTGATGCTGCGCGATCCACCGTTCTGCCGCGTCATACTGCAGGCGCTGGCGCAGGCGTACCCGGCCCACCGCGAGCGGCTGCAGCGGGAAATGCAGCGGCGGCATGCCGTGACCGGCTTCGATGTGAAACGCCACTTCAGCCCAATTGATGCCTGTCACTTCCTGCACCAGATTCACCACGCCCATGCCCGAAAGGCGGAAGCCCATTTCGAGAAAGTGCGGTTCGCCATTCACTACAATAAAGTCGATGTGAAATGCGCCCTGACGATAGCCAAAGGTTTCGCAGCAGAAACTCATCAGGCTGGAGAAGCTGGCAGGCAGCTGCTGCGCCGCGACCGCCACGTGGCCGGACTCGTAAAAACTGACGCAGCCGTCGGCATCGGTGTGATGTTCGATCACCTTTTGGCAGCAGGTCAGCGCCAGCGCATGGCCGTCCGCCACCACGCCTTGCAGCGAATACTCATCGCCGGCCAGCCAACTCTCGACGATAAAGCCGCTGAAGCCGCGCCCGCCGTAGTTCATGGTATCGACCAGCTTGCCAATCACCACATCCAGCTGGCGGGCTTCTTTGACCAGCCAGATACCCAGACCGCCGCCGCCGTCAACCGGCTTGATCACGCAGGGATAAAGCAAGGCATCACGCGCGTCGCGGATGCTGAGCGGCGAAGCGAAGAAACGAAACTCCGGCTGTGGAAAGCGTTGCCAGGCTTTGCGCAACGCCATGCGCTGCGCGTACTTATCCGGTGGAATAAAGCTCGCCCCGGCATCGGGTCCCGCCAGCAGCTCGCGTACGCGACCGGCGCTGGCGTTGTAAGCTTCAAAACCCGCCAGCACCACATGAGGATGTTCCATCAGCCCGGCATGCAAACAGGCTTGCAGCACATCCCACGGATTTTCCGGGCGATCGAGCCGCACAATCAGATCGAACGGCAACGCAATGCTTAGCGATTGGTAATCGACGAAATCGCCCATTTCCGCCAGCACGGTAAAATAGCCGTCGCGTTTGGCCACCGCACAGTACGGATTTTGTCCGTCGCGGGTGGCGCCGATCTGCAGGAAAATCTTTCTCATCGCGTTGCCTTACCGGGTTAACGCCCGGAGATCACTTCAGTGACGACGTCGTGCATCACGCCGTTATTCACCTGAATCACTGCTTTGTGCGGATCAAAACGCAGCACGCGTGAGAGCGCATCGCCGCGCCGATCGTCCAGCAGTGAACTCACCTGTGCGCTGCGCCAGCAGTGGCGCATCTGCGCGACGGTCAAACCAGAAAGTTGCTCAAGCTGCTGTGCCAGTAACCGATCGTCGCTTTCACCGCGCAACAGCGCGCGCACCGCAGCTTCATCCGGCGCATCGACCAACTGCTGCAGCCAGTTTTTCAGCTGCTGTCCTTCGGCGATAAACGGCGAATAGATCATGCAAATCAGCTGGGTTTCATTCAGACCAAATGCCTGCTCGGCGAACT
Source organism: Pantoea sp. GM01 (assembly GCF_000282675.1). Classification (NCBI taxonomy): domain Bacteria; kingdom Pseudomonadati; phylum Pseudomonadota; class Gammaproteobacteria; order Enterobacterales; family Erwiniaceae; genus Pantoea; species Pantoea sp. GM01. The sequence continues at coordinate 74,096 of NZ_AKIU01000090.1, read as the reverse complement.
GCGCCGCGCGCTGGCGGGCGCGCTTAATCGCCTCATCGTCCTGATAACGTGCCGCCATCTCATCGATCAGCTGCGGCGGGAAATCCTTTTTCACCATCAGCCCAAGCGCAAAGCGCACATATTCGCGAATGCCTTCGGCGTAGTTACGCTGCAGCAGCGTCTCCGCACGCAGACCGCGAATATGTGCCATTAACGTTGGGTTACCGCAGTCCGATTCGGAAAAGCTGAACATCAGCTCATCAAAGCGGAAATGCATAAATTCAGTCAGCAGCGCCCAGTGCGCACCGGCTTCATAGGCGGTGTCCTGATAGATGTTGAAGAACAGTGGATCGCGTGCCAGTTGCCAGGTAATGCGGTGCGCGGGCGTCACCTGATCGGCGCCGTAAATATCGGCGAAGTAGCGCTCGGCCACGCCATCCAGCGTCTGCAAAAAGCCGCTAAAGCCGCGCGATTTATCCGCCACCGGCGCGTCAAACAGACGCGAAAGATGCCGCGCCCAGGCGAGATAAGCGGTTTGTTCCTGCGGCGAATCGCCGGTGATGATCACATCAACGCCGCCGTCGTAATGCGCCGCCAGGCCAAACGAGTTCACCATGCTGAGGTTACAGGCATTACAAAAGGTGGAGCGGGCATCGGCGCGGAAGCGGTGGCCATTCATCAGCACATCGTTGCGATTCTGCTGGCGCACGCTGTCCGGCATGGGTAGATGGCGATCGAAGTGGCGGATTTGCAGGCCATCAGTCACCAGACATTCGGTGAAATCATCTTCAAAGATATGCAACGCGCGATACACGCGATCGATATTCTCCATCACGCTGTCGTTCATCGCCGCATGGCGGTTAGTGCTGATGCGCAGTTGAAAGGTGCTGCCGTGCTGTTGCCAGATCAGTCCCTGAATGTAGCGGACATATGCCACCATGTAGCTGCTGTCTTTGCCGCCGCCGTAGGCCAGCAGCACGCGGTTATTTTCCGGCTGTGCGGCATCGGGGAGGGCGGCAAGTAAACGGCGTGCGCAGTGCTGAGCTGAATCGATAATCGTGGGGGTGAGATATCCTTCAATGTCTCTCATCATGGTGGACAGATTATTCATTTTTCACTTCATCCTTTGGCTAATAAAATCGCTATTGCCGTGCTGACGGTAACAGTCGGGAAATGGGCCACGAAGGTGCTACGGAATGAATTTTTCACTGGGAAGCGCAACGGCAACGCCTGCGCTGAGCTAACAATTAACTGATGCAGCCTAAAGTACTTTGAATGTAATCTGGTGAAAACGCACAGATCAGCACGAAATAGGGTGGAACAGATGGCGGGTGAAACGGAACAGGGCAGTCGTTACCGTCAAATCGCAGAGCAGATAAAACAAGCCATTCACAGCGGTTCGCTGCCGCCCGACAGTCGTCTACCTTCGGTGCGCACGCTGGCGACGCAGTACAGCGTCAGCATGACCACCGCGCTCAAAACATTACGCACGCTTGAGGATGAGCATTACGCGGTGGCGCGTCCCAAGTCCGGCTTTTTTGTCGCGCCGCGTAAGGCGGATAACGTTTTTCCCGTGGCGATCGCTGAACAAGCGCGCGAAGTCGCGCCGCTCGACGAGCAAACTGAGCTGCATCTGGCGATGCTTGGTTCGGATTGCCGCGTCAGGCTCGATCTGGCCAACGGTGATATTTCGCTTTATCCGGTGAAGAAGATCGGCTTGCTGATGCGCCAGATGGGCTATAGCAAACCGGCGCTGCTGGGCAACACCGTTAAAGGCACCGGCTATATGCCGCTGAAAACGGAAATTGCCCGCCGGGCGGTGGATTATGGCTGCAATATCAATGCCGATGACATCCTGATCACCAACGGCTGCATCGAGGCGATTTCGCTGGCGCTGCGTGCGACCACGCGGCCCGGCGACATCGTGGCGGTGGAATCACCCTGTTATTTTGTGCTGCTGCAGATGCTGCATAACCTCAATCTGCGGGTGATTGAAGTGGAGGCGGGTCCGGCGGGCTACGTCAACGTGGAGAAGCTGACGGCGCTGTTTCAGCGCAAAGCGGTGCAGGCCTATCTGACCATCAACAACATCAACAACCCGCTTGGCAAAAGCATTCCCAACGAACAGAAAGCCTATATCGCGCGCCAGGCCGATGAGAATGATGTGGTGATCATCGAGGATGATATCTTCGGCGATACTGCGTTTGGCGAGCGCCGCCCGTTCCCGATGCGCGCCTTTAGCCCCAATGCCATTTTGTGCAGCGGCTTCTCAAAAACGGTCGCGCCCGGCATACGCATCGGCTGGGTGCACAGCAGCAACTACATGCGCAAAATCGCCTCGCTGAAATACACCACCAGCATGGGGACGTCCGTGCTATCGCAGGCGGCGATAGCCGAACTGCTGCGCAGCGGCGGCTACGACGCCCATTTGCGCAAGCTGCGGCGCGAGCTGAAGAATCAAATCCAGCATATGCGCCAGGCGGTGCTGCGCTACTTCCCGCCGGGCACGCGCGTGTCCGATCCCGAAGGGGGATATGTGTTATGGGTGGAAATGCCATTGGGCGCGTTGAATGTGCGCGCGCTGTTTCTCAAGGCGCGCAACGCCGGCATCGGTATCGCGCCGGGACACATCTTCGCCACCGATCACCGTTACGATCACTGTTTCCGACTGAATGCCGGTTTTGGCTGGAATGCTGAAGTGGAGCAGGCGATTCAGCAGTTAGCGCAGTGGTGCCAGTTGTCGCTGGGGGCGGCGATGTAAATATGCTCTGAGGAAGGAGTGACGTTAATAGAATAAACGATAAAGAAAAAAACGTTTTCGGCACCTGCATCTAAGAATTAACGGATGCATTAAACTCTTCTTTTAACATAAATAACTAATCTAATACGCCTGATTAACTTTAATCTTAAAGTCTGTCTGTCTGGGAAGAAATATAAAAAATAGCACAGGCCATGTGATTAAAATAAAAATTGAAAAACAATAGCTTAGCTAAATAGGTCGCTATTTTATTTGATTGTTATTACAAGAACAGCTAATTAATTCGGAGAAAAATTGCTTTGCACGAAATAAAAAATGAGTTATTAATTTAATCGCTGTACAGGTATGTGAAATTACAAAATTGAACAAAGGAGTTGTTTATGAAAGTAATTGACAGAGAATTACTAAGCCTCATTTCTGGTGGTGGTGGTCGTAATGATCCCCCTCGTGGCTCCAATAATAAAAAAAATAACAATAACGGTGGCGCCGGAGGTAAATCTGGTTACAACAGCGGTTACGTGGTCGGTTGTAATAATGGCATCATTGCCGGCACTATTGGAGGGGCCGCTGGTGGAATAGTCGGCGCAGGCCTGGGAATGGTCGGTGGAGCGATAGCTGGGGGTTGTTTCACAGGAAGTGGGAACGGCGGTAATAATAACGGTAACAGTAATTCATCTGGAAATTGTAATTCAGGTGGGATGGGCGGTTCCTGCAGCCGATAGATAACCCTCACCCGCTCCTTATTTGTGAGCGGGTGAACAGGAGTTAGATGTGCTCTTTTTATTCAAAAATTTGGTTTTATTTATATTTTTGATGGCTGGTTTTTTATTTATTAGTGGGGCTGGGGTTATTTCAAAATTCTTCATTTACACCCCGCCACCTGAGTTGTCAAAGTTGGTGGTGATTGTCAGTTCATTACTATCCTTTGTTTCTCTTGCTCGTAAAGTGAGTCGTTATTTAGCAAGAAAACACAAAATGTCATGATGACGAGATAATGCTAAGGGAAAAGGCTGCATGGAAACAAAAACTAAAAAGGAGGGTTGGTCAAACTTATCTCTTTTTCTTCTGATGTTTATACTGACGGCCTTTCCATTAATCTTCCCCAATCGAATAGAATTAATTGAGTCTGGGTTGTTTTTACCGTATGGCTTTCTGATTGAGTTTTTTGTGATTGTGCCCATTTATATTTTAAAATTCCGCAAGAAAGAGGGATTCGGCGTCGGTAATTTTACGATCATACAATTTATTATGTTTTTATCTTTGATTTTAATCATCCAGTTTATTATACCAAAGGTTTTTTTTCATACGGATGAAATTGTTGTTAGTCATCAGCAGATTTCGCTGCCTATCTATACTCTTATTCTAACGCAAATATCTTACATTCTAATGGTGCCCGTTTATGAAGAGATAGCCATCAGGGGCGGGTTATTTGGCGCGTTAACTGTTTTTTCTAACAGTAAGGTATTTTCTGCACTGATAACGTCCTTGATTTTTTCTCTACTACACACACAGCATTCAGGTTTTAAGCCGCTCTTTCTTCTCTATCTTATTTCTTTAACACTGATTGCCGCGAGGGTTTTGTCAAAGGGATTGTTATTACCTGTATTGCTGCATGCCTTTATGAACGGCATTGTTATCAATGGAAATTATCTATTCAGCCACTAATAAATGAGTAAGGAATACTAAATTGTTTCGCCAGGAAGCGGTTGAAAACCACAGAATGAAATGGCGCGGTCGTGCTCTGCTGCTCCCCGGAATCCCTTTTTGGCTCATAGCGGGACTTTCTCTCTTTTTTATGACTATTTTTCTGACTTTTGTCATCGCTAGCACTTATACACGACGGATCAACGTCACCGGAGAAATATCCACTTATCCACGCGCAGCCAACGTCTATTCCAGCGTTCAGGGCGTGGTGGTCAAGCAGTTCGTGACGGCAGGGCAGGTTATTGAAACGGGTGCGCCCGTTTACCAAATCGACGTCAGCAAAGCTACCCGTAGCGGCGTGGTCAGTGAAAATCAACGCCGGGATATTGATCATCAGCTTGAGCGTATTGCACAGATTATTACCCGGCTTGAAAGCAGCAAAAAAGCCACACTCGACATGCTGGAGAAACAAAAAGAGCAATATACCGACGCTTTATTACGCTCTACTGACATCCTCCGGCGCGCCCAGGAAGGGATCCGTATTATTAAGGAGAATATGGATAACTATCGAAGTTATCAGCTCAGGGGATTGGTAAATAAAGATCAACTCACCAACCAAGTGGCACTCTATTATCAGCAACAAAACAATCTCCTCGGACTATCAAGCCAGAATGATCAAAATGCGCTGCAGATAACTGCGTTGGAAAGCCAGATATATACCCAGGCCGCCGAGTTTGACAATCAGATTTACCAGATGGAACTACAACGTTTTGAATTGCAAAAAGAGCTGCTCAACATTGATGCCGGTGGAACCATCATTGTGCGAGCGCTGGCCGCCGGCCGTATCGATTCACTGAGCGTTACGGTTGGACAGATGGTTAACGCTGGCGACAGTCTGCTGCAAATTCTCCCCCACACTATCGATCATTACACCCTGGTGCTGTGGGTTCCCAATGACGCGATTCCTTATCTCACCCTCGGTGATCGGGTCAATATTCGTTATGAAGCCTTCCCTGCGGAGAAATTTGGTCAGTTTGCTGGCACCGTTACTGTTATCTCCAGAGCACCTGCATCACCTCAGGAAATGCTGACCTACCAAGGAGCCCCCCGATCTGCCTTAACAGCCGCGATACCCTATTACAAGGTTATTGTCAGGCCAGATAAGCAGGCTGTTATGTATGGTGGTGAACGTCTGAGTTTGGAGAATGGCATTAAAGCACAGAGCACGCTGTTCCTTGAAAAAAGGAGACTATACCAATGGATGTTTTCGCCGTTCTACGACATGAAACACAGCGTAATGGGGCCAGTCAATGAGTAGATTGACCTGCAAAACGCTGATCGGTCAGTTGGAATTATGGCTACGCCACCGTGTCCCAATGATCCATCAAACCGAGTCAGCCGAATGCGGTCTGGCCTGCCTTGCAATGATCTGTGGATACTACGGTAAGAATGTTGATTTGATAGCGCTGCGACGACAGTTCAACCTGTCGGCTCGCGGCACGACACTGTCGGCACTGACGGGCATTGCTGATCAGCTAGGACTGAGCACCCGGCCTCTCTCACTCGACATCGACGAGTTAGGCGCATTGAAGATACCGTGCATCTTACACTGGGAATTCAACCATTTTGTCGTGCTGGTGAGCATTCGGCATAATGGTGTCGTGCTACACGATCCGGCGCGCGGCCGCCGGACGGTCAGCCGCGCTGAGCTGTCGAAAAATTTTAGCGGTGTTGCGCTCGAAGCCTGCCCAGTAAGCACATTTACTGCCAACAGCGTCCATAACAAAATCAGCTTGCGTACTCTGATCGCCAGCGTGCACGGACTCAAGACCGTACTCGGCAAAATACTTTGCTTATCACTGGTGTTCGAGACCATCAATCTTGTGATGCCGGTCGGCACGCAGCTGGTGATGGATCACGCCATACCCGCAGGCGATCGGGGTTTACTGACCTTAATCTGTGCGGGATTACTCTTTTTTATCCTGCTGCGAGCTGCCGTGGGTATGGGACGCGCCTGGACCGCGCTGGTTATGGCAACGTTCATCAACGTGCAATGGCAATCTGGACTGTTCAATCATCTGGTACGCCTGCCGCTTGGCTACTTTGAGCGGCGTAAGTTGGGTGATATTCAGTCTCGGTTCGCTTCACTGGATACGCTGCGCAGCACCTTCACTACCAGCATCGTTGGCGGCATTATGGACAGCATTATGGTCATTGGCGTGCTGGTGATGATGGTCCTGTATGGCGGCTGGCTGACCTGGATCGTGATGGCGTTTACCACATTTTATGTTTTGCTGCGCCTGGTAACCTACAAGTACTACCGGCAACTTTCTGAAGAGTTATTGGTCAGGGAAGCGCGTGCCAGCTCGTATTTTATGGAAACACTCTACGGTATTGCCGCCGTTAAAATGCAGGGCATGGCTCAACGCCGCGTATCCCACTGGCTGAATCTCGAAATCGATTCAATTAACACCGGTATTCGCGTTACTAAAATGGATATGCTGTTTGGCGGTATCAGTACCTTTGTTGTCGCCTGCGATCAGGTTGTTGTTCTGTGGATGGGAACCCTCCTCGTGATCGATAACCAGATGACTATCGGCATGTTTGTTGCGTTTAGCGCTTTTCGCGCACAGTTCTCGGATCGGGTTGGATCGCTGACGGAATTTTTACTGCAGCTACGCATGATGAGTCTGCATAACGAGCGTATTTCCGACATTGCTTTACACCCACGCGAAAATTACAAACCGGAGCTGTATTACGAAGCGCTAATGCAGCCGATGAGGCTGGTTACGCATGAACTTAGTTACCGCTACGACAGTCAGTCACCGGCAATATTCGATGCGCTGAACATTTCAATCTTAGCGGGAGAGTGTGTGGCGATTGTCGGTTCGTCGGGTTCGGGAAAATCCACATTATTGAAAGTGCTGTGCGGTTTGTTTCCTCCCACGAGTGGCAATGTTGAAGTGAACGGCGTCGATATCCATGAAATCGGTATCAACAACTATCACAAGATGATCGCCTGCGTGATGCAGGACGATAAACTGTTCTGCGGCTCCATCCGGGAGAATATTTGCAGCTTTGCAGAGGAAATAGATGACGAGTGGATGAAGGAGTGTGCTCGGGCCAGCTATTTGCATGAGGTTATTATGCGTATGCCAATGGGATATGAAACGCTGATTGGTGAATTGGGTGAAGGACTGTCTGGCGGGCAAAAGCAGCGATTGTTCATCGCCCGGGCAATATACAAGAAACCCGCGATTCTATTTCTGGACGAGGCCACCAGCGCACTGGACAAAGAGAGTGAAGCAATGGTGAATCAGGCAATCAAAAAACTGAGCATTACGCGGGTAATCATCGCACACAGAGAGAGCACGATAGCATCAGCAGATAGAGTTATTACGCTAAAGTCATGTAATTGACGACCTTACAAATGACTGAGCCAGGTACGCATTCAGGCGCACCTGGCTACAACGCGGAATTTTTTACTCGCCGTTAAACGCGCTTTCCAGCTCTTCCGCCAATATCTGCACCGCGCGCTCAATTTTTTCGGCATCCGGCACGTAGTTCATGCGCATGCATTGATGGGTGTGCGGCCATTCATGTTCCAGGCCGGGGAAGAAGAAGTGGCCCGGCACCATTAACACGCCGCGCGCTTTCAGGCGTTGATAAAGCGTTTCGGTGCTGATCGGCAGATCGCGGAACCACAGCCAGAGGAAAATCGCCCCTTCGGGTTTGTGAATCAGGCAGCGATCTTCCGGTAAATAGCGGCGAAGAATCGCAATCGTCTCGCTCACTTTGGCCTGATAGAACGGCTTAATCACCTCTTCTGACAGACGCAATAAATCGCCACGCCCGATCATCTCATTAGCCATAGCCGGGCCAATGCTGCCTGGCGCAAGGCTGATAATACCATTCATGTTGCCAATAGCCGTAATTGTGCTCTCATCGGCGACGATAATGCCGCAACGTGCGCCGGGCAAACCGAGTTTCGACAGGCTCATACACAGAATGGTATTCGGGTTCCACAGCGGTCGCGCTTCGCTAAAGATAATGCCCGGAAAAGGGACACCGTAAGCGTTATCGATCAGCAGAGGTACGCCATGCTGCTGTGCCAGCGCATCGAGCTGCAGCAGTTCGTCATCGGTGATCACGTTACCGGTCGGGTTGGTGGGGCGCGACACGCAGATCAGGCCGATATCATCATTCAGCGGCAGATGATCGAAATCGACGTGATATTTGAACTGGCCTTCAGGCAGCAGCTCAATGTTGGGCTTCGCAGAGACAAACAGATCTTCTTCCAGTCCGGCATCCGCGTAGCCAAGATATTCTGGCGCCAGCGGGAACAGCACGCGCTTTTTGCTGCCATCGGCGCGACGTCCAGCAAACAGGTTGAACAGATAGAAAAACGCGCTCTGGCTGCCGTTGGTCAGCGCGATGTTTTGTGCGGTTAATGGCCAGCCAAGTTCCTCACGCAGCATCTTTGCCAGTGCATCCAGCAGCAGCGCCTTGCCGCGCGGACCGTCGTAATTGCACAGCGCTTCGCTGAGTTTTCCATCCTGATGCATCTGCAGCAGCAGTTGGTGGAAATAGTCGTTCATTGCCGGGATTTGCGCCGGATTGCCGCCACCCAGCATGATGGTGCCTGGCGTGCGCAGGCCTTCACCCATGTCTTCCATCAGACGTGAGATGCCGGAATTTTGAGTAAATTTGTCGCCGAACTGAGAAAAGGACATAGGAAGTTAAAACGTTGTGAAATCGAATGGGGAACCACCATAGCGCCCGCCGCTGGCAGGCGCAATGGCTAAAACAGCAAGCTTAACCCTGGATTTGCGGGTTGACGCAGTTTTTCTCGACGTTGCCGTTCAGCGCCGCGATCAGGTTATCCACCGCGTCGCGCGCCATGCCATAACGGGTTTCATGCGTGGCTGAACCGATATGCGGCAGAGCCACCACGTTTGGCAGTGTTAAAATCTCGGCATCAGCGGGAACCGGCTCAACTTCGAACACATCAAGCCCTGCGGCGTGGATGGTGCCGTCTTTCAGTGCGGCCGTCAGCGCCTGCTCATCAACAACCGGACCGCGGCCCGCGTTAATCAGAATCGCGCTTGGCTTCATCAGCTTGAGCTGCGCTGCGCCAATCATATGGTGCGTCTGTTCGGTCAGCGGCAGGCTGATGCAGACAAAATCACTCTCTTTCAGCAGGGTTTCGAGATCGCAGGCGCGCGCGCCGAAGCGGGTTTCCGCCTCTTCATGCTGACGACGTGCATTGTAGAGAATATTCATGCCGAAGCCGAAATGCGCACGTTGCGCCAGCGCCAGACCGATGCGGCCCATGCCGAGAATACCGAGTGTTTTGTGGTGCACATCAATGCCGAAATGATCCGGGCCGATACTCGCTTGCCACTCGCCGGCTTTCACCCACTTATCCAGCTCGGTTACGCGCCGCGCGGTACTCAGCACTAGCGCCATCATGGTGTCGGCAACGGTTTCGGTCAGCACGGTTGGCGTATGCATCAGCAACACCTTACGTTGATTCAGTGCCTCGACATCGAAGTTATCGTAACCCACCGAAACGGTGGAGCAGGCGCGCAGCGCGGGCATTTTTGCCAGCAGATCGCCATTCACTTTGCCGCCTGAGCCAAGCAAACCTTGCGCCTGTTCGAATTGGGCTTTGTGCTGCTGGATAGTTTCCGCAGAAATATCATTGACTTCAGTGACGGTAAAATGGGCATCCAGCTTGGTGCGCAGGTCTTCTGGCAGGCTCTTATACAGAATCACAGCAGGTTTCATCTTTTGCTCCCTGTAGAACGAGTTGTGGGCGACCGCAGTCGCCCCGAAAATTCATCTTTTACGCTTTCAGGCGTGCTTCGCCCCGTGCACGGGCGGCGGCGTTTTGTTCTGCGCCGGTTTGACAATCAACGTCAGCCAAACCGAGGCCAGCAGCGCAGCACCCATGAAAATGTAGGAGGCGGCAGGCGAACCGGTCGCGCCATTAAGATAGCCTACAATCCACGATCCGACGAAGGAACCCAGTGCGCCCATGCTGTTAATCAGTGCCATCGCACCCCCGGCGACGTTGCGTGGCAACATCTCAGGAATGATGGCGAAGAACGGGCCGTACGGCGCATACATCGCACCACCGGCAATCACCAGCAGCGTATACGACAGCCAGAAATTGCTGGAGCCGACCAGATACGAACCGAGGAATGCCAGCGCGCCAATCAGCAGCAGCGGCCAGACAAACAGTTTGCGGTTCTGGGTCTTATCGGACGCCCACGACACCACGATCATTGCGATGGTCGCCACCAGATACGGCACCGCTGACAGCCAGCCCGCTTCCACCATGCCCATCTGCGAACCGTTGCGCAGAATGGACGGCAGCCACAGCACAAAGCCGTACACGCCGATGCTCCAGGCAAAATATTGCAGGCACAGCAGGATGACGTTGCGATTACGGAACGCTTCACCGTAGTTACGTACCGCTTTGATGCCTTCCTGCTCTTTTTGCAGCTGCACCTGCAGCGCCGCTTTCTCGCTTTCGCTCATCCATTTGGCCTGCGCAGGTTTGTCCTGCACCAGGAACCACCAGGCCACCGCCCAGATGACTGCTGGGATGCCTTCAATGATAAACATCTCGCGCCAGCCAAAGGATTCAATCAGATAGCCGGAAACCACCGACATCCACAGCACCGTGACCGGATTACCGAGGATTAGGAAAGTATTGGCGCGCGAACGCTCCGATTTGGTAAACCAGTTACTGATATAAATCAGCATCGCTGGCATCACCGCCGCTTCCACCACGCCAAGTACAAAGCGAATCGCCGCCAGCATTGGGATGTTACTCACCACGCCGGTCAGCGAGGCGCAGCCGCCCCATAAAATCAGGCACCAGAAAATTAACTTCTTAACGCTACGACGCTCGGCATACAGCGCGCCGGGGATCTGGAAGAAGAAGTAGCCGAGGAAGAACAGGGCGCCCAGCAGCGATGACATGCCTTTGGTGATACCCAGATCTTCGTTAATCCCTGCGGCAGAGGCGAAACTGAAGTTCGCCCGGTCCAGATACGCCAGACTGTAGGTGATAAACACGATGGGCATGATAAACCACCAGCGTTTTGGCGCGATTGTCTGCGATTTCATGGGTGACTCCTCTGGTTGAGGTGGGCGCATTCTGTGGATGCGCCTCGCAATATCGTTGTTGTAGGTACAGACTGTTTGGTTTCGTACGGACCCGTAGCGGCGCAATTTATTGCGCTTCTGGCCGCGAAGCCGCTGCTTAAAGCGCGCGATGAATCGCGCCGCTACGGGATTGTGCAGTTATTAGTAATCGCCCAGCGCCGCGCGCGTAGGCAGTCCTTCGCTGTCGCCGGCAACCTGAATCGCCAGCGAACCGATTTTGTTGCCGCGCAGAATCGCCTGCGGCAGCGTTTTTCCTTCCAGCAGGGCGCTGATAAGACCAACGGCAAAGCCATCGCCCGCACCCACGGTATCGACCACGTTTGCCACATGAATCGGCGCCACCTGGCCCTGCTCACCGTCGGCGGTTTTGTACCAGGCGCCATCGCCGCCGGTTTTAATCACCACCGCTTTCACCCCCTTATCGAGGTAGAAATCGGCAATCGCTTCTGGCTGACGATAGCCGGTGAGAATCAAACCCTCTTTCTCACCAGGCAGCACCCAGTCGGCATATTCCGCTAAATGATTCAGCTGTTTACGCATCTCCTCTTCGCTGCGCCACAGCACTGGGCGCAGATTGGGATCAAAGGAGATGGTTTTGCCACGCGCGCGCATCTCTTTCGCCGCGTGCTGTGCCAGTTGCAGCGAGCTGTCAGAGATCGCTGCCGCCACGCCGCTCAGATGCAGGTGGCGCGCGCTGCCAAAGTAATCGTCGTTAAAGTCGGCCGGCGACAAGTGGCTGGCGGCTGAGCCTTTACGGAAATACTCCACTTCTGGATCGGAGCCGTCATCAACGCGTGATTTGAGCTGGAAGCCGGTGCGATATTGGGCATCGGTGGTCACACCGCGGTGATCGACACCCTCTTTTTCCAGCTGTTGTAGCGTGAAGCGGCCAAAGCTGTCGTCACCGACGCGGCTGACCCAACCTACATTCAAGCCGAGACGCGCCAGGCCAATCGCCACGTTGAGCTCGGCACCGGCAATGCGCTTGACGAAACCTTCAGCCGCGGCGAGATCGCCGGTTTGCTGGGCGATAAACATCGCCATCGCTTCACCAATCGTCACCACATCCAGCGTTTTTTGCGTCATTTTCGGCTCCTTACGCTGCACGCAGCAGGTCAACGTAATGGCGAGTGACCGCCAGCAAATCGGCGCCTTCCAGTGGGAATTCGATACCGCGTGGCGCATCGACGGGCAGCGCCTTGAGTAGCGAACGCCAGCTCTCGTCGGCCTGATCCAGCGCGATAGCGCGGAAAGTGTTGCCGTGCGGCACTGCAGTTTTAACGTGAATATAGCTGACGTAGCGGCTGAGCTGAGCGGCGGCCTGTAAACCGTCTTCGCCGGTCCACTGCCAGTTACCCATATCGAAGGTCATATCCAGCGGCAGCGCGGCATCGCAGGCTTGATGGAAGAAGCGCAGCATCGGTGCCAGTTTGCTGTCCGGCGTTTGATCGTTTTCCACCACCAGCGTGACGTTTGACGTGTTCAACACCTCGAGCAGCGGGCTGGTATCCAGTTCAACAAAATGCCCCAGCGCCAGCTTCAGCCGTTTGGCTCCGATGTGTTCAGCTTCCTGCAGGAACTGCGCCAGACGCGGATTCAGTGCGCCATCATCCAACCACAGCGCTTCCGGCACGGAATAGCTGGCGCTCAGCTGATGCTGGGAAATCGCATTGCCCAGCGCATGCAGCAGGCAGAGCTCATTTTCACTGAACAGCTCGCGGCGAATTTCCACGCCATCCGCACCCGCCTGTTTAATCAGCGGCAGCAGTGCAGCCTGGCCACCCAGCTCCGCCACTTTCTGCGCGCCGTATGCGGCAGTTACAACAATAATTTCTGGTTTCATCACTTTTCTCCGGGCAAGACCACATCCCATTCGTTATAAAAAAGCTAAATGGAACCGGTTCCAAAGGAAAGGTGCAGACCGCGGAATTATGATCAGGCTCACGAAGTGAGCCAAAGAAAGAGGCTTAGCGCAGCGGCTGGGTGGAGCCGCGCACGATCAATTCGCCGGAGAACAGCTGCTCGCTGATGATTTGTTCGCTGCCTTCAATGCGCGCGATGACCTGCTCCAGCGCGGCATAGCCAATCTGCCAGGTGGGCTGCTTCAGGGTGGTGATGCCGACGCCCGCCAGCGCGGCCCACTCCAGCTCATCGAAACCGAGCAGGCCGATGGATTCGCCCCAGCGCAGGCCAAGGCGCTGTAAGGCACGCGCCACCTGCAACGTCAGCGCGCCGTTGGCGGCAATCACCGCAGCGCGTTTGCCCGGGTGGCGTTGATGGAAATCAAGCAGCAACTGTTCCAGCGCTGCGGGTTGGTGCAGCGCCACTTCGGCATTCTCGGCCACGACCTGCGGTGCGTTTTGCACCGTGGCATAGAAGGCGCGCAGACGTTCGCGCCGCGTGTTGACGCTGCCCAGCGGCTCGCTGACAAACAGCAGCGCCTGATAGCCATTATCCAGCAGATGCTGGGTGACAATGTTTGAGGCTTCAAGGTTGTTGAGGCCAACCACATCGCAGGCGAAATCGGGGATTTTACGGTCGATCAACACCATCGGCAGCATCGACTGTTGCAGCCGATTCAGCACCTCTTCATGCATGCCAACGGCGTTCACCACAATGCCTTCAACCTGATAGCTGCTCAGCAATTGCAGATAGTGCTGTTCGAGATCGACTTCATTGTTGGTGTTACACATCAGCAGCGTAAAGCCCTGCGCACGGCAGGCCGCTTCAATGCCGCTCAGCACGTCAACCGAGTAGGGATTGGTGATATCGGCAATAATCAGGCCAATCAAACGCGTGCGGCCACGTTTCAGACCGCGCGCCATCTGGCTGGGACGATAATTGAGTTCGGCGATGGCTTGTTCGATTCGGGCTTTGAGATCGGGCGAGAGTAGATTCACTTCGCCATTCAGATAGCGGGAAACGCTGGTTTTACCGGTTTTTGCCGTACGGGCAACGTCACTGATTGTGGCTCGTGGCGGCCTGGTTTTCATTGCTTACACCTGCTGGAAAGAAACAGGCGAAGACTAACACAGCTCGGGCCTGGCGCAATCATTGCGCGTCAGAAGTGAGGCGCAGCACCGGCTGCCACAGCGTCTGAAGTTGGTTAAGTGGCTTATCATCCAGCAGTTGTAACACCATTTCCGCAATGCGCTCACCGATGCGCTGCTGTGAGAGCTGCAGAATGGCATTAACTGGCTGATCGATAATCGAGTCTGGCGGTAGGCCATCATAGACATACAGCGGAATAGCCTGCGCGCCCTTCAAACGGGCGGCTTGCTGCAGGGCAATTGCGGCACCTTCACCCAGCGTACTGCAATCGGTAATGATCGCCTGCGGCGCATCACCTTGTGCCAGCCAGGCATTGGTTTGCTGATAGCCGGAGCGGCGCGTGGCGGGCAACGCTGCCATCAATGATTGATCGACCGGCGCCTGGTGCTGGATCAGCGCATCAATAAACCCCTGGCGGCGATCGAGGGTGAAGGTTGAGAACTCATTACTGCCAAGATAGGCGAGGCGCGGCAAGCCTTGTTGCAAGCAGTGTTCTGCCGCCAGAAAGGTACCGGCATGATTATCGTAATCAATCCACGCATAAGGCTGTGGCAGTTCGCTGCGTCCCAGCGTCAAAAAGCGAAAACCCTTCTGCTGCAAGCGTTGCAGGCGCGCATCCTGCGGCAGGGTATGGGTCAAAATCAGTGCATCCATCGCGCCGCTGCGCATCATACGCATCAGCTTACGGTGTTGATCGGGCGATTTAGCGGGCAGCAGCAGCAAATCAATATCGTGCTGAGCGAGGCGTTGATCCAGCGTCAGCAGCATTTGGCTGTAGTAGCTGTCATTGAGCGAAGCATGGCTGATGGGAAACACCAAACCGACCGCATTGGCGCGTCCGGTTTTCAGGCGACGAGCGGCATCGTTGGGGCGATAACCGCGCGAATGCGCTTCCTCTTCAATGCGTTTGCGGGTGGCGGCGGCGACATCGTCATAGCCATTTAGCGCCCGGCTCACGGTGGTAACAGAGAGGCCAAGGGTAGCGGCGATGGCTTTCAGTGACATGATAGCGTTCCGTTGATCAATTTTTGATCACGCTAGCATAAAGGAAAAGGCGGCTCTATCTGTTGCGAATTTTTTAGCTTTTTCTGACAAAGATGGCGCTAAAAGTAGCGTAAAAGTGCGATAAAAGCCGATCTGTTGTGGCAGATCGGCTCTTTACTCTTAGCCCAGTGGGCTGAGGGTGATCTCAACGCGACGGTTTTGCGCTTTACCGTCTTCGGTGCTGTTGCTGGCAACCGGATTGTCCGGGCCTAAACCCTGGGTACGCAGACGGTTCTGCGCCACGCCTTGCAGAATCAGGCCGCTGGCAACGCTGTCAGCACGCTGCTGTGACAGACGCATATTTAACGCACGGGTGCCGGTGCTGTCGGTATAGCCGACCACGTTCACCGCGGTTTTTGGATACTCTTTCAGTACCATCGCCACGCCGGTCAGCGTATTGGCTCCCGCCGGTTTCAGATTGCTGCTGTTAGAGTCAAAGGTGACGTTATTCGGCATGTTGAGCACGATGTTATCGCCCTGACGCGTGACGCTAACGCCGGTACCGCGCATTTTGTCGCGCAGCTTCGCTTCCTGCACGTCCATGTAATAACCTGCACCGCCGCCCAGCGCTGCGCCGGATGCCGCGCCAATCAGCGCGCCTTTGCCGCGATCTTTCTTCGATGACGACAGCACGCCAACCCCTGCGCCCAGCATCGCACCCAAACCGGCGCCGATGCCCGATTTTCCAGCCTGAGATTCACCGGTATAAGGGTTAGTGGTACAGCCCGACAGCGCGACGCTGCCGCTTAATAACAAGGTCAGCGCCAAAATACGCTTATTCATACAAAGTCCCTCAAAGATTCGCACGGGGAAAAGCCCCAAAACGGCACTATTATGCCGTTCAATTATGGGGAAATGCGTGAGGGTCAGTCTTAATTTGTAAACTTTTGCGTTAAAGATTATTGGGATGGCAGAAACAACTGGTTTGATGATCGTTAATCAAGCCGCAAGCCTGTAGAAATGAGTGGCAGGTTGTGGGACCGACGAATTTAAAACCACGCTTCTTCAGCGCCTTCGACAGCGCAATCGCAGGCTCGGAGGTGGTGGGCGCCAGTTTATAATCGGCGTAATGATGCAAAATCGGCGTGTTGTCGACAAATGACCAGATAAAGCGGGAAAAGTCCTCTCCGCTCGCTTCCAGTGCTAATAATGCGCGCGCATTGTTGATGATGGCTTCCAGCTTGCCACGATGGCGGATCAGGCCGGCATCCTGCATCAGGCGCGCCATATCGTCTTCATCCATCAGGGCCACAGCATTCGCATCAAATTCATGGAAAGCGCGGCGGTAATTTTCGCGCTTTTTAAGCACCGTAATCCATGAAAGCCCAGCCTGCTGGCCTTCGAGGCAGACCATTTCGAATAAGACTCGCTTATCGGTTTGCGGTACGCCCCACTCTTTATCGTGGTACGCGAGGTAGAGCGGATCCTGAGTTACCCAGCCACAACGTTGCATTGCTTCACTCCCTTAGCAGATGAAAAAGTGGTAGTTCCCTTGACGTTTTACAAAATCGATTAATAGTTAAACAAATAGTGTCGATAAAGATCTCATAAAAAGATAACGCCCAATCTCTTCCCGGCTCGTCAGGAGTCTTTCATGTTGCAGAAAAGTCAGCGGACAGGCCAGCACAAAATTGCGCTGGCTTTTGGCGGTTTGTGGCTATTTTTTCTGGCCGGGAATGCCTATGCCTTTGATCAGTCAGGCCAGAATAGTGCGCCAGATTACAATGCGATACTTGCCGAAAAGATTTCCAGTAATCATCTGATGTTGACAGAAAACGCGGATGCCAATTTGTTTGATGCGGCCCTTAATTCGCCCAACGATAATGCCATAGTGATGCACAGCGAAAGCGCCAGCGTTGGGGCCGCGCCGTTTGTAAATCGCTACTCGGCCGGTTGGTCGATGCCGATGAGTGCAGCGGTAAGCACCGGGCCAGTGGCACAGTTCGCGGTGGATGATTCAACGTTGAGCTGTCCTAAATGTGAACGGGTTGATAGCAATAATGCCGAGCATATTGCGTCATTAGGCTGGCGCGTGGATTCCAGCCTGGGCTGGATATCGCCGTGGGCGCAGGTGAGTTATAGCCATCTGGTGAATGAAGAATTCCCATCACCCAGCCGCGAGCGTGCAGAGGATATCAACGGTCGTGACAACAATTGGGTGGATGTCAGCGTCGGTGCCAATCTGCCGCTGGGGCAAAATATGGCCGCCTTCGCGTCGTTCGCGCAAACCGGTGCGGTCAGTAACGGCGAGCAGTTTATTTATAGCCTTGGCGTCAGCGCCAGCTTCTAATCGGCATAAAAAGAGAAGTGTTAAAAAGTGAGGTCAATATACTAAGCGCGCTAATCATTACTTTGGTCACAATATGCGCAACAATATTATTCTTATTAGCCGTGAAATTACGGCATTTATCATCAGTGGATTGGTGCTGGTTTTCTGTATGGCGATGGTCTATATCGACGTCAACTGGATGAACGATGCACTGCACGAAACCTCTTTCACCGAAATCACGCAGGAGGTAATGCTGCTGCTGATCGCGTCCTGCTATTTCCTCTGCGCCTGGCAACGGCCGCAGCAGCGCAGCGTGCTGATCCTGGTCGGCGGTTTTTATAGCTGTATGCTGATTCGCGAGATGGACTTCCTGTTCGATTTCATCAGACACGGATCCTGGCTGTGGTTTGCGCTGGCGACAACGGCTGCCAGTCTGGCCATGGCATTGCGCCAGCCGCGTCAGATTCTGCCCGGTCTGGCATCGCTGGTTCAGCATCGCAGCTGGCAGATGATGGCCGCAGGATTACTGGCTGTGCTGGTGTTTTCGCGCTTATTTGGCATGCATCAGCTGTGGGAACATCTGATGATGGACGGTTATAACCGCGTGGTGAAAAACATGGCGGAAGAGGGCAGCGAGATGTTCGGCTACAGCCTGTGCCTGATCGCCTCTGCACGCTATTTGTGGCAAACCCGACCACAGCCTGTCTCGGTTCAGGCACAGCAGGTTTCACGCCATGTGAAACACGCTGAACCGCTGTCTGCATCACGCTAATACCTGCGACCTTTTTGGCGATCCCTTGCCCTAAAACAGGTACACTTACCGCATAACGTCGGGCTGAATATGCCGCCCGACGCATCATGCTGGTTAACGTCAGGTTTCTTCATGTCAGTCAAAATCTTATCTTCAACGTTGGTGGGGCTGGATGGCTTTTGCCATGACCCGCTCGCGGTGCTGCAGCAGGCCGATAACGGCACGCTGGCGGTGCTGCATAACAATGCACCGGCGTTTTATGCGCTGACGCCACAACGTCTGGCGCAGCTGCTGGCGCTGGAATCCGCCGCGCAGCAGCCTAATGATGTCACGCTGGATGAAAGTCTGTTTCAAACGGATAGCGCGCCCATCGCCACGCCGGTTGGCAAGTTCGCGATGTATGAAGGCTGGCAACCGGATAGCGATTTTCAGCGTCAGGCAGCCATCTGGGGTGTGGCGCTGAGTGAACCTGTTACCGCTGCTGAGCTGGCGACGTTTATCGCTTACTGGCAGGCGGAAGGCCGTTTGTTCCATCACGTGCAGTGGCAGCAGAAGTTAGCACGCAGCGTGCAGATGAATCGCGCCGCCAATGGTGGACAGCCAAAGCGCGATCTCACGCAAATCAGTAATACTGATTATGATATTCCCGATGGATTCCGAGGTGAGTAATGAAAACGCCGAACGATCTCTTTAGCCGCCTGAAAAAAATGATGCCGTCCGAAGTGCAGCCGAAATTCAAAAACGGCGCGGAGCTGCTGGCCTGGAATCAGGAGCAGGGCCGCTTGCGCTCGGAGGCGATTGTGCGTGAAAACCGCGCGATGAAAATGCAGCGCATTATGGGGCGCTCTGGCATTCGTGAGCTGCACATGAACTGCTCGTTCGACAACTATCGCGTGGAAAATGATGGGCAGCGCAAAGCGCTGGCTATGGCGCGCGAATATGCCGCCGGATTTGAAAATAGCATCTCCAGCTTTGTTTTTTCCGGTCGTCCCGGCACCGGAAAAAACCACCTGGCGGCGGCGATTGGTAACGATCTGATTATTCGCGGCAAAAGCGTGCTGATTGTTACCGTGGCGGATTTGATGTCGAGCATGAAAGGCACGTTCAGCGGCGGCAGCGATTTAACCGAAGAGCGTCTGCTGCACGATCTTAGCCATGTCGATCTGCTGGTGATCGATGAGATCGGCATGCAGAGTGAATCGCGCTATGAAAAAGTGATCATTAATCAGATTGTCGATCGCCGCTCATCGTCGAAACGCCCAACCGGCATGTTATCGAACCTCGATCCCGCCGGGATGAATTCGCTGCTGGGTGAACGTGTGATGGACCGTATGCGCCTCGGCAACAGTTTATGGGTGCGCTTTGACTGGGAAAGTTATCGCAGCCGTGTGCGCGGTGACGAGTATTGAGGGGTGCTATGAAAGCAGCCGGTAAAGGTCCAGCATTACTTCGCCTGAATAACCTGAAGCGGGTGATGACGCAACTGCGTACCACCCGCATCACCTCCCGCCAGGATCTGGCATTAGCGCTCGAACTGAGCAAAAACACCGTTTCGTTGATTGTCGATGATTTGCTCGAGCAGGGGCTGATCAATGAGCTTGGCCCGGTGAGCGTCGCCACCGCCGGTCGACCCAAAATCGAAATTTCGCTGCGCGCAGTAAAGTTGAAAAGCGCGGGCATTATGGTGGAGCGCCAGGCGATTCACTGGCGCGTCTGCGACTATTTCTCGCAGGTGATTGCCGAACAAACCTGGCGTACGGAAACCCGCGATCCCGAACATCTGCTGCATGAGCTGGTGGAAGTGTGTCAAACCCTGCACGCCGCGCATCCTGAATTACTGGGCGTCGCGATTGGCTTCCCCGGTATCATCGATCCGCTGCGCGGCTGGGTGCATTTCTCCGCCCATCTCGGTTGGCAGGATGTTGATGTCATCACCCTGCTGCGCCGCGAAATTCCGCTGCCGCTGCGCATTATGAACAATGTGAAAGCGGCAGCGCTGCTCTCGGTACAGCAGCTCGAACTGGACAAGTCGCAAAGCCATTTCTATTTGCGTATCTCAGAAGGGCTGGGCGGTGCGCTGGTGGAGCAGGGTGAAGTGTTTACCGGCAGCAGCTGGACGGCGGGCGAAATCGGCCATCTTACAGTGCAGCCCAACGGCGAGCGCTGCAGCTGTGGACGTCTCGGTTGTCTGGAAACGCTGGTCAGCAAGCCGGCGATTCAGCAGCAGCTGGCTAAGCGCAAACCCGGCCTGCGCTGGCAGAACGGTGAAAGTGAGCCGGAAATTTTGCAGGAAGTGATGACGCAGGCGGGCACCTATTTGGGCACCGCGCTGAGCCAGGTGATGCAGCTGGTCAATCCGGCCAGCATTATTATTGATGGGCCGTGGAATGCGCAGCCGGCATTTGTGCAGGCGGTGCAGCAGGCGGCGCAGTCCGGAACGCTGGCCTTTACCTTCGCCCACACCGCGCTGCATTTCCTGCCAATGCGTATCGATCCCGCTAACGGCTTAGCGCTGGCGGTGATTGAGCAGTACGAACGCCTGAGTTAAAAAGGGCGCCATAAATGGCGCCCCTTCAGGTCTGTTGCCGCATGCTTAACAATTAATGTCTTGGAATATCAAACGACTCGCTCGGCTTGCCGGTTGCGGTGCTCTCAGGCAGGTCCGCTTCGACGTTAAATTTGCGCAGTACCAAAGCGTGGATCTTCTCGAGTGACACGCCCGCCGTTTCTGGCAAATAGCGGAAGGTAAAGAAGTACATTCCTAGCGAGAAGATGGCGAACAGCAGCAGCGGGAAGCCACCGTGGAACATATCCAGCAGCATCGGGCTGCTGTTCATGATCGGGAAGGTGCTGCTGATAACAAAGTTGGCCATCGACATCGCACAGATGGAAATCCCGACGCAAATTGAACGAATCTCAGTCGGGAACACTTCGCCCAACACCGTCCACACAATCTGGCCCCACGTCATACCGAAGAAAATCATATAGGCGAACAAGCCCACCACCGCCAGCATGCCCGGTAAATGGTAATAGAAGGCGATGAAGGAGTAGGTCAGGCACACGCAAGAGGTGATGGCGCCCAGCAGCAGTAGCTTACGACGACCCACTTTATCGATCAGCATCATGCCCACCAGTACGCCGATAAACTGACAAATCGACAGCCAGAAAGTTTGCAGCAGCGCTGAATCGGTGCTGCCCGCGACGTTTTTCAGCAAGGTTGGCCCAAAGTACTGAATTACGTTGATGCCGCTAATCTGGTTACCTACCGCTAAACCGATACCGACAATCAGCAATGGAATGGTGGTCTTATCCAGACGCAAACGCGATTTGTGTTGCTGCGCGGTTTTATCAGAAAACGAATGTTTGATTTCATTGAACACGCTCTCGGCATGCTCGCGGTTTGAGATCTTGGTCAGCGTATCCAGCGCTTCATCATATTTGCCTTTCAGCACGTTCCAGCGCGGTGACTCTGGGATAAAGGCGATGAACAACATAAACAGCGCACACGGCACCAGCGCCGTCGCGAGGATGTAGCGCCAGCCCATGTTGATCATCACATCCGGCAAGGTGGATTTGGTGATGAAGTAGTTAGTCAGCAACACCACCGATTGACCGCCGACGCAGCACACGGCATACAGCGCGGTGGTACGGCCACGAAACTTAGAAGGCGACAGCTCAGCCAGATAGATCGGCGAAATCACCGACGCCAGGCCAATCGCCAGGCCGCCGATCATGCGGAAGATGACGAAGACGGTGAAGTTATGGGCGATTGCCGTGCCGACCACCGAAAGGGTAAACAGCAGAGCGGTGATGGCGAGGGATTTTTTGCGTCCCAGCTTGTCGCTGAGGCGCGGTGCCATAAAGCAGCCGACCAAACTGCCGAGCAGAATGTTGGAAACCGCCCAGCCTGTTTCGGCAGGCGTTAGCTGGAAATATTCACTTAAGGGTTCGATTGCCCCGGAGATAATGGAAGAGTCATAACCCATTAGCAGACCGCCAAATGCCGCGACGGTACAGCAGAGAATGACATACTTCATGTTGTAGCGTTTTTGCCTGGTATCCATTGTTATAGCCCCTTGTCTCTACGGCCTGAACATTACGTGTTCAGAAAGAGGTGTTATGTAGGTTTCGATGTTCAACTTTTATGCACGCAAGGTCTTCGCTATGGAATATATGTTCTAAATGATGGTTTTTGGATCATTTTTTCCGAAAAGTGTGAAGGGGGTTGCGAAAAATGCTGATTAACTGGTCAGGGGAAGTTATATAGCTCAATGAATTGATAGGTTTTTCATCAACTCACTTTGTAAGGAGATTGCAAAACTTGCGATAGAATAGAATTTTCATTCTGTTGAGTGCGAAAATTTTCCTTTTTATCTCACCCGGCTGACCGCATTGGTGCGTTTCATTTTTTAGCCATCAACGGGCATAATACGTTGATTCTCAGCCCCTCTTTGCGGACGCCGTAATGAAAACGCAGCGCATCACTCTGGACGATATTGCTACTCTGGCGGGCGTCACCAAAATGACGGTAAGCCGTTATTTACGCACGCCAGAAAAGGTCAAAACGGAAACGGCGGAGAAAATCGCGAGCGTAATCGCTGAGATCGGCTACGTCGCCGATACCGACAATGTGGCAGCGACCAAACAAAATCCGCCGCGTATCGGCGTGTTAATCCCTTCATTTAATAATCAAATCTTTGCCGATCTGCTGGCCGGAATCGAATCGGTTACCAGCGCGCACGGCTATCAAACGCTGGTGGTCAATTACGACTACAATGCGCAGCGTGAAGAGGAGCAGATCGCCACGGTGCTGGCTTTTAATATCAAAGGGTTAATTCTGACCGAATCGGTACACACCGTGCGGGCGGAAAAGTATCTTAATGCCGCGAATATTCCGGTAGCTGAGGTGATGGGAATAACGGAAGCGAATGGCCGCATCAACGTTGGCTTCGATAACTATCGCGCCGGCTACGATATGACGGCGATGCTGCTGGCCAGCGGCAAACAGCGCGTTATCTATTTTGGCTCAATGTCCGATCGTCGCGACGAGCAGCGCTATGCCGGCTATCGCGACGCGGTGGAAGCGGCCGGTTTGCCTGCCGGCCGTATTGTGCCGAATAAGGTCTCTTCGGTATCGATTGGTACCGGCATGATGACGCTGGCGCGCCAGCTCTATCCAGAGATGGACGCGATTTTGTGCACTAATGATGATTTGGCCGTTGGCGTGCTGCAGGAGTGTCAGGCAGTAGGAATTGCCGTGCCGCAGACGATGGCGATTGCCGGTTTCCACGGGCTGGATATTGGTCAGGCGACGACGCCCCGACTAGCCAGCGTGATCACACCACGTTTTGAGATGGGCAAGGTGGCGACGGAAATCATCCTGAAAAAGATTAATCAGCAGCCGACTATTGAGCAGGTGAATTTGCACTATCGGCTCTCAATGGGCGCGACCATCTGAAAAAACAAAACCCGCTTCAGGCTGCACCGGAAGCGGGTTTTTTTACAGCCTGACGAACTCAGTCGCGCGCTGTGGTGGTTGGAACAATCGGTGGCGGCGTATGATGCGCGCGCTTCAGGAAGCGACTCTCCAGCACATTCCACGAGGTGTAAGCCAGCGCCAGCGTAATCACAATGGTTAGCAACAATCCGACAAAGGCGTTGGAATCGTACACGCCAAAGTGCTGCAGCACCTGAATAATCGGCCAGTGATAGAGATACATACCGTATGACAAATCACCGTATTGGCTGATCTTCACCTCTTTGCACAGATTGGTGCAGAACAGGATTACCACCGATGAGAACGCCACCGGCTCAATGATGAACGCATAATCGGTGCTCTTAAACAGCAGGAACAGCACCAGCGAAACAATCGTAATCTCTTTCAGGCGCTCAAAAATAGGTTGGTGGACCGCCAGCAGGCTGCCAAAGAAGAAATAAGACGACAGCGAGATAAATTGTTTAGCCAGCGTATCGGCTTTCGCGCCGGTATACACCGAAGTGAAGTAGAAGAACCAGGCGCAAGAGATAACAAAAATCACGCCCCACACTTTCAGCGGATTTTTCTTCATCAGCGGCACGATAAACGGCAGCAGCACATACAGCGTCAGTTCGGCCTTAATGGTCCACAGCGAGCCATCCATCGGCTGGTTGGGATTACTGGTGAACACGCCCGGTAACGAAGCCTGAATGAAGTTCAGGAACGATAAGTTAGCGATCAGATACTTGATGGTCTCTTTGTTCTTCAGGAAATCCATCAGTGGCAGCGTGGTCAGGCACATACCGATGACAAAACACAGAATAATAACGAATATATACGCCGGTAAAATTCGTTGCGCGCGTTTAATAAAATAGGATTTGAGCGATTTACTTCTTAAGTAACTTTTCGCAATAAGAAAGCCACTTATTGCGAAAAACCCTTTTACTGCAAAGTCACTATTTAGAAAATGAGCAAGAAAACGAATGTCAGTATTCCGTGTCACCTCGGCGGCATGCACCAGCATGACGATAAAGGCGAGAGAGAATCGTACTATGTCAAAGTTGTTTTTTTCGTTCATGTCTGCATTCTTACATTGAGTGACGAAGCGCCAGTGAAGTCATTAAGACTTCGCGTGAATAGATAGTTAGGAATATTCCGACCTCTGCTGGCACAGATGTTACCTATTAGAGATTCAAACAAAGCAAAATGCAACTGATGCCAGAAAGAGGCAAAATATTCAGAATTTCGCCATGCGTCTATAAGTCTTATCTTATAAATGTGGAAACGCTAACTGTCATCAGTTAGCGTTTTCGGGATCTAGCGGAAAATTTTGAAGCTTTGTGAAACCTGATAACCGGTAATCGACTGCTTGCTGGAAACGGTATTGTAATAAAGGTAATACAACACCATTAATATCGTAATTGCCACGGCAGCGATTTTCTTTAACTTTTTACATTCCCAAATACACAGGGAGATCAGTACCGGTTCAACTTGTAATAGATAGTTTGCCAAACGCCCACCAGAAGCGTAATCCTGCAGCGCCATCCTCAGACCACTACCAATAGCGAAAGTAATCACCAGAATGTAGTAGGTGTTAAACTTCTCAGCATCAACGTTCTTAATTTTGTCGCTCAGCAGAACAAAACTAAAAATAAACACAAAGCCGATGTTTTTCAGGTTGGAGAGGGTAAGAATCCCCTGATCCTGGGTGGAATCCTGGTTGGCATAGCCCATTGCCCTGTCGCCTAAACCGCCAAGATGGCTGGAGAGCAAGGCAATCAGCGCCGAACTGCCCATAAAGGCAAGCGGTAGGCTGGCCAGCACGATAAAAATAGGAATGTATTTATTTTTTCGAACAATCATCGCCAGCGGAATAAGGATGGCAACAATCGCGGTCGCATGGCTAATAAAGGAAAGAATAAAAGTGGTAAACATCCCGGATTTACTGCGGCGGGACATGTGATAAACAAAGCCCATCAGGAAGGCTGAACATAAACCGAAGCGAATCTGGTTCATGTCTTTGTTGATAAATAAGTGTGCGGAATACACGGCCAGCGCTACCAGCGGCAGCGGTGTGAGCTTGCGGAAATAGTGGGCGTTAACGCCAACCGAAATCACGGCAAAGACAAAGATGAAGATATCGGGATTCGCCGTAAACAGACGGGTGATGCCCGCAATGGCGTAGATAGCGGGTTCGTAGCGGAACTCCTCTACGGTGCGCCAAAAGCCTTCGATAACAATTTTATCAACAAACTGAACAAAGAAGTCACGATACTGGAAGTCATCCAGGCCGGTTCCCAGGCCACGAATACCGCCGAAAGTAAAAAGTACTACAACGGCGACAAAATAAAGATAGGTCCTGATTTGTGCTGTGTTTTCATTTTTACTTAACATGGTTTCGACAATAGCGACGAAACTCAGGCTAAGACTTATGATCCAGTAAATTCCCATGGTCACATATTCTTATAGTTTAAAATTTACTTATAACATATGGCCTTGGTAACGTAAACATGAGAAAAGTCTAATTTTTACTGGTCCGGTATTATATTGGTGCCACGAAGTAATATTATTTGCTAACGTTCCAGGATAAATCTTTTCTCCCGGTTTTATTTTCGATATCTCATGGGTAAGTGTTATGTAACAAAGTGCGCGGCCCGTGGTTGCGAACTGTTTTTTGTCACTGTTTTTACTCAGGATTTGGAGCCAGCGCAATGAATTTTCCACGATTATCAGTTCTGCTTTTTATGCTTTATCTTCCCGCATCGTTTGCCAATAAGGAAATTCCTATCTGGCCAAAGGAAATGTCAGGGAATAATAAATTTATTAATTTTAGTAAAAACCCAGCCAGTAATAATCGCGCTGTCACAAATGTCGAATCTCCAGAAATGATTTATGTTCCCCCCACCGGAAAGAATAATCATTCGGCGGTGCTAATCATTCCCGGTGGCGGTTTTTCTTATATTATGAAAGATCTTGAAGGTTTGGATGTGGCAAAAATATTGAGCCAGAAGGGATATTCCTCTTTTGTGCTTATTTACCGTATGCCGCACGGCGGTTCTGAGGTTAATCGCAATAACGCTTTTGCTGATGTACAGCGAGCAATGCGGCTGATTCGTAGTAATGCCGCTAATTATCGCATTGCGCCTAATCAAATTGGCGTGATGGGCTTTTCTGCCGGAGCTTTCCTCGCGGCCAACGTCAGTAATAATCCGGATGCAGCTAACTATCCCGCGGCTAATGCGCAGGACCAGGTTTCAGCGCGTCCGGATTTCACCGCGCTGATCTATCCGGTGGTGTCGCTCAAGGAGGGAGTCACCCACGTGGGGACGCGCGCGGCGATGTACGGCAAAGATGTCACGCCTGAAGTGATTGAGCAAAACTCACAGGAAGATCGCGTCACCTCCCGTACGCCGCCGACTTTCCTCGCCCAGGCGCTAAACGATGGCACCGCCTCACCACAAAACTCGCTACGCATGTTTGAAGCGCTGCGCAAAAACAAAGTGAATGTGGAGATGCATCTCTTCCAGCAGGGCGGGCATGGTTTCGGCACTGGCCAGAAACAGAACATCCCCGCCAAAAACTGGCCGACGCTGTTTAGCGACTGGCAGGCAAGCCTGGTCAAGCCATAGCGATCACGGCTGGTAACGCAGGTGCAGCAGGGGAAAGGGATTTCCCTGGCCATCAAGAGGTGAGCGACCCGTAATGACAAATCCCTGACGCTGATAAAATCCTAACGCCTGCGGGTTTTGCTCATTCACATCCAGTTCGTTGACGCCAAGGTGTTGGGTGGCATAACGCAACAACTGCGTCCCAATGCCCTGCCCAAACGCCTGCGGCGCGACAAACAGCATCTCCAGTCGGTTTTCCGCTACGCCGAGAAAGCCGACAATGGTGTGCTGTTCATCGCGGTAAACCCGCAGCTCGACCATCGGTAAATAGTGCATGCGCACCTGCGGCCGCAGCGCGCGAATATCGGCTTCCTGTAAGAAATCATGCGTTGCCAGCACCGATGCCTCCCACACCGCAGTTATCGCCTCAAAATCACACTCTTGTGCCTGATAAATTCCTGTCATCTTTTTCTCCCTTTTGTTTTCATAGGCTTTGCACTCAGATGCTCAAGCGACAACGTTAAAGTGGCGAAGATGCCAGAAGGCGCTTTCACCGTCATCAAACCTTGTACTGGCTGTAGAGTTGTCAGGCGGCGTGGCGATGCGTGAAACTTTCACGATCCCGCTGTTTGAAGAGTGCAGCGCTTTTTATCGCGGATTACCCGAAAAGTCACGGTATCGGTTGGATGGATTAGCATGGCTGGCTCCACTATTCGCAGAAGAAGCAAGGTGACGGAGAGGGGTGGGGAAGTAAAGCGTTGGCGCGTAGAGTTGAGCAGCGCAACGGCTGCATGCGGATCAAGCCACTCGGTTAAACGCGGTGATCATTTTGATTTTTTAGTGTTTGGTTGCCATTGCAGCAGGCTGGCAATGTTCTTTTCTCCTTCTGACTCTTTCAAACGACGCTGTTGTTCAGCGAATTCACCGTATTCAGCCTGGGCTTTTTCATCGGCCATTTTCTTACTGATTGAACGCGCACCTTGCAGCACATCACGATCGTTAAACTGCAGAAATTGATCAAGTTTGCTCTGCCAATCGCGGAGGAAAACGTGCTGGCGACGGCGCGCCTGGTCTTCGGCAAAATCCAGGCACATCGTGACCACGCGATTGAGTTCACTCACTTCATCCTTAACCAGAGAATTTTTAGCCTCGGTCACATCGCATCTGCGCACCTCTTCACCTTGGAAACTCGTCAAACCCATATGAGATTGGCTGGCGTTTGCGCGCATATGAATCAGCTCGGCTGCGGTATAGCCGGTGCAAGCAAAGTGCAATTTATTCTGGATAGTTTGGAAAAATAGCGTGGTCTCTTTGAGAGAAGGTTGATAGTCAGCGGCTAAGGCAAACATTTCGCGAACGCGTAAATACATCCGACGCTCATTGGCGCGAATACGCTCCAGCATTTCATCGAAATAGTCAGGTACAGCAGATGAACCCACGGACGAATTTTTCAACCGCTCGTCATCCATCACGAAACCTTTGATCAAATACTCTTGCAGGGTTTGCGTTGCCCACTGGCGGAACTGAGTACCGCGCACCGAACGGACGCGATAACCGATAGCATGAACCATGGGCAGGCTAAAGTACTGGACTTGGTAGTTTTTCCCGTCATTGGCAGTTGTTCGGTAAAACCGAACAACTGAACTTTCGACCAACTCATCCTCTTCAAATATGTTCTTGATGTGTCCGCTGATGGTTGCTTTGGCTTTGTCATAGAGTTCGCACAACATTGCCTGAGAAAGCCACAAGGTTTCATTTTCAAAGCGACATTCAACGCGTACTTTGCCATCTGCGCTGGCGAACATGACAAACTCGCCAGCCGGTGATGTTGGGTGCTCTTCTGACATATCGCCTCCGCGTTGATAGGACTGAAATCGATCTTCATTGCGTAATATGCCAGAGACTGAAGGTTAGGCTCATTAGTGGATTGGTGATCACTCAAACGAGAAAATGTGCGGGCTAAAACTGAAGTGGCGGAAGATCACAGGAGTCGAACCTGCCCGGGACCGCTGGCGGCCCCAACCGGATTTGAAATCCGGCCGCCTCACCGGAGACGACGATCTTCCTTTGAAGATGCCGCAGGAGTATAGCGGCAATCCACAGCAAAATCTTGATCTCACCTGTGCTTGAACGCACGTTCCTGCCGAGACTTTGGCGCATGCGGTTTAGCAGGATGCTTAAATACCGACTAGAACTCTGTCATCTGAGATTATTAACTCATCAGGAGCGCAGCATGGTGATCGGCATCGATTTGGGCACTTCCGGCGTGAAAGTGGCGCTGCTGGATGCGCACGGCAAGGTGATAGCAGTGGAGAGTGCGCCGCTGGAGGTTTCACGCCCTCAGCCGCTATGGAGCGAGCAGGATCCTGAAAGCTGGTGGCAGGCGACGGATCGCGCTATGCAGGCGCTGGCGCGGCAGCACGATCTCAGCGGCGTAGAGGCGATGGGCCTAAGCGGCCAGATGCACGGTGCCACCTTGCTGGATCGCGATAATCAGGTGCTGCGTCCGGCGATTTTATGGAATGACGGACGCAGCGGCGAGCAGTGCCGCGAGCTTGAGCAGCGCGTGCCGGATGCGCGGCACATCACCGGCAATCTGATGATGCCCGGCTTTACCGCGCCCAAGCTGTTGTGGGTGAAACAGCATGAGCCGCAGCTGTTTGCGCAAATCGCGAAAGTCCTGCTGCCGAAAGATTATCTGCGCTGGCGCATGAGCGGCGATTTCGCCAGTGATATGTCGGATGCGGCCGGAACGATGTGGCTGGACGTGGCGCAGCGCGACTGGAGTGATGTGATGCTTAACGCCTGCGATTTGCAGCGCAGCCAGATGCCACAGCTGTTTGAGGGCAATCAAATGACCGGCACTTTGTTGCCGGACGTTGCCGCACGTTGGGGGATGAAAACGGTGCCGCTGGTGGCAGGCGGTGGCGATAACGCGGCGGGCGCGGTGGGCGTCGGCATGGTTGAGCCGGGACAAGGCATGTTGTCGCTCGGTACCTCGGGCGTCTATTTCCTGGTGAGCGATGGTTATCTCAGCAATCCGCAGCGGGCGGTACACAGCTTCTGTCATGCCCTGCCGCAGCGCTGGCATTTAATGTCGGTGATTTTGAGCGCGGCTTCCTGTCTGGATTGGGCGGCGGCATTGACTGGCTGCGAGGATGTGCCGCAGTTGCTGAGTGAAGCGGAAAAAGCGCGCAACGATGTGCCGCCGGTATGGTTCCTGCCGTATCTCTCCGGGGAGCGCACGCCACACAACAATCCGCAGGCGCAGGGTGCGTTTTTTGGTTTAACGCATCAGCATGGCCGAGCTGAACTGGCGCGCGCGGTGCTGGAAGGTGTCGGATTTGCGCTGGCCGAAGGTATGGATGCGGTGCATGAGTGCGGCGTGCAGCCGAAAACGGTGATGCTGATTGGCGGCGGCGCGCGGAGTGCCTACTGGCGTCAAATGCTGGCGGATATTAGCGGGCTGACGCTGGATTATTGTCACGGCGGTGAAGTTGGCCCGGCGCTGGGTGCGGCGCGATTAGCGCAGCTGGCGATTGATGCAGATAGTCGTTGGCCCGCGCTGGAATTGGCGCAGCGGCATCAGCCGGATGCGGCACGACATCAGACGTATCAGCCGCAGCGTGACAAGTTTGCGCGCTTGTATCAGCAGCTAAAGCCGTTGATGTCTTGATGATGGCTGGATTTGGCAGGATGTGAGGTTTTTTGTCAGGTATGATATGCGAGTCATGTCAGATAGTTTGGCCTGATTTGGTCGCCATTCATGGCGACCCTACTGTAGGGGTGGCATTCATGCCGCCCTGGCCGAACGACGCACCCATCCCACGGAGCCCACCATGCCACAACACGTCTTCTTCCTTGTCCTTCCCGGCGTGATGGCGCTGGATCTCACCGGCCCGGCGGAAACTCTGCAGCTGGCTGATGGCCACTTCGCGCTGCACTACATCGGTCCTCAGCCCAGCGCGCTGTGCTCCACCGGCATGACCATCGCCGATATCGCGCCGTTGCCCGCGCAGCTGCCCGACAACAGCCTGCTGGTGGTGCCTGGCGTCTACGATTCGCGCGTCTGTTTTGACACCGAACCGGCAGCATTAGCGCGTGACTGGCTGCGCCAGCAGCAGGCGGCGATTGATGCCCAGCGCATCACGCTGGTGTGCATCTGTTCCGGAGCACTGCTCTGCGCGCAGGCGGGATTGCTGGATGGCGTGCAGTGCACCACGCACCACGACGTGTTAGCGCGCCTGAAAGCGGCGGCGCCGGCAGCTTTAGTGAAAGATAACCGCGTGTTTGTCGAAGATAGCGGCATCTGGACCAGTGCAGGCATTACCGCCGGCATCGACTTGGCGCTGCATTTAATCAATCGGCTGTGCGGGGCGCCGCAGGCACTGAAAGTGGCGCGTGAAATGGTGGTGTGGTTCCGCCGTTCTGGTGACGATCCCCAGCTGTCGCCGTGGCTGCGCTATCGCAACCATATGCATCCGGCAATTCACCGCGCGCAGGATGTGATGATTGCCCATCCCGAATATGATTGGTCGCTTAGCGCGTTAGCCGAGCGGGCACACGTTAGCGAACGTCATCTTACGCGGCTGTTTCGCCAGCATCTGGGCATTAGCGTGCGCGAATATCATGAACAGCTGCGTTTAGTGATTGCTCGTCAGCGTCAGCAGCAGGGCGAAGCGGCGGAAAAAGCGGCGCTGGCGGCCGGATTCTCCTCGGCGCGCCAGCTGCGTCGCGCGCATCAACGCTGGGACGATCAGCTCACCAGATGACGTTTATCCACGCGTTTTAACCCCATCGCCAGCAGCAGACTGCCTATTAATGTAACGCCGATCACCCACGGCAAATCGAGCCATGGCCGCGACATGTCGTCGTAGTGATGGGTGCGCAGAAAGTGGATAAACAGCGCGTGAAAGCCATAAATTGGCAGCGAATAGCGCGAAATGGTGGCGAGTCCCGGCAGCGCGCGCTGATTCAGCGTGTTTTTGAACAGTATTAACAGGCTAATGGCGGCAATAAACACCAGCGGGCCGCAGTAGAGATACCAGGTATCGTTGAACGCGCCGTTGATTTTCAGCATCTGTTTGGTGCCAAGCGCAATGCCAATCACGCAGGCGATGAAGCCCAATCCTGCCAGCCAGCTCACGCTACGTTTATCCGTTTCCATGCAGCCAATCGCGCGTCCGAGCAGCGCATACAGCAGGTAGTAAATGCTGTCGCCGCTGACATAAAGATTCACCGGCAGCCAGTGGAACGGCCCCAGCGACTGACTCACGGTATTCGGATTAGCCAGCACCGCCAGCACAATCACCAACATTGCCACATAGCGCGGCGCCACGCTTTTCACCTGAATCAGCGGTGACAACAGATAGATGCCGATGATGGCGAAGAAGAACCACAGGTGATAGAACACCGGTTTTTGCAGCAGCTTAAGCAGCGATCGCCCTTCGCTAATCGGCGTTAGCCAGGTGATATACGCCAGCGCCACCGCACTGTAAAACAGCAGGCACAGCACGATGCGCAGCAGATGTCGCCCCTGCGCGCTACGTTCACCGAAAAACAGATAGCCCGAGATCATAAAGAACAGCGGAACGCAGACGCGTGACGCCGAGTTGAGCAGATTCGCCACATCCCAGGTTGTGCCGGTTACCGCCATCGGTCCGGTGATGTACCAGGTGGTGGTGTGGATGACGATCACCATCAGGCAGGCAACCGCGCGTAAGTTGTCGATCCAGTAGATTTTTTGCTGCATGGCGTCCTCTTGCATTCACTGCGAAGAAGGGTAGCCAGTGAGCCGCGCGCCAACAACCTTTTGCGATGTAATTCAGATCGCTCTGATGTTTGGTACAGAATTCAATTACCGCACATGCCGTAGTGGCGCGATTTATCGCGCAATAAATTGCGCCGCTACGATGTGTGCATCGGTGTTATGCGGTAACAGACTTTAATCGCGCACGAGGAACTTCTCGATCACCGCTTCATCGGGTTCAACGCCAAGGCCAGGCTCGCTTGGCAGCCACGCGTAGCCATCGGCGATGCGCACCGGGTTTTTCGCCAGCGAGCGGCTGATTTCGCCCGGTTCAACGCAGTACTCCATCACCAGCGCATTCTCAATCGCACAGAGGAAATGCAGTGAGGCGGCGGTATTGATGTCGGTGGTGAAATTGTGATTACACACTTTGCGGCCTCGGCTGTGCGCGTAGCTGGCGATCTCCATCGCCTGGGTGAAACCGGTGCGCGTCAGATCGATCTGCACGATATCGATGCCGCCTTCATCAATCAGGCGCTGGAAACCGACGACGGAACACTCTTGCTCACCGGCGGCGATATGCTGCTGGCAGGCGGTGGAAACCTGGCCGTAACCGGCGTAGTTATCCGGATGCAGCGGCTCCTCGATCCAAAACAGATTGAGATGCTCGTAGCGCTGGCTGCGACGGATAGTGGTTTTGGCATCCCACACGTGACCGACATCCAGCATCAGATCCACGTTATCGCCCATCGCATTACGCAGCGCGTCGAGATAGCGCAGGTCCAGTGCTTCGTCGGTGCCGAACGGCTCCCAGCCAAACTTCACGCCGCTATGGCCGGTATCAATGGCGTGCTGGGCGCGGGCCACGGTCTCTTCCACGCTGAACTGGAACATGTTGGAGGAGTAAACGCGCATCTTGTCGCGCAGCGCGCCGCCCAGCAGTTCGACGATCGGCTTACCGAGCGCTTTACCTTTGATGTCCCACAACGCGATGTCGATGCCGGCCATCGCCTGCAACACCGCGCCGCTGCGTCCGTAGTAGATGGTGGCGCGGTGCATTTTCTTCCACAAACGGCCAGTTTCCAGTGGGTTTTCGCCAATCAGCAGCGATTTCAGGCCAGTTACCATGGTGTGCGAATAGGGCGCTTCGATGATGGCTTTGGTGACATACGGGCTGCCATCCACTTCGCCCCAGCCGGTGATGCCGGCGTCGGTGGTAATTTTGATCAGCAGCGCATCCTGAGAACTGTCGGTACGCTGCTCAATCACCGGCAGGCGCAGGTAAAACGCCTCAACGTTAATGATTTTCATGGTGTTTTCCCTGGTGTAAAGGCACTTCAAAATTAGCCGAGAGCGGAACGGTGCTGTCGGCGCTGTGTTATCAGGGTTTCGTAATCCACGTCCAGCGCCTGAATGCGGATGTGGTTCTCAACCTCGTCGGTCATTTTGGCGATGTCGCCATCGGCAAAGACATTGATCAGTCGTTGGTGCTCCTCAATGATGTCGCTCATCGATTTGCCCATGGTGGAGAGACCGAAAATCACCGTCAGCTGACGGGCAATTGACTCCCACAAGTTGCTCAGCACCGGGTTGTGCGCAAAGCTGCACAGCGTGCGGTGGAAATCGGTATCGGCCGAGGCAAAACCGTAAACGTCATCGTTTTGCATCATCGCCTGCATCTGCGCCACGCCCTGATAAAGCTGGTTAAGCTGCTCGGCGCTGTTGCGTCCAGCCTCAATGGCGCGGCGACAGGCCAGCGTCTCCAGCGGGATGCGCACATCAATAATCTGCTCCAGCCGCTGATGCGAAATCTCCATCAGGCGGATGCCTTTGTACGGCTCGCTGGTGACGATGCCCTGGCTCTCGAGAATGCGCAGCGCTTCACGAATCGGCACGCGGCTCATGCCCAGCTTGGCCACCAGTTCCGGTTCGGCGATGCGGTCGCCGGGCAAAATCAGGCCGCGCGAGGCGGCGCTGAGAATCGCATCCACGGCGTGATCGACCAGCGTGCGCGGACGCGCCGCACTCCAGCTGTTATCGGTTGCCGCTTCCTGCGCCAGCGGGGCGCTATTTTTACGACTAGCGGTAGACGGTTTTCCTGCCATGTTATTTTCCTGTTTCAACCTGTCGGGTCACGAACTGACCGAAGCCAGGCTCAACCTGCATCTGGTCATCCTCGAATACCGTGACGCCACGAATCATGGTGCGCACCACTTTACCCTGACAGCGCATCCCTTCAAATGCGCTCCACTTGCCGAGTCCCTGGAAGTTCGCCCCTTTTACCGTCCAGCTCTGGCTGGCGTCGTAGAACACCAAATCAGCGTCAAACCCGGGTGCGATCGCCCCTTTCTTACCCCACAGCTGGAAGGCTTTGGCCGGTCCGCTGGCGGTCATACGCGCGAACTCGCTGAGCGCTACGCCGCGATCGCCATGTGCCGCGCTGAAGAACATCGGGCTGAGCGTTTCCACGCCGGTCAAGCCCATACCCGCCTCCCAGATGCTGGCTTCACCGGCCTGTTTTTGCGCGGGTGTATACGGGCAATGGTCGGAGGCGATCATGTCGACGTCGCCGCGCAGCAGCACCTGCCACAGCGCATCCACCACCGGACGCGGGCGGATCGGCGGGCCGCAGCGCGCATTGGGGCCGATGCGCACCAAATCATCTTCGTCGAGCAGTAAATAGTGCGGACAGGTTTCGAAGCTGGCGCGTACGCGGCCTTTGGCGGCAACGATGGTTTCTGCGGCGCGCGCCGAGCTGACGTGCACGATATGGCAGCGCGCGCCGGTCTCTTCGGCGATGGCCAAGACGCGGCCCACCGCTTCAATCTCCGCAATTTCCGGACCGGCCTGCGCATGGGCGCGCGTATCTTTGCGTCCGGCGCGGCGCAGTTCGTTGCCGGCCCCGATGAGAATCTCGTGGTTCTCGGCGTGCACGCCAATCAGCCCGTCGAAGGTTGCCAGCTCGCGCATAGCGCGCAGCAGGCCATCGTCGTCGAGACGCGGCAAACCTTTCTCGTCGGTGGCTTCACCGCCGGGTGCGCCGCTGCACAGGAAAGCTTTGAACGCCAGCGCACCGGCCTGATCCAGCGCCGCCAGTTCGTGCACGTTGCGGCCATCAAGGCCGGCCCACATGGCGTAATCCACCGAACAGTTGTCGGCCAGCCAGCTTTTTTTGGCGCTGAAGTTAGCCAAAGATGTCGCGGGCGGCAGCGAGTGCGGCATCTCAACAATGGTGGTGACGCCGTGCGCCGCCGCGCCGCGCGTGCCTTCGCGCAGCTCCTGCTCGGGAAAGTCGTGCGAACCGGTGAAGTGGGTATGCACATCGATGGCGCCAGGCACGATGATCAGGCCACGTGCATCGATCACCGCGTCAACGCCGTCCGTCATCGCACCAGGCGTTAATAACCCGCTGATTTTGCCGTCTTCGATTAACAGATCGGCGAGTGCGGTAACGTGTTCGCTCACCACCAATCCGTTAATAATTAACTGTTTCATTGCTCTGCTCCTGCCTGCGTCACCAGCGCCGCATAGGGCACCGGTTGTGAAGGATCGAGCCAACCGATAGCGCCCAATAGCTGGCTGAAATGTTCAAACTCAGCGCGTGGAATCACGCTGTCTGGTGCAAATACATTGGCGTGTTGATAGGCGGCGAGGCCGCGTTCCAGCGCATCACGCGGATAATCGGCATAAAACGGCTGCACTTTTTCTGCCAGTTCGGCGGCATCATGCGTAGCCATCCACGCCAGCGCCTGGGTTATCGCCCGGGAAAAGGCGGCGAAGGCGGGTGCTTTCTCGCGCAACACATCGGCGCGCGCAATGTAAGCACTCCACGGCACGTGACCACATAAGCTGGCGAGGCTGCTGATGCTGCAGAGCTGTCCGGCGACGATGGCGGGCGCCAGCATGTGCATGGCGTGCAGCGCATAATCGACCTCTCCGCGCGCCACCGCTGCGAAATCGCGCGCTTGATCGCCGCTGCCCGCGATCAACTCAACATCATCCTGCAAACCGTGGCGCGCCAGTAACCAGCGGAAGGTCAGCGTGGCGGTGCCGACATTGCCGACATCCAGCACGCGCTTGCCGCGCAGGTCGCTGAGCTGAAAATCCGGCTGCGGCTGTGCGGCGGCGAGAAACCACGGATTGGCGGCCACCGAGGCGCAGAAACACTGCAGCTCCGCGCCGTGCTGCTGGAAATGCTTCATCACCACCATCGGACCGCCGAGCGTCAGATCGGCATCGCGGCTTAATACTGCCGGCACTTGTCCGCCCTGCACGGTGTGTCCGCCCGATTCGCTGGTAGTGAAATGCACCTGCAGCTGCTGTGCGGCGAACAGGCCGAGGCTGTGCGCCAGATAGTGGGCGCAGTAATAGATGCGTGATTCGCTGGCATCGCCCTGATTGAAAATTAACGTCTGCATCAGCTGCGTACCTCGGTGAGAAAACTGCCGTTAAGTGCCGCCATGTCGCTGACGCCGCACCAGTGGCTGATGGCGGTAATCTCATTGATCCAACCGGAGAGCAGCTCGAATACTGCGCTCTCGCCACCGGCGACTAAGGCACTGATGATCGGTCGCACGCTGAGAGACAGCGACGCGCCGAGACAGCGCGCTACCACCGCATCGCTGCCGCAGCGTACGCCGCCATCCAGCAACAGCGGCAGCCGCGTCACCGCCTGCAAATCGGGCAACTGATCGACCGGCGTGGCCCAGCGCGCGCTCTGGCGCAGACCGATATTCGAAGCAATCAGGCCGCTGACGCCGTGTTGTGCCGCCTGCGCAGCGTCGTCATGATGCAGAACGCCTTTCAGCCACAGCGGCAAGTGATGATTGGCGCAGTGCGCCGCCACCTCGTCAATCTCCTGCCAGCGCCACACCGGAAATGCTGGCAGCGGCTCAACACCCGGCTGCGTGCCGCCGATGGTGTGCCAGCCGCGCTGTTTTAAAGCGTCGCCAATCGAGAAGCCGCCGGGCTGTAATCCGGCCACCGGATGCACCGGTGCCAGCACCGTAAGCACGATGTTTTGAAATCCGGCCTGCGCCGCTTGATCGATTAACGCTTTGATGCGGCCGACATCGCCTGCTGCACGCAGTTGCAGCCAGCAGCGATGGTACTCCGCGCCAATCTGCTCCAGCGGCGTGACGGTCTCCTCGGAGATCACCAGCGGCAGCTGCAGGCGTTTGCAGGCGCGGGCAATCGGCAGCACACCCTCTTGGTGGAAAATGCGGTCACCGGCAAAGGCGCCGACGCCAATCGGTGCGGCCCAGCGTTGTTCATGCAGCGAAATCTGCGTGTCGATGCTGTCATTGCCTTGCAGCACGCGCGGCAGCAGACGATAGCGGCGCAAAGCCTGCTGATTGGCATCCGCTTCGTTACCGCGCGCATCGGCAGGCTGGCCTTGCATATAGCGGAACAACGCATCGCCGAGGCGCTCGCGCGCGGTCAGTTCAAACGGCAGTTCAGGCGTTGGCATGCTGCACCTCCGCGGCATTTTCATGTTCAAGGAAGGTGGCGAAAGCCGGCGTTTGCGGATTTTGCAGAATTTCTGGTGGGCCTTCTTCAATCAGCGCGCCGTTTTGCAGAAACACCACGCGATCGGCAACGCCCGCCGCAAAGGCGATGTCATGGGTGCTGATGATCATGGTGATGCCGGTTTGCGCCAGGCTGCGCATGGTTTGGTTCACTTCGCGCACCAGTTCAGGATCGAGCGCCGAGGTCGGTTCATCAAACAGCAGAATTTGCGGCTCTGCCGCCAGCGCACGCGCAATGCCAACGCGCTGTTTCTGTCCGCCGGAGAGCTCATGCGGCAGCGAGGCGGCAAAATCACCGAGTCCTACCATCTTCAGCGCGCGCATCGCTTTGGCTCGGGCGATTTCCGGCTGTGCACCTTGCACGCGCAGCAGAATGCTCATCACATTTTCCAGCGCGGTGAGGTGATCGAATAACGCGAAGTGCTGAAATACGATGCCGATGCCTGATTTAGCACGGTTCACCGGCAGATGTCGCTGCGCTAGCGCGCGACCTTTTTCGTCGCTGCCCATGAAATGGCCTTCGGTTTGAATGGTGCCGCTGCTGCGTGGCGTCAGCGCCAGAATGGATTTCAGCAGCGTACTTTTGCCCGAACCGGAGCGACCGAGCAGCACCACCACTTCGCCACGGCGCACGGTCAACGACAGCGATTTCAGCACCGCTTTGCCGGCATACTCGACGCACAGCTGATCCACTTCCAGCACCGGCGCGGCGGTTTGGGTATCCCAGCGCCGTTTCGGTAGTTGCATCGGCATCACGTCTGCTTCCGGCGGCAGTTTCGCCAGGCGTGCGCGTGCCCGACGTGCACGTTCATCCAGGTTGTAGAACTTCTCCAGCCACCATTGGCCGCCCGCCAGCAAGGTGGAAAGAATCAGGTAGATGCCGCCTGACGCGACCAGCACCGGAATAAACAGGAAGTTTTGCGACACAATTGCCTGGCCGCGCATCGTCAACTCATTGACGCCCACCACCGACGCCAGCGAAGTGGATTTCAGCAGCCCAACGGTTTCATTACCCATGGTGGGCAGAATGGCGCGCAACGCTTGCGGAATCACCACGTGGATCATCTCTTTGCTGCGCGAATAACCGAACGCCTGCGCCGCCATGCTCTGATCGCGATCGGTCGCCATAATGCCACCGCGAATAATTTCAGCGCAGAAGGCGGTTTCGTTGATCATCAGGGCGACCAGCGCGCTGGTGAACGGGCTTAAACGCAGGCCGAATTCCGGCAGCACGTTGTACAGCAGAATCAGCTGCAGCAACACCGGCGTGCCGCGCAGCGTATAGATGTAGATTTTCACCGGCACGCGGATAAACCAGTGTTTTGAGCTGCTGGCTAACGCCAGGAAAAAGCCAATCAAAATGCCGCCCGCCAGCGCACCAACCAACAGCTGCACGGCAATTACGGCACCTTCCCAGAGGTAGGGGAAAGTCAGGTACTTAAGAAAATCTTCCAAGGCGTTATCCTCCTCAACGCCTCGTTTGAGGGGTTTACCCAAACGAGGCAGCTGAGTTTATGCATTAACCACGCGCAACCACTGGGCGTTCGGCAGCGCTGCCCTGGCCCCAGTAATCCAGCAGTTTTTTCTGTGCGCCGCTCTCCTGAATCACCTTCATCGCGTCCAGCACGGCAGCGCGCAGCGTGGCGTTATCTTTGGCAATCGGGAAGCCGACCATGATTGGCAGGTCCACGGTGAAGCCGCTCTGCAGCGTTTTGTCCGCTTTAGCGATGGCGATGGCTGAACCGGCTTCGGTTAGATACACATCGGCGCGACCGCTTTTCACCGCCTGAATGCTGTTGTCGGTGTTCTGCACCATCAGCATGCTCACTTCCGGTTTACCGGCGGCGCTGCATTTGGCGCTCTGCTCTGGCACCAGCTTGTTGGCTTCGTAGGAACCCGCAGCAGCGGCGACGGTTTTGCCGCACAGGTCATCAACACTGTTGATTTTCTTCGGGTTGCCCTGGGCCAGAATCGAACCGTCCTGCACCTGCATGGAAGCCACGAAAGCGATCTGTTTCATGCGCTCTTCAGTGACGTACAGCATCGGGCCGATGTCGGCGCGTCCACTGGCGATCGAGGTGAGCAGCACGTTGAAGGAGCCGCTTTGATAACTGTGTTTGGCACCGAGGCAGCTGCTGATGCGCTCGAACAGGGAGGGATCGAGACCTTCAATGATGCTGGGATCTTTTTCCGAGGGCGCTTCAAAGCCTTTGGTGTAGCCGCCGAGGCCGACCACCAGATCTT
Source organism: Pantoea sp. GM01 (assembly GCF_000282675.1). NCBI lineage: Bacteria > Pseudomonadati > Pseudomonadota > Gammaproteobacteria > Enterobacterales > Erwiniaceae > Pantoea > Pantoea sp. GM01. The sequence continues at coordinate 32,816 of NZ_AKIU01000090.1, read as the reverse complement.
TGCCTTTCAGCGCGGGATACTTGGTTTGCAGCGCTTTACACTGCGCCATGGCGGCGAAGTCGCTGGCGGTGGGCGTGATGGGATCGGTGCTGGCGGCGTGAGCGCTGGAGATGCCCGCCAGTAAGCTGCCGGTGAGACCAGAGATTAACAAAGCAGTGCGTGCAAATTTCATAAGAAGGTTCCCCTGATGCTGGTAAATGAAAAAGCGATGACCTTGTGATTTATGAACGTCTTTGGTGTGTGTGGGTGCTGCTTGTCCCTCACCCCAGCCCTCTCCCGCAAGCGGGAGAGGGGGCCGATAGTGCGGGCTGGAAATCTGTTTATCCCCTCTCCCATTTATGGGAGAGGGTTAGGGTGAGGGGAAAAGCGCACCCTTAATAACCTCTTGCCGCATCAACCTGGTTGCGCAGCGGTTGTCCGTGGCGGTAACGCGCCAGATTATCGAGAAACACCTCAAGACAACCGGCGAGGTAAGCGCTGTGATCGTCGAGACTGCAGTGCGGCGTCATCACCACGCCGGGCGTGTGCCACAGCGGGTCGTCGGCCGGTAACGGCTCTTGCGGATACACATCCAGCACCGCGCCCGCCAGTTCACCTGCCTGCAGTTTTTCGCGCAGCGCGGAGTAATCGAACACATCGGCGCGACCGACAATCACGATACCGGCGCGTGTGGGCAGCCGGTCCAGACGCTGACGATCGAACAGGTTGTGCGTTTGTGGCGTCAGCGGCAGGGTGGAAACCACTACATCAACCTGCGGCAGCACTTCATCTACGGCATCAATGCGGATGCAGCGCGCCACGTTGGCATCGCACTGGCCGCTGCGCGTCACGCCAATCACGCGGTAACCTTGCGCGCTCAGCAGATTCGCTGCGGCCGCACCAATCCCGCCCACGCCCAGCAGCAGCACGGTTTTTCCGCGTGCGCAGCCGCCAAACGTCGGACGCCACAGACGCTGCGCCTGATCCTGCAGAAAACCGGGAATGCCGAAGTTAAACATCAGCGCCGCCATCAAAATGAACTCGGCCCCTTTATTGCCGTGCACGCCGGAGGCGTTAGTGAGCGTTACGCCTTGCGGCCAGTGCGCCAGCCACTGCTCAACGCCAGCGGACATCACCTGCACCCAGCCGAGGCGTGGCGTGCTGAACTCATCGAGCGCCAGCTTGCGGCCGCTCCACAGAATGTCGCAGCGGGCAAGGAAGCTGGCGGTCTGCGCCGCATCGCTGTTTTCGCTCAACGTGAAGTGATTACGCAGTTGCGCATGCGCATTCAGCTGCTGTTGCAACTGCTCGAGCGAAAGATGGAGCGCGTGCGGGGCGCTGGCGTCGTTCTCGATATGGATATGCATCAGCGCATCGCCGTCACTTCCATCTCGACCAGCAGGTCAGGATGGTTGAGCTGAATACCCACGGTGGCGCGTGCCGGGAAGGGGAACTGAAAGAATTCACTGTAAGCAGCATTCATCTCGCTGAAGGTGCTGAGGTCAGTGAGGTAGATCGTTACGCGTACCACGTTGTCGATGGTCATTTGCGCTTCGCTCAGCAGGTCGCCGACGTTTTTCAGCACCTGGCGCGTCTGACTGGCGATGTCATGGCCAACAATCTCGCCGCTGTAGGGATCTATCGCCACCTGGCCGGAAATAAACAGCATCGGTTCATGCAGCACGGCGGCGGAGAGCGGCGCGGGCCCCATTGGGCGGTCGCTGGCGTTCATTCCGGGGTAACTAAGCACAATCTTCATGGTGAAATCTCAGGTAAAACTGTTTCACCGCAATTTCGTATACGATTATACAAGTGTCAATGTGCGATTTTTAACCATTGGGTCAAAAAGGTGATGTGCGTCACGTAATAAGATTTGCTGATATATCGATCAAAGCATTGAATTTAATGATTTTATTGAATTTATGATGGCGAGAGTTGAGGGGGTGAATGAATCGTATACGATTTTCTTATTGCTCTGTTTTAACCTGTCGTTAACGCCTCATCGCTGGCCAGGATTTCCGGCTGCACAATCCGCGGTCAAAGGGTATACTGGCGCACTCTTTTTTTAACCGATCCGTATCGCGTGCGAATTCAACATGCAAAAGTTTGATACCAAGACCTTTCAGGGCCTGATCCTGACCTTGCAGGATTACTGGGCGCGTCAAGGCTGCACCATTGTCCAACCGTTGGACATGGAAGTGGGCGCCGGCACCTCTCACCCGATGACTTGCCTGCGCGCCTTAGGCCCAGAGCCGATGGCGACCGCCTATGTGCAGCCATCTCGTCGTCCGACTGACGGACGTTACGGTGAAAACCCGAACCGTTTGCAGCACTATTACCAGTTCCAGGTGGTGATTAAGCCCAACCCGGACAATCTTCAGGAGCTGTACCTTGGGTCGCTGAAAGAGCTGGGTATGGATCCCACCATCCACGACATTCGCTTTGTCGAAGACAACTGGGAAAACCCTACGCTTGGCGCATGGGGACTCGGTTGGGAAGTGTGGCTAAACGGCATGGAAGTGACGCAGTTCACTTACTTCCAGCAGGTGGGCGGCCTTGAGTGTAAGCCGGTGACCGGCGAGATCACTTACGGCTTAGAGCGCCTGGCGATGTACATCCAGGGCGTAGACAGCGTTTACGATCTGGTGTGGAGCGACGGTCCGTTTGGTAAAACCACCTATGGCGAAGTGTTCCATCAGAACGAAGTGGAACAGTCGACCTACAACTTCGAATACGCTGACGTCGACTTCCTTTTCACCTGCTTCGAGCAGTATGAGAAAGAAGCACAGCAGCTGCTGGCGCTGGAAAAACCGCTGCCGCTGCCGGCTTATGAGCGCATTTTGAAAGCGGCGCACAGCTTTAACCTGCTGGACGCACGCAAGGCGATTTCGGTTACCGAACGCCAGCGCTATATCCTGCGTATCCGCACCCTGACGAAAGCCGTGGCGGAAGCCTATTATGCGTCCCGTGAGGCGCTTGGCTTCCCGTTGTGCAATAAAAACAAGTAAGAGGCAGCCATGACCGATAAAACTTTCCTGGTGGAAATTGGCACCGAAGAGTTGCCTCCGAAAGCGCTGCGCAGCCTGGCAGAAGCCTTTGCTGCGCACTTCACCGCTGAACTCGATAGCGCCGGTTTGACGCATGGCGAAGTCAGCTGGTTTGCTGCTCCGCGCCGTCTGGCGCTGAAAGTGGCTACCCTGGCAGCTGCGCAGCCGGATCGCGAAGTTGAAAAACGTGGCCCGGCGATTGCCGCTGCGTTTGATGCCGACGGCAATGCGACTAAAGCGGCCGAAGGCTGGGCGCGTGGCAACGGCATCACCGTTGCTCAGGCTGAACGTCTGAGCACCGATAAAGGCGAATGGCTGGTGCATCGTGCCGCGATCACCGGCGAAAGCGCGCAGGCGCTTCTGCCCGCGATGGTCGCGACTGCGCTGAGCAAGCTGCCGATTCCTAAGCTGATGCGCTGGGGCGCAAGCGACGTGCAGTTTGTGCGTCCGGTGCACACCGTTACGCTGCTGCTGGGTGACGAGCTGATTCCCGCGAAGATTCTCGGTATTGAATCCGATCGCGTGATTCGCGGTCATCGCTTTATGGGCGAGCCAGAGTTCACCATCGACAACGCCGATCAGTATCCGCAGCTGTTGCTGGAGCGCGGCAAAGTGGTGGCGGATTACGCCGCGCGTAAAGCCAAAATCAAAGCGGATGCGGAAGCAGCGGCACAGAAGATTGGCGGCATCGCCGATCTGAGCGAAAGCCTGCTGGAAGAAGTGACCTCGCTGGTGGAATTCCCGGTGGTGCTGACGGCGAAATTCGAAGAGAAGTTCCTCGCGGTGCCAGCTGAAGCGCTGGTTTACACCATGAAAGGTGACCAGAAGTACTTCCCGGTGTACGACGCGGCGGGCAAGCTGCTGCCGAATTTCATCTTCGTCACCAACATCGAATCCAAAGATCCTCAGCAGATCATCTCCGGTAACGAGAAGGTCGTGCGCCCGCGTCTGGCGGATGCGGAGTTCTTCTTTAACTCTGACCGCAAAAAGCGTCTGGAAGATAATCTGCCGCGTCTGGAAACCGTACTGTTCCAGAAAGAGCTGGGTACGCTGCGTGACAAAACGGATCGTATTCAGGCACTGGCCGGCTGGATTGCGGCGCAGATTGGCGCCGATGTGAATCACGCGACCCGCGCTGGCTTGCTGTCGAAATGTGACCTGATGACCAACATGGTCTTCGAGTTCACCGACACGCAGGGCGTGATGGGCATGCACTACGCGCGCCACGATGGCGAAGCGGAAGATGTGGCCGTTGCGCTGAACGAGCAGTATCAGCCGCGCTTTGCCGGTGACGATCTGCCGTCTAACCCTGTGGCCTGTGCCGTGGCGATTGCCGACAAGATGGACACCCTCGCGGGCATCTTCGGTATCGGTCAGCATCCGAAAGGCGATAAAGACCCGTTCGCACTGCGTCGCGCGGCGCTGGGCGTGCTGCGCATCATCGTTGAGAAAAACCTGTCGCTCGATCTGCAAACGCTGACCGAAGAAGCGGTGCGTCTGTACGGTAGCAAGCTGAGCAACGCTAAAGTGGTCGATGAAGTGATCGACTTTATGCTGGGCCGTTTCCGTACCTGGTATCAGGAAGAGGGCCACAGCGTTGACACCATTCAGGCGGTGTTGGCGCGTCGTCCAACTCGTCCGGCAGACTTTGATGCGCGCATGAAGGCGGTTTCGCACTTCCGTACGCTCGAAGCCGCAGCCACACTGGCCGCTGCTAACAAACGCGTGTCGAATATCCTGGCGAAATCGACCGAAACCCTGAATGACAGCGTGCAGGCTTCCCTGCTGAAAGAGAACGAAGAGATCCAACTGGCGACCTTCGTGACCGCGCTGGGCGATAAGCTGCAGCCGTATTTTGCAGAAGGTCGTTATCAGGATGCGCTGGTGGAACTGGCGCAACTGCGTGAAGCGGTGGACAACTTCTTCGATAAAGTGATGGTTAACGCTGACGATCAGGCGGTGCGTATTAACCGTCTGACGCTGCTGGCACAGCTGCGTCAGCTGTTCCTGCAGGTAGCGGACATTTCGCTGCTGCAGTAATTGGCCCGGTCGCCATGAATGGCGACCCTACGTTGTAGGCGGGCCGGATAAATCAAAAGGGACGATAAATCGTCCCTTTTTTTATTCAGAACCATATAGGAATCGATATCTGTGATAATGCATCCTGTGAATGATGGAGGACGCGCATAATAAATACGTTTTCAGACTCTACAAGATAATAAATTACATGCTCACGATGTGGCATGGAGAATATTGCGTTGCCCAAATCTACGCGTTTACGACCTAACTCATTTTCTTCCAGATGATAAAACCGTTGATATAGCTTCCTTGCATAATCTTCGGCTTTGTTGATGCCAAAATTCCAATATCCGTAAAACCAAATCGACTTTAAATCTGCATCAGCTTCCTGCATTACCTGTATCGTTCTCTTCATCGATGCCTACCCTGGCTCTCATTTTTTTAAGAAAAGTTTCTCCATCCCAATCTTCTGCCACCCCGCTATCCAATCCTTGTTGAATCAGTTTTTTCAAATTCTCCAGTTTCGATTCCGCCTGCTTCTCTCGTAGCAAGCGCAGCGAGTCGCGCACCACTTCGCTTTGCGTACGGTAGTCGCCGGACTCAACCAGAGATTCAACAAACTCGCGCAGTTCATCGCCTAAATCGATCGTCATGGTACGTGCCATCATCGTTATCCAATGTAAGAGTATTTCTTACATTCTGGCACTTTTTTGCACAACTGGGAATGCGCGTTGCAGCGCAGTTACAGCGAGAACTGCGAGGCAACGCGAGAGATTTTAAGCAGAAGAGGCGGGGAACAGGCGCGCGTCGCGCAGCAGATGATCGTTGCCACGACGCCGGGTGAAGCCGCTGCGGTCAAAGAATTCAAGAATTTGTACCGCCACTTTACGCCCGGTACCGAGCTGGTTGCGGAAATCGGCGGCGCTGGTGCTGCCACCTTGCGTGGCACGCTGACGAATCAGATCGGCAAAGATCTGGATCTGGTCGCTGCGATAGTAGCGATCGCGCACGATCGCCGTAATGTGCCCGAGGCGGGCTGCGGTCAACAGCAGCGAGCGGATTACCTGTTCATCCTGCTGTAACGTCAGCGCGATATCGCGCACCCACAACGGCTGGTCGCTAAACAGCGGGCCAACCTGCTGCCACACTATTTCTTCCTGCGGATTAAAGCGCGGTTCGAAATCGGGCAGATGCAGCCAACCCTGGCGCTGTTGCAGGTCTCCTTGTGTCAGCAGCTGATCAATCAGCGCTAGCACCCATTCAGCAGGCTGGTGCGGCAGTGCCACGCGGCGCAGGCGATCGTGCCCGATGCCCGGCACTTCCGGATGCTGCTGATGAAAATGCGCCAGCGACGCCAGCAGCGTCTGCTGCCACGCTGCAGCCTGTTCGACACTCATGAGCGCGTTGCCGAGCTGCACTGGTGCAATCTTTGCGATTAATGCGTTCAGCGCGGGAGTGGTGAGCTGGCGTGCCCAGCCCAGCTCAGCCGATTCGGTCGGTTGATACGCCAGATGCGCGCGCAAGCTGGTGCCATCATCTTCCGTTGCGGCCAGTTGTTGCAGCCAGGCAAGGTAATCCGCCTGACGTTTGCCGCGCTTTTTGCTGTTAAGCAGCACCACGCGCGCGCCGCCCAGGGTTTGCTGCGCGTTGCTGTCGCGGATAATCAACCGATCGTTCTCCGCCAGCCACAGCGGCTCATTCAGCACCACTTCCGCTATGTCATCGGCCAGCAGCGTGACGCGTCCGGTGACATGGCTGGCGGCGTGATGGAGATGAATCGGCTGCGAGGTGTTTTTCAATGGCTGTAGCAAGCGCAGCGCCACGGTTAATCGCGTGGAGCCTGGCGGTGGTTGTTGCGCCAGCAGCCAGTCACCGCGCGCAATCTGCGCTTTCTCGACGTCACCGACGATATTCAACGCGATGCGTTCACCGGCCTGCGCCCGCGTCACCGATTGGTTCTGCGCATGCAGCGCGCGCACGCGCAGCGGCAGATTCAGGCTGCTAAGCCACAGCGTGTCACCGACGTTGACTTCCCCCGACAGCGCGGTGCCGGTCACCACTAAACCGGTGCCTTTTAATGTGAAGGCGCGATCGATAGCGAGGCGAAAACGGTAGCGGTCGTCGAACACAGGTTCAGCCAGCGTGCTGAGATGCTGGCGCAACGCGTCGATGCCCTGTTGCGTGTGGCTGCTGGTGACAAACTGCGGCACCGCGAGCCAGCCAAGCTGTTGCGTGAGCTGCGCCACCTGCCGCTGCACTTCGGCGATGCGCGCCTGATCCACGCGATCCGCTTTGGTCAGCGCCACGCTCAGCGGCGGCTGTCCGGCCAGGCTGAGCAGTTGCAGGTGTTCACGGGTTTGCGGCATCACGCCATCGTCGCAGGCCACCACTAATAGCGCGTGATGAATGCCGCCGATGCCCGCCAGCATATTGGCGAGGAATTTTTCATGGCCCGGCACATCAATAAAGCCGAGCACGCGCCCATCCGGCTGCGGCCAATAGGCGTAGCCGAGATCGATGGTCATACCACGCCGTTTCTCTTCTGGCAGACGATCGGCATCAACGCCGGTTAACGCCTGCAAGAGCGCGGTTTTGCCATGATCGACATGTCCAGCGGTGGCAATAATCATGGTACTAAGGCCTGAATCAGGGCGGCTTCATCATCGAGGCAACGCAAATCGAGCCACAGTTTGCCTTCCTGAATACGACCAATCACCGGGCGTGGCAGGCTGCGCCAGCGTTGTGACAAATTAGTGAGTTGGCTGCCGCGTCCCTCGCGTGGCGTAAAGGTGATGGCGAAACTGGAGAGGCGCTCAACCGGCAGCGATCCGCTACCAATTTGTGATGAACAGGGCGCTATCGCCAGTGAAAACTGCTGGTTATAAGCATGTTCCAGTGCTGGCATCAGGCGCTCGGCCTGCTGCAGAATATCGTGCGCAGAACGCGTCAGCAGACGCAGCGTGGGTAACGCTTCACGCAAGGTTTCCGGCTGGCGATAGAGCTGTAATGTGGCTTCCAGCGCAGCGAGCGTCATTTTGTCGACGCGCAGCGCACGTTTCAGCGGATGCGACTGCAGCTGGTCAATCAGCGCCTGTTTGCCGACGATAATCCCGGCCTGTGGACCACCCAGCAGCTTATCGCCGGAAAAACTCACCAAACTTACACCGGCAGCAATCAGTTGCTGCGGCATTGGCTCTGCTGGCAGGCCAAATTCGGTCATATCTATCAGCGAACCGCTGCCAAGATCGGTGATCACCGGCAATTGATACGCATCTCCCAGTTCAGCCAACTCCGCTTCTGTTACCGCATGAGTAAAGCCCTGAATTAGATAGTTGCTAGTATGCACCTTCATCAACAGGCCACTATTTTCGCCGATCGCGGCGCGATAATCCTTCAGATGGGTGCGATTGGTGGTGCCCACTTCGACTAATTTGCAGCCTGCCTGGCGCATCACGTCAGGAATACGGAAGGCGCCACCAATCTCAACGAGTTCGCCGCGCGAGACAATCACTTCACGGCCCGGCGCTAAGGCCGCCAGCATCAATAAAACCGCCGCCGCGTTGTTATTGACGATGCATGCCGCTTCCGCGCCGGTTAACTCGCACAGTAACGCGCTGACTGCACGATCGCGATGGCCGCGAGCGGCGTCATCCAGCGCATATTCCAGCGTCACCGGCTGGCGCAAGCAGTTAACCACCGCGTCGATGGCGCGATCGCTGAGTTGCGCCCGGCCGAGATTGGTGTGCAGCACGGTGCCAGTGAGATTGAACACCGGACGCAGCGCACTTTGCTGCTGGTGCTGAGAGCGCCGCAATGCTTCGTCCGGCCAGCTGGCGTGCCAGGCGGGTAACGTTTGCTGCTGCTGAATGTGATCACGCGCTTCCTGCTGCATTGCACGCAGTTGACGGGTGGCAAAGGCAGTACCGAGATCGGCAACCAGCGGCTGCAGTGCGGGATCGCGCAGCAGGCTATCAATAGCAGGTAATTGACTATAAAGGTTTTTCATCAAGTGACTTAGCGAGTGGGCGGAACGGTGCGGGCAAAACTCTCCCGTTCAAACAGGGTTTGCGCCAGCTTCACCAGCGCCGGGCGATTCACGCACCAGTTTGGCAGCACGCGGCGGAAGTTGAGGTAGCCAATCATGCAGCCGGTGGCGATATCCGCCAGATTTAACGTACCGCTATTCAGCAGTTCGCCCTGTGCGGCGGCGGTTTCCAGCGCATCAAGGCCGCGCTGGATTTTGTCACGATTGCGTAGCAGCACCTCTTCCGATTGCTGATCGCCAGGACGCATTTGCTCGCGCACGATCATCACCGCTGCGTCATTGATGCCGTCGGCCAATTTTTCCAGCTGACGGATTTGTAAGGCGCGCAAGGCATCAGTGGGCAGTAACGCTGGCGCATCGCCACGCAGTTCAATCACCTGCGCAATGATGGAGGAGTCGAACCAGGTGAGCTGATTGTCATCAATCAACGCCGGGACTTTACCCAGCGGATTGTATTGCGGCACGTGACTGTCATCGGTCCACGGTGACTGGTTGATGAATTCGAAGACCAGGCCTTTTTCCAGCAAAATCACTGAAATTTTGCGCACAAAAGGGCTGGTGTAGCTGCCAATCAGTTTCATCGTTCGCCTCCGTGTTGAATGAATTCATGAAGAAGGTCGCCATGAATAACGACCCTACAAACGGAACGTTTAATCGCCGGGAAACATAAACGGATTCAAACTGCTGCGTGCGAATCCTTCCTGCTCCATGCGGGCATCCAGCACCAGCGACGCCAAATCATCAGCGACCGGCTCCACGGCGGGATCCTTCTCCTGATACAGCATCTTCAGGTAGGTGCCGCAGTCGCCGCAGCTTTCTGCTTTCACCGCCGCTTTTTCACTGTCCAGCGACCAGTAATGCAGATCGCCTGTTTGTTCGCAGTTGGAGCACTTGCTGCGCACCACATACCATTCGCTTTCACACAGATTGCAGTGCAAGTAGCGCAAGCCCTGCTGGCCCACGCTCATGTGCACCACGCTGGTGACCGGTACGCTGGCGCACACCGGGCAGAACTGGCGATGCTCGCCATACTCCGCACGCGCTTTGCCGGGAATCAACGCCGCCATCTGCGCCCAGTAAATCGATAATGCCGCCCAGATAAACGGCGATTTGTCGCTGCTGACCTGCGCAAAATCGCCCTCCAGCAGCGCGTGCGCCAGACTTTCCAGTTCGCTGGTGGAGGCTTTCTCCAGATTCTCTAGCACCGCCAGCGCCTGGCCGCTCATTTCAGGCTTTAGCTCGGCAATCAGTGAATGCAGCAGACGTTGCCAGTGCGCATCGCGCGGATAGGTGTGAATATCGAGTGGCGGTTTGCCCTGTTCGGCGCTCTGCACCAGCCGCTGCTGCAGATCAAGCTGCAGCGGATGGTCATACAGCACGATCTCCTGCGCTTCGGCGATCACCGCGGCAAAGCGCAGGTAATCACCCAGCGGATTCTTCGCGGCCAAATCGCGCAAACGCGCCGCTCGGCGGCTATACAGATTTTTCAGCCGGGGGAAAAGTAACGGCGGAACCTGCTCCGCCGTGTGCTTTTCGCCTTTCTCCAGCTGGTCCTGCGGGATGATGCGAATACTCATCAGGGACGTTTTTCCTGTTGTGTTTGGCGTTGGCGCTGCTCGCGATACCAGCGTGGATGATGTTTCTTCGCCCACGCGGCCGGAACCCAGCCCTCAACCATGGCGGTAATGGTGCCTTTCACCCACAACGCAGCGTAGATGTGCACCATAATCACCATGATCAGCGCCACAGCTGAGACCGAATGCACCACTAGCGCGATGCGAATCAGCGGAATGGCAAAGGCCCCGGCAAAGTACGGGCGCCAGATAACAATTCCGCTCACCAGCAGCAAGACTAAGCTGATGATAGCAGCCCAGAACACACACTTCTGCCCGAAGTTGTATTTGCCGGTATCGCCGACCTCTTCGTTTTGTACGATTTTGTGAATGTTTTTCGCCCACACCAGGTCTTCACGATTAATCAGATTATGTTTCCAATAACGTAAGAACATGATGATAAAGGCGGCAAACATCACCACACCGACAAACGGATGCAGGATGCGCGCCAGCTGCGGCGTGCCGAGGACGTGCATCAGCCAGTTAAACGAAGGGAAGAAGAAACCCAGTCCGCTTAATGCGGCGAAGACAAAACAGAACGCCACAATCCAGTGATTGATGCGTTCCGGTGCGCTGTAGCGCACCAGACGATCGCGTTTTTTCATTATTCGCGCTCCTCTTTTTCGTGCAGGTTCTCGTCTTCATCCTCTTCCACGCGGTTTGGACCTACGCCGACGTAGTGGAACACCGAGGCAGCGAAAGTGGCGGCGAAGCCGATGGCTGCCAGCGGTTTCCAGATACCTTTCCAGAAAGTCACCGCTGGGCTGATGCTCGGGTTCTCCGGCAAACCGTGATAGAGCTGCGGTTTATCGGCATGGTGCAGCACGTACATCACGTGCGTGCCACCCACGCCTGCTGGATCGTACAAGCCCGCATTGGCATAACCGCGCGTATTAAGTTCGGCTACGCGTTCTCCCGCCAGCGCCTGCATATCACTTTTACTGCCGAAGTGAATCGCACCGGTCGGGCAGGTTTTCACGCATGCCGGTTCCTGGCCCACATTGACGCGATCGACGCACAGCGTGCATTTATACACGCGGTTGTCGTCTTTATTCATACGTGGCACGTCGAATGGACAGCCAGCAATGCAGTAGCCGCAGCCAATGCACTGTTCCGACTGAAAATCGACGATGCCGTTGGCGTACTGAATGATCGCACCTTCAGATGGACAGGCTTTCAGGCAGCCGGGATCGGCGCAGTGCATGCAGCCATCCTTGCGGATCAGCCACTCTAACTTGCCGTTCTCCTCCACTTCTGAGAAGCGCATCACCGTCCAGGATTTGGCGGTTAAATCGGCGGGGTTGTCGTACACCCCAACGTTATGTCCCACCTCATCGCGGATGTCATTCCACTCCGAACACGCCACCTGACAGGCCTTGCAGCCGATGCAGGTGGTCACGTCGATCAGTTTCGCCACTTCCTGCTGATGGTTACGCGCCTGCGGGGCAGGCGTGAGTCCATTGGTCGCGGAGCGGCGGATAATGTCTTGAGATTGATAAGCCATATTCGTTCTCCTTACACCTTCTCGACGTTGACCAGGAACGCCTTAAATTCTGGCGTTTGCGTGTTGGCATCACCGACAAATGGCGTCAGGGTGTTGGCGATAAAGCCTTTTTTCGCCACGCCCTGATAACCCCAGTGAATCGGAATGCCGATGGTATCGACGATTTTGCCGTCAACGTTCAGTGGACGGATGCGTTTGGTGACCACCGCTTTGGCTTTGATATAGCCGCGATTGGAGCTCACTTTCACCGTATCGCCCTGCGCGATGCCGAGCTTGTTGGCCAGCTTCTCGCCGATCTCAATAAACTGTTCCGGCTGCGCGATGGCGTTGAGCCGCGCGTGTTTGGTCCAGTAATGGAAATGCTCGGTGAGACGATAGGTGGTGCCGACATACGGGAACTGCTCCGCCTGGCCCATCGACGCCAAATCGTCCTTGAACACGCGCGCCGCTGGATTGGACACCACGTTCGGGTGCAGCGGGTTGGTGCCAATCGGCGTTTCAAACGGCTCGTAGTGCTCTGGGAACGGACCTTCGGCCATTTTGTCGAGCGCAAACAGGCGGCCGAGACCTTCCGGCTGCATGATGAACGGCCCGACATCGCTGCCCGGCGCGGCGGCGCTGTAATCCGGCACATCCATGCCGCCCCATTTGCTGCCATCCCACTTCAGGATCTGGCGTTTCGCATCCCACGGATTGCCTTGCGGGTCCGCCGAGGCGCGGTTGTAGAGGATGCGGCGGTTGAGCGGCCACGCCCAGCTCCAGTTCAGCGTATTGCCAAGTCCGGTTGGGTCAGTGTTGTCACGGCGCGCCATTTGGTTGCCATCCGGCGTCCAGCTACCGGCGAAAATCCAGCAGCCACTGCTGGTGCTGCCGTCATCTTTCAGATGGGCAAAGGTGCTGAGCTGTTGGCCCTTCTTCACCAGCAGCGTGCCTTTGTCATCGAACACGTCGGCCAGCGCTTTACCGTTGTTCTCCATCGCCACTTCTTCCGGCGCAGGATTGTCCGGCGTTTTGTAGTTCCAGCTCATGTTCAGCACCTGCTCTGGCAGCGCACCGCCTTCGCGCGCATACATTTCACGCAGACGCAGGTAGATCCCCGAGAGGATTTCGCCATCATTCAGCGCTTCGCCCGGCGCATCCTGGCCTTTCCAGTGCCACTGCAACCAGCGGCCGGAGTTAACGATCGACCCGTTCTCTTCGGCGAAGCAGGTGGACGGCAGGCGGAACACTTCAGTTTGAATCTGCGACGGATCGACATCGTTGAACTCGTCGTGATTCTCCCAGAAGGTGGCGGTTTCGGTGTTGAGCGGGTCGATGGTGACCAGGAACTTCAGCTTCGATAGCGAAGCGATCACTTTACGCTTGTTCGGGAACGACGCCACCGGGTTAAAGCCCTGACACAGATAGCCGTTGACCTTGCCTTGCGACATCATCTCGAAGTACTGCAGCACGTCGTAACCTTTATCCCACTTCGGCAACCAGTCAAAGCCCCAGCTGTTTTCCGCCTGGGCTTTATCGCCGAAGAAGGCTTTCATCTGGCTGACAAAGAATTTCGGGTAGTTGCTCCAGTAGTTCACCTGATCCGGCAGCAGCGCTTTTGGCGTATTGGCAGCCAGATAGGTTTGTAGGTCGGCTTGTTTCTCCGACGGCAAGGTCATATAACCCGGCAGGCTTTGCGACAGCAGGCCAAGATCGGTCAGTCCCTGAATGTTGGAGTGGCCGCGCAGCGCATTGATGCCGCCGCCAATCATGCCCATGTTGCCGAGCAGCAGCTGAATCATCGCCATGGTGCGGATGTTCTGCGCACCTACCGAGTGTTGCGTCCAGCCGAGCGCATACAGGAACGAGGTGGTGCGGTCGCGCGCGCTGGTTTCGCCAATCAGTTCGCAAACGTGCAGGAAGTCGGCTTTTGGCGTACCGCAGATACGTTCGACGATCTCCGGCGTATAGCGGCTGACATGCTGCTTGAGCAGGTTCCACACGCAGCGTGGATGGGTGAGCGTGGTATCGCGCTTAGCGAAGCCGTCATCGCCCAACTCGTAGTTCCAGCTGGTTTTGTCGTATTTGCGATTCTCTTCGTCGTAGCCGCTGAACAAGCCATCTTCAAAATGATAATCCTCACGCACGATCAGGCTGGCATTAGTGTACGCCTGCACATATTCATGCTGGATTTTGTCATTTTGCAGCAGCCAAAGCAGTACGCCCGACAGGAAGGTGATGTCGGTGCCCGAGCGAATCGGGGTATAGAAATCAGCGACCGATGCCGTACGCGTAAAGCGCGGATCGATAACGATCAGTTTGGCTTTGTTGTGAATCTTGGCTTCCATTGCCCAGCGGAAACCGACAGGATGCGCTTCAGCCGCGTTCCCGCCCATCACAACGATCAGATTGGCATTACGGATGTCGACCCAGTGATTGGTCATCGCACCGCGACCAAATGTTGGAGCAAGACTTGCTACCGTTGGTCCGTGTCAAACGCGTGCCTGGTTGTCGACCGCTAACATGCCGAGCGATCGGGTAAATTTCTGGGTTAAATAGCCGGTTTCATTGCTGGATGCCGAAGCACACAACATACCGGTTGAGAGCCAACGGTTTACCGTCACGCCTGCGGCGTTCTGCGCGACAAAGTTTGCATCGCGGTCGGCTTTCATCAGTTTTGCGATGCGATCAAACGCATCGTCCCAGCTAATGCGCTGCCATTTATTTGAGCCTGGCGCGCGATATTCCGGGAATTGCAGACGGCTGTCGCTGTGGACAAAGTCGAGCAGGCCAGCGCCTTTTGGGCACAATGCGCCGCGACTCACCGGATGGTCCGGATCCCCTTCAATATGGAAAATGGTCTCTTTGGCGTTTTTCGCGCCGTCACCAAGGCTGTACATTAACAAGCCACAGCCGACTGAACAGTAAGTGCAGGTATTACGGGTTTCGCGGGCACGCAGCAGTTTGTACTGTCGTGTTTCCGCCAATGCCACTTCCGGCGCAAAGCCGAGCAGTGCTGCCGTTGTCCCTGCCATACCGCCAGCACATACTTTGAAGAATTTTCTTCGGCTGACATTCATGGATTATCATCCCTCTATATTCTTGCGATGTATGGGGCAAGAATGACCCGACTAAACTTGTGACAATAGCGGCCAAATATTACCACAGCTTTAATGTGGTTGTTGCGCGAGACGAAAAAAGTGAAAGCTAATCAGCCAGAATGTAACGAGAGTGTGAATAAGATCTCAGGTGCGGTGCAATCGCAGGTGTGGCAACGCCGTACTATCGACGACGCGGAAAGTGACTGGCTGGCGCAGGAAGTGCCGATCGCGCTGGTGTATAACGGTATCTCGCACGTGGTGATGATGGCGACGCCCAACGATCTCGAAGCGTTTGCGCTGGGGTTTTCTTTATCTGAAGGGATAATCGATAAGCCCAACGAGATTTTCGGCATGGATGTGGTGCCAGGTTGCGATGGCATTGAAGTGCAGATTGAGCTCTCCAGCCGCCGCTTTATGGCGCTGAAAGAGCAGCGCCGTGCGATGGCCGGTCGTACCGGCTGCGGCGTGTGTGGCGTGGAGCAACTCGATCAAATCGGCAAGCCGCTGCAGCCGCTGCCGTTCACGCAAACTTTTGATTTGGGCAATCTTGATAAGGGCCTGGCGCAGCTGCGCGACTATCAACCGATCGGCAACCTCACCGGCTGTACGCACGCGGCGGCGTGGATGTCGCTGCAGGGTGAGCTGCAGGGCGGCTACGAAGATGTTGGCCGCCACGTGGCGCTGGATAAACTGCTCGGCAATCGTAGCCAACAGCCGTGGCAGCAGGGCGCGGTGCTGGTTTCCAGCCGCGCTAGCTATGAGATGGTGCAGAAATCCGCCATGTGCGGCGTGGAGATTCTGTTTGCGGTTTCGGCTGCGACCCAGCTCGCCGTTGAGGTGGCTGAGCGTTGCAATTTAACCTTGGTTGGCTTCAGTAAACCGGGACGCGCCACGGTGTATAGCCATCCGCAGCGTCTGCGTTAAACCACCTGCACCTGCGGCAATACCTGTTGCAGCGCTGCCAGCGCGCCGGGTTTTGCCGGGCCGCCGTCGCAAATCAGCAGATCGACCTCTGCAACCGGTGCGTACACCGAACGGCTAATCACACCGAGCTTGCTGTGATCCGCCAGTAAAAAGGTGCGGTTCGCCTGATGCACCATGGCGCGGGCAATCGCTGCTTCATGGGGATGAAAACTACTGGCACCGTTTTTGGCATCGATGCCGACCGGCGAAAGCAGCGCTATATCGGCGCGATAGCGATAAATCTCGCCGATGGTCATTTCTCCGCGCGTTTGCTGTGCGCCCGCCGTCATCATGCCACCCAGCAAAATAACCTGATTATTCAACGTTTCATGCTCATCAGCTGCGCTGAGCGCCAGTGCAGCCTGCAGGCTGTTGGTGATGATGGTTAAACCCGACATGCTACGCAGTGCTTCCGCCAGCATGGTGGTAGTGGTGCCGGCATCCAGGAACAGCGTTTGGCCCGGTTGCAGATGTTGCGCCGCGGCGGCGGCAATCGCGCGTTTCTCTTTCGCCTGCGCGTTGCGACGTACCTGCAGCGGTGGCTCAGGCTGGCTATCGACCGCCACCAAACCGCCATGCACACGGCGGGCAAATCCTTGCGCTTCCAGTTCAATCATGTCGCGCCGTGCGGTTTCTCGCGAAATACCGAGCTCTTTGATGATGCGTTCAGTACTGACCTGATGTTGCGTGGTCAGCAGCGCGCGAATGCGGTGTAAGCGAGTTTCCTGCAGCATGACTTTTCCCTGTGGCGTGTTCAACCTGGGCCTAAGCTTACCTGAGTGTCATTACGCCGTCATGTGTATTTGGTTGTATTTGTGTATTTGGTTGCATTTGTTATTAAAGCAGGCATGATAGGGCCAAACGGCGATTTCGCATGCACCCCTTTCACCTTCGCAACGGGAGTTACCATGGCTACACGTTCTACCATCATGGACACCAACAGTTTTCGTGCTGAGCACGCCGACGGTCTGGATGCGGCGACCCGCAAGCTAACCGATAAGCGCAGTAAAGTGTTGGGCGAGTCGTATCGCCTGTTTTATCGCAAGCCGGTGCATTTAGTGCGTGGCGAAGGGCAATATCTGTGGGATGCCGCGGGCGACAAATACCTTGATGTGTACAACAACGTGGCCAGCATTGGTCACTGCCATCCGGCGGTGATTGAGGCGGTGAATCAGCAGATGAAGATGCTGAATACCCATACGCGCTATCTGCACGAACGCATTCTCGATTACTCCGAAGAGCTGCTGGCCACCACGCCAGAGGCTATCGACCGCGCGATGTACATGTGTACCGGTTCGGAAGCCAACGATTTGGCGATCCGCGTGGCGCGCGCCTTCAGCGGCGGTACCGGCATTATTGTGTCGCAAGAGGCTTATCACGGCACCAGCGATCTCACGTCGGGCGTTTCGCCCGCGCTGGGCAGCGGACAGCCATTAGCTGCGACCACGCGCCTGGTGTCGCCGCCGGATGCTTATCGCGTTAATGCACCGGATCTCGGCGAATGGTTTGCCAATGAAATCCAGCAGCAGATCGACGATATGAAAGCGCACGGCATCAAGTTTGCCGGCTTCCTCGCAGATTCCATCTTCTCTTCCGATGGCGTGCTGCCGAATCCGCGCGGTTTCCTGCAGAAAGCCGTCGATGTGGTACATGCCAATGGCGGGATTTTCATCGCCGATGAAGTGCAGCCCGGTTTTGGTCGTACTGGCGATGCGTTCTGGGGCTTTGCGCGTCACGGCGTGGTGCCCGATGTGATCACCACCGGCAAACCAATGGGCAACGGCATTCCGGTGTCGGGCCTGCTGGCGAAAAGTAATGTGCTGGCCGCGTTTAGCGATGAAATTCCTTACTTCAACACCTTTGGCGGTAATCCGGTAGCGATGGCCGCAGCGCAGGCGGTGTTAACGGTGATTAAAGAAGAGGGCTTGCAGGAGCACAGCCGCGTAGTCGGGGCTAAGTTGCTGAGCGAATTGCAGAAACTGATGGATCGTCATGAATCAATTGGCGACGTGCGCGGCGCCGGGCTGTTTATTGGTTTCGAACTGGTGCAAGACCGCGCCAGCAAAACGCCGGATAAAGCGCTGGCGCTGGATTTGATTGAGAAACTGCGTGAGCACCGCGTGCTGACGTCAGTTGCAGGCCCTTACGGCAACGTGCTGAAGCTGCGTCCGCCATTGGCGTTCCAGGAAGCCGATATCGATTGGCTGGTGGGTGCGCTGGATAAGTCGCTGAGTGAGCTGGGGCGATAGCTGAGCATAGATTGCGCACATTTTTGTAGCGGCGCGATTTATCGCGCAATAAATTGCGCCGCTACGTTATGTGCTTGTATTTAAGCAGCGGTTTCTGCGGCGAAAATGCTCTCCATCTTCTGCCATGCCTGCGCGACATCGTCATCCAGATTAAATAATCCAGATGTTCCCACGATAAACACATCTACGCCTGATGCCGCAATCTGCCTGAAGGTGCGCGCATTGCATGAACCATCAATTTCGGTCAGATAGTGATAACCATGCTCTGCACGCATCGCGATCAGCTGGCGAATCTTATTTAAGGTTTCTGGAATAAATTTCTGCCCGGCAAATCCGGGGTCCACCGACATCACCGTCACTTTATCCAGCAGATGGGCATATTCACGAATACTTTCCGCCGGCGTGGCCGGATTTAAAACTACGCCGCAGCGACGACCGGCTTCTTTAATCTGCGTTAGCAGGCGAAATATTTTATTGTTGGCGGTTTCTGGGTGGAAGCTGATAATGTCTGCGCCCGCCTCAATGCACATCGGAATAATATCTTCCGGATGATTCACCATTAAATGTACGTCAATCGGCACATCGGTAATTTTACGCAGGTTCTCAATGAAGAAGGGCGACAGGGTAATATTCTTGACGTAGCTGCCATCCATAATATCGACATGATAAAACGCAGCGGTGCTATTCATCGCTTCAACCTGTTCGCGGAAGCGGGTGAGATCCATACACATTAATGACGGCGAAAACTTTGCTCTCATAACTTTTCCTCATTACAAAAACAGCGCCCGCAGGCGCTGTTGATGACATCAATGGAAGAACGAAATAATGTGGCCGAGCACGATACCGACAATGCCGAAGTCCGCATCACCGAAGGTGGTAGAGGCGAAGCCGAGGTCGCCCATCAGCGGCAGCAGAATCGCTGGCAGGAAGGAGATCAGCAGGCCTTGCACAAAGGCGCCGATCACCGCACCACGACGTCCGCCGGTAATGTTGCCGTAGACGCCAGCGGTAGCACCGCAGAAGAAGTGCGGCACCAGGCCGGGAACGATCACGCTCAGACCAAACAGCGGGCACAGGAACATGCTGATCAAACCGGCAGAGAAGCTCGACAGGAATCCGATGATCACCGCGTTCGGTGCGAACGGGAACACGGTTGGGCAATCCAGCGCCGGTTTGGCGTTGGGCACCAGCTTATCGGCGATGCCTTTAAAGGCCGGCACGATTTCCGCAATCACCATGCGTACACCGGCCAGGATAATGTAAACGCCCGCCGCAAAGGTAATTGACTGGATAATGGCGAATACAATGTAGTTCTGGCCGCCACTGATGCTTTCGGTAAACGCTTTACCCGCCACCAACACCAGCGCGATGAACAGAATCATCATGGTCAGCGAAATCGCTACCGAGGAGTCGCGCAGGAAGTTGAGGGTTTTCGGCACCTTCAGCTCTTCAATCGACGGGCTGCCTTTACCGACCACTTTACCCACCAGCGCGGAGAGCAGATAACCGGTGGAGCCGAAGTGGCCAAGCGCCAGATCGTCAGAGTTGGTGATTTTGCGGGTGAACGGCTGCAGAATCGCCGGGCACACCACCATCATGGTGCCGAGAATCAGTGAACCGATTACCACCAGCCAGAAGCCGTGCACGCCGCCTACCGACAGAATCACCGCCAGCATTGCCGACATATACAGCGTGTGGTGGCCGGTGAGGAAGATGTATTTCAGCGGCGTGATACGCGCCAGCAGAATATTCACCAGCATGCCGAACACCATGATCATCGCAGTTTCGGTGCCGTAGCTTTTCTGCGCCAGCGCCGCCATCGCATCGGTATTGGGCACGACACCCTGAATATTAAACGAGTGCTCAAACAGCTGGCTGAAGATGGTCAGCGTGGCCGCAATTAAATTGGCCCCGGCGATGAGAATAACAAAACCCATGATGGTTTTAAGCGTGCCGGAAATAACATCAGAGACCGGTTTCTTTTGCAGTAATAAACCAAACAGGGAAAAAAGGCCGACAAGTATAGCGGGTGTTCCAAGAACATCCTTAATTATAAATTGCAGCATAACTTACTCCATGGTGAGCATACCCTTGATACTTCCAGCTACAGATGCGTTGGCTGCATATTTTCACCTCAGTCACTTACTTAAGTAAGCTCCCGAGGATTTACAGCCTTGCCACTTTCTGCGCCTCGAATGACTTTGGGTTTTAAATATTGTCAGCCAGAATTTCTTTGATTTTTGCGTTATCCAGCAAATTAGTCAGGCCAACCACTTTCGCACTGTGCCCGGATAATTGATCGGCAATATCTTTCGCGGCAATAATTAAATCAGCATGTTCAGATTTAGCTGAGGTTAAATCAGTATGGCCAACTTCAGCTTCTTTACCTAATTCCGCCACAATCTTCTTCACATTCATTTCAACAATGAAGCTGCTACCTAAACCATTGCCACACACAATCAGGACTTTTTTCATCGTAGGGTTCTCTGGTGATTAACTTTGAATGACAGCTTCAATCGCTGGCAGGGTAGAAGCCGACAGCAGTTGCTGCAGGCGGGATTCGTCACTGAATACGTCCGCTAATGCGGTGATCATCTGAATATGATCGTCGCCAGATACCGCACACAGCATGATGACGACATAAACCGGGTCGTTTTCATCAGCCTGAAAACTCACGCCATTTTTAACGTGCAGCAGCGACAGGCCGTTTTTGCGCGCACCCTGCTCCGGGCGGGCATGCGGCATTGCCAGACCCGGTGCCAGCACGTAATAAGGACCAAGCTCTGCGTGCGAGGTGAAGATGGCATCGAGGTAAGCCGGGCCAATCGCCCCTTCGGCCAGCAAGGGCTCTGCCGATAAACGCACTGCTTCCTGCCAGTCACTGACTTGCTCGACTACACGAATATGTTGTGGGGTTAGCCATTGGGTGAGCATCAGAAATTCCTGTTTATACGTCGATGGAGTGCAATGTAGGTTATTTTATCGCCCGTATTCTGTGATGATTGTCGCAAAAGTTAGCGCTAACACGGTTATTGTTAAAAAACGTGTTATCGCTAACATTTCCTTGCTGTGCGTTTGTCTTGGTTGCAAGCAACTGACATGCTCAACCATTCTGAAAAGATCTATGGGTAAGGGATGCCCGAATCTGTGGTTTTACACATGGCGCGTTAACAGATTTGGTTTTAAGCTGCGTCCTGGCAAAAAGCATAAGTAATAAATAATGCCGTTCATACTTCGAGACGCAGCCAACGCACCTGCAGTTTGAATGATGAAGGGCAGACATAGGAGCAGGAATGGCAGAGAAGCGACGGCGCAGTACCGGCAAAAGTACCCTGGCCGATGTTGCCCGTTTGGTGGGCGTCAGCACCATGACCGCGTCGCGCGCGCTGCGCATGCCGGAGAAGGTTTCGCCTGAAATTCGCGCCAAAATTGATGCTGCGGTTATTGAGTTGTCGTATGTGCCAAACGTGCAGGCCAGTAATCTGGCGTCGGCGACATCACGCCTGATCACCATGGTGGTGCCTTCATTTGCCACGCCGGGCAGTGCGATTGTGTCGGAGGCGCTGCAAGAGGTACTGCGACCGCAGGGTTACAACATGATGCTGGCGGAAGCCAATCATTCGGCCGCCGAAGAGAGCCAGCTGATCGAAATGCTGCTTTCTTATAATCCGGCGGCGATGGTGCATTTCAATTTCGATAACGCGGCGGAAGCGCATCGTCTGCTGAGCAATTCCGGCCTGCCGGTGATGGATATTGGCGGCGTACATCAGGATTCGGCAGGCATTAGCATTGGAGTCGATTACGCCAAAGCGATCCGCCAGCTGGTGCAAAGCCTGGTAGAGCGCGGCTATCGTAATCCTGGTTTGCTGTGCACCCAAAGTAACAACACCATCTTTCGTCAGCTGCTGAATGGTTGGCACAGCGGCATGTTGGCAATGAATCAGGCGCCGCACCGCGTGGTGACGTCACCGAGGATGCCGACTTTTGCCGCAGGGCATAATCTGCTGGCGGAGATTCGCCTGACCTGGCCGGAACTGGATGTGCTGATTTGCACCAGCGATGAAGTGGCCTGCGGCGCGATCATGGCGTGCCATGCGGCGGGGATCGCCATTCCTAGCCAGTTGGCGATTGCCAGCATCGGTGGCGGCCCATTAGCCGCAGTGTGTTCACCGCCGCTGACCAGCATTGTGCTGCCGTATGAAGAGATGGGGCGCATGGCGGGCAAACGTCTGCTGGCTGCGCTCAGGGGTGATGAACCGCCGGCCATCAATGAGCTACCGGTGCAGCTCAAACTGCGCGCCAGCACCCACAAGGTGTAGCGCGATGTGCGCACCTTTTCCCAGATTCATCAAATCCTTATCAATTCTAAGGCATTGATAACCCTTTTACGGATCATGTTTTTAACTATAATGATCCAACTGCTTACGCGGCACACCCAGTGAGGTGGTGCTGCAAAACACTAAATGGAGAAGATGAACATGAGTTATTCACTGCCATCCCTGCCGTATGCATACGACGCACTGGAACCGCACTTCGACAAGCAGACGATGGAAATCCATCACACTAAACACCACCAGACCTACGTTAACAACGCTAACGCCGCGCTGGAAGGTACCGAATTCGCAAACCTGCCGGTAGAAGAGCTGATCACCAAACTGGATCAGCTGCCAGCAGACAAAAAAGGTCCACTGCGTAACAACGCAGGCGGCCACGCCAACCACAGCTTCTTCTGGAAAGGCCTGAAGCTGGGCACCTCGCTGCAGGGCGACCTGAAAGCCGCCATCGAAAAAGATTTCGGTAGCGTTGAAGCTTTCCAGGCTGAGTTTGAGAAAGCTGCCACCACTCGTTTCGGCTCAGGCTGGGCGTGGCTGGTGAAAAAAGGCGACAAACTGGCTGTGGTTTCAACCGCAAACCAGGACAGCCCGCTGATGGGTGAAGCTGTTGCAGGCGTTTCAGGCTTCCCGATTATCGGTCTGGACGTTTGGGAACACGCTTACTACCTGAAGTATCAGAACAAACGCCCTGATTACATCAAAGCTTTCTGGAACGTGGTGAACTGGGACGAAGCAGCAGCGCGTTTCGCTTCTGCTAAGTAAGCTCAGGCAAAAGTCCACAACCTGGCTAACCGGTGACTTGCTCACCGGTTTTTTTTCGCCTTTATAAACCCTGGCTAAACGACCAGAATATTTTTAGGCATGATGATTACGCAGCGAAAGCTATTAACTTTCCGTTGATAATTTGGGGCATATAGTAGCGCTAATTTGTCTCGCATAGCCTAAATAACCATGTCTACTATCACGACTTCTGTGACGAATAATGATTCGTCTGCGCCACTGTTTTTGCCATTAATAAGCGGAAAGTTCAGGCCAAATAAGTTATGGAATAGCGGGAGATTTCGCGCGAAATTTGCCTTAAGGTCGCTGGTATTTCCGGTTACAACCTTTAATTATCTGCAGCAGTTAGCGCAATTGTCTGCGCTGCCGCAGCTGTTAACCATTCAGGGTTTGCTGCCAGCAAAACCGCATCGGCCCTACCTGCGTGCAGGCTTCAGCGTGGCACAGCGCGCGCAGGCGATCATCGATCACTACACCTTGATGGACCGGCTGGATAGTGCGGCTTTGCGCCACTTATTGCAGAGTCCGGGCGATAATCTGCTGGCTATTTTGAGCGGCAAAAATGATGAGTCTTTTGTCATTCACTGCTGTCCAGGCCGTTTTGACCGTGAAGGCGAAATTACTCTGGAATTTCATTATGAAGCGCAGTTAATTGCTTCACTTTCCTTTTCGATTATTCAGGAACAGCAGAAACGCACGTTATTAATTGGTGGATTGCAGGGGCCGCGTAAACATATTTCCAACGATGTGATTCGCGATGCCACGAAAGCCGCACACGGCATATTCCCGAAACGTCTGTTAATGGAAGCGGTATTTAATCTGGCGCAACTGTGTGGCGTGGAGGCGATAACCGCCGTTGGCGATACCACGCACGTATTCCGCAGCCTGCGCTATCGTCACAGCAAAAGTGACAAGTTCTTTGCCAGCTACAGCGAATTCTGGTTGTCGTTAGGGGGCATGGCGCGTGCTGATGAGCTGTTTGCGTTGCCGTTACGCGCGGAGCGTAAAGATTTGGAAGAGATTGCCAGCAAGAAGCGCGCCGAATATCGCCGTCGCTATGCCTTGCTGGACAGTCTGAATGAACAAGTTCATCAGGCGGCGGGCATCATACGCGACGTCTCACACGCCGCGTAACCAGGATCAGAACGGCTGCTTCGCGTAGCCGGTCATCACTTTCAGTCCCATCTCACGTCCGAGTGCGGTCATTGGGTGCACCACAACCAGGCCGCGCACGCTTTTCTTGAATGCGCCCATGTTGGCCTGCTCTTTCTTGGTAATTTCGCGGCTAAAGCCCAGCTTTTGTAACTGTTGCGCTTCTTTGCTCAGCTTTTCGGTGCGCACACCGCGCAGGCGCTCAATTTCCAGCTCCAGCTTCTCTTTTTCACGCAGCAGTTCACCGAGCTTTTCGGCATCGCCAGACGCTAATAACGGCGCTTCTTTGCGGTTGAGTGCATCCAGCTGATCGCTGAGAAGTTTAATCTCGGCTTTTTCTTGTTCTTTCATTGGGGGAAAACTCGTTAAGGAAAACAGGCAAAGGATACACAAATCTACGCCGTTTTGCAGCGTAGCGCGTCCAACAAAACCCGCTTAGGCAATCGTAGGGTGCGCATTGATGCGCACCTGGCTACCAGGACGGAGAAACTACACCGCCGGTTTTTTAAACACCTGCTTGTGCGCAATGCGGGAAATCAGTTCGGTGAGTGACAGCACCATGGTTGAGCGCACCATCTGCAGATAACGCTGCTGCTGCATTGATCTGAGTTGTTCGTCATCGCGGTTGAAATCTGGCTGCGGCGGCCAGGCAACCACACAGTGCAGTTCGCCAAAAGGCCCGAGAATTTCATCGTCGGTAAAACGATAGTCGCTGACGTCATGATTCAGCTCCTCGCGTAGCGCCAGTAGCAGTTCACAATCTTCATACTCGTGCCGATTAATGACGCCAAGGCCGTAAATCAGCTTGAGGCGTACGGAGAGTTCGCCCAGCGGGCCATCACCAAGCAGCAGCGGTTCGACCGCGTATTTGACCGCGTAATCGTCCTTGCGAAACACTTGCAGCACCAGCAGGTTAACCGCTTCGGTCAGCAATTCAACGGCGGCGATCAGGAAGCTTCTCACCGAACGACCGGCGTTCAGGCGCTCAAGCACCCGGTTTTCAAAAGCCTGCTTCTCTTCCATTATTGCCTGCATCGTTCAGCTACCGCCAACGGGCACAAAAGCGTGCCCGAGTTAACCACTAAAGGGCGCGCATTATGCCATAGCGTTGTAAGCGCTCACCACTGAGGTGACCACTTCGCTATTGGCATCCAGACCGGAAATCTCGGCCAGTGTCGCCTGCGGACCTTTTTCTGCCAGTAAAGTAACCAGCTCCTGCGCTTGCGGATCGGCTTCGCTGCGATAGTGCATCGCGGCGGCAATGCCCTGTACCAGATTGTCGTGAGGCAGCTGATATTCCAGCGTGCCCAGCGTAGGTTTGATCAGGCGATCGCCCGCGCTCAGCTTACGCAGCGGCTGACGGCCAACGCGCTCGACATCATCTTTCAGGTATGGGTTTTCGAAACGGCTAAGGATCTTCTGGATATAAGCCGCATGTTTATCGGCTTCAAAACCATAGCGCTTGATCAGCACTGCGCCGCTCTCCTGCATGGCGCCTTGCACGACAGCACGGACGTTCTCATCCAGAATCGCGTCACGAATGGTCGCGTGACCGGCGAGTTGGCCAAGATAAGCGGTGATCGCGTGGCCGGTGTTAAGGGTAAACAGCTTGCGCTCAACAAAAGCCATTAGGTTGTCGGTCAGCTCCATGCCTGGGATATTCGGCAATTCGCCTTTGAACTGGGTTTTATCGACAATCCACTCGCTGAACGTTTCAACGGTGACTTCCAGCGGATCGGTAGTGCCGGCTTCTGATGGCGGTACGATGCGGTCTACCGCAGAATCGACGAAACCAACGTGTGCTTCAACCCACGCGTGATATTGCTCAGGCAGCGCGTTAAGTACATGCTGCTTCAGTTGGCTGGTGCCGCGCACCATATTTTCACAGGCGATGATATTCAGTGGACGAACATTACCACTGTCGCTGCGTTTGGCCAGGCCTTTAGCCACGCCACCCGCGATGCGCTCCAGAATTTGCGGGCCTACCGCGGTAGTCACGATATCCACCTCAGCGATCAGCGTAACGATGTCATCGCTGGTGCTGTTAACGGCACTTACGCCTGTTACGATTTCAACTTTCGCCTGCTCGCCAACTACATGAACCGGATACTCATGACGGGCGTTAAGGGCATCAAGTACCACCTGATTGACGTCAGCAAACACCAGCTCGATGCCGGCATCCGCCAGTAACTTACCGATAAAACCGCGACCGATGTTACCTGCTCCAAAATGTAACGCTTTCATAAATTTGACCCATATCAAATGACGAAAGGGCGGGCAAGTCCGCCCCGGAAGTGTGGGACGGGCTTACCCGCCCCAGGGAAGGTAAAACCTGTATTACGCTTTGACGGTACTGCCGGAAAGCAGATCCAACACGTCCTGCACGCTGGTGGTGTTTGCCAACTTCTCAATCACGCTGTCATCGTCCAGTGCGTTGGTCAGGCTGGTAATCACCTGAATGTGCTCATTGTTACGAGCGGCGATACCGATCACCAGACGCGCTACATCTTCTGGCTCATCACCAAACTGCACGCCTGCCGGATACTGACAGAACACCACGCCGGTTTTCAGCACGCGGTCTTTCGCTTCCACGGTACCGTGCGGCACAGCGATCGATTCACCCAGGTAAGTTGGGGTCAGCTTCTCGCGTTCCAGCATCGCTTCAACATATTCCGGCTGGACGTAGCCGCCTTTCACTAACTGCTCACCGGCAAAACGAATCGCCTGCTCTTTGTGCGTGGCGCTCAGGCCGAGGAACACGTTATCTGCGCCCAGTTTGAACAGGTGCGCGTTGCCTTCATCGTAGCTGTCCGCCAGCGTGGTCTGCACAGTTTCACGATGTGCTTCACTGCGATTGGCGGCGACCAGGCGTTCCGTCAGGTTGCTGTACAGCGCGCTATCGAGGAAGTTGTTCAGCGAAATATGCTGTGCCTGCGGTGCCTGGCGCATGGCACGTTCCGTCAGATCGCGGTGGGTAATCACCAAATCGACATCGCCCGGCAGCGAGTTAATCGCGCTGTTGGTGACGGAGATATTGCTCAGACCTGCGTCCTGCACTTTCTTACGCAGCACGCCAGCACCCATTGCGCTTGAACCCATACCGGCGTCACAGGCAACGATGATTTTACGCACGTGGTTCAGATCAACGCTCATTGCATCGCCAGCCACCGGTGAACCGGCAACGGCCTGACCTTTTGACTGCGCTTTCATATCTTTCATGCGCTGGGTTGCGGCTTCGATATCGTCATCTTCTTTTACTTTGCTGGTTTTCAGCAGAATTGAAGAGACCACGAAGGAGACCGCAAATGCCGCGATGATTGCCGCGATGTTAGCGAAGTAGGCACCTTTTGGCGTCATCGCCAGCACTGCCAGGATGGAACCTGGAGAAGCAGGCGAAACCAGACCGCCGTTCAGCAGCGTCAGGGTGAACACGCCAGTCATACCACCAAGAATGACCGCCAGCAGCAGACGCGGCGCCATCAGCACATATGGGAAGTAGATTTCGTGGATACCACCAAGGAAGTGGATGATCGCTGCACCGCCTGCAGATTGTTTGGCGCTACCGCGACCAAAAATCATATAGGCAACCAGCACGCCCATACCCGGACCTGGGTTAGCTTCAATCAGGAAGAAGATTGACTTGCCAGCCTCGCTCGCCTGCTGAATGCCCAGCGGTGAGAAGATACCGTGGTTGATGGCGTTATTGAGGAACAGGATTTTCGCCGGTTCAACAAAGATGGAGGTCAGCGGCAGCAGGTTGTTCTGCACCATCAGATTCACGCCAGCGGCGAGAATGTGTGACAAACCTTCAACCAGTGGACCGATCGCCAGGAACGCCAGCAGCGCCAACAGCATACCGATGATACCGGCAGAGAAGTTGTTAACCAGCATCTCGAAGCCGCTTTTGATCTTGCCGTCTACCACGCGGTCAAAGGATTTGATCGCCCAGCCGCCCAGCGGACCGGCAATCATTGAGCCGAGGAACATCGGCATATCAGCACCGACGATCACGCCCATGGTGGTGATTGCACCCACCACGCCACCGCGATCGCCGCCTACCAGGCGTCCACCGGTGAAACCAATCAGCAGCGGCAGCAGGTAAGTGATCATTGGGCCGACGAGTTTCGCCAGCGTTTCGTTTGGAATCCATCCGGTTGGGATGAACAGCGCAGTGATGATACCCCAGGCGATAAACGCACCGATGTTAGGCATCACCATATTACTCAGAAAGCGACCAAAGCTCTGAACCTTGACCTTTACTGATGAGGACATAAACCCACCCCTTATTGAGACGCGCTGCAATAAGAGAGCGCGTTTGTTTTTGTTTGAACGTTACGGCGGGGGCCGTGGCATTACTGTATGCACGCGGACTCTAGCACTAGTTTATTACGCTGCGTAGAGCACCCACTAAGTGTGATTCAGATCACGCTTACTTGGGGGGTTAGGGGGGCAATAAGGTGACCCTGATCACAAAAAAGGGTTGTAAGAAAACAACGCTGATGAAATTTTAGACAAAACAAGCGGTTGAATGTGACTCAAATCACCTTTTAGCGTGAGCGCTTTGTTGTGTAAGTGTGATGAAGATCACAAACTATTTATGGTCAAAAATGCGCCAGATCACACAATGCTGCAGCAGAAAGCTCAGCTGTAAGGAAGTGACGAAATTCTGAAAAGAGGATGAACGGAAGAGGACGCTAAGAAGGGCGGTATAGTAGGGTCGCCTTGATGGCGACCACTAGCAAATGACTCAGTTGTATTACAAGCCGCCTTGCACCGCATTTTGCGCTTGCGTCAGCGCCTGCGCGTTACTGGAAAGATTGCTCATCAGCGTATTGTACTGTGTTGCCTGTTCCTGAGTGGGGAACTGCACGCCGTTATCATTAAAGCTCACGCGTGCGCCTTGTGATTGCAGATAATCACCGGTTTGTACCGCGGCCTGGCTCAACGCCTGCAGTTGCGGCAGCAACGGAATCAGCGTACTGGCTGGCTGCGTGACCACTTTGGTAAAGGCAGCATCGTAGACTTTCTTCAGATCGTCCGGCTGCTTCAGGGTGGCTTTGCTGCTATCCGCTTGCATTTTGGCGCTCTGGATTTGCTGCGTCAGCACACTCAGATTGCCGCTGGCCTGACGCAAGCTGTCGCGGCGGGTCAGATAATCCTGCGGGACACGAATCGCCGCCAGCTCATCAACCACAGGACGCATGCCTTGCTCAATCGCCTGATTAGTCTGCTGCGAGAAGCCGTAAAGAATGGCGTAGTCGCTGGCATAGTTGCCGAATGTCTGCTTCTGGTTTTCACTCAGGCTAGGCAGATGTTCGCCGCTACGCATCACGGTGTTCTGAAGAAAATCGGTGAACGCTTTACGCTGATCGCCTTCTTTGTCGCCACAGGCCGTAAGTTGCATCACAACCAATGCGCTGACCATCAGCATGCCGGTACGCATCCAGATGCGGGATAATCCTGACGCCATAATTCAACTCCTGTGATAATGGCTCTCTCCCAGCCTATTCCAGGCCACTGCTCGAAATATTCGGGATAAAAATTTTTGCGAAAATGGTCCTAAAGAATAGTGCAATGGTCTGGCGTGTACAACGGGCGCACCGGGCAAATTAAAACACCAGCGCCTGCCCATCTTTGCGGCTTTCGGTTGCGGCGATGTAGAAACCCTGCGGATCGCGCACAATCGCCTGCGCACCGCCGAAGTTATAGCCGAGCAGCGGATCCTCAAGCGTAATCTGATGCCCCATCTCGCGCAGTTTCGCCAGCACATTCCGATCGATGCCCGGCTCAACCACCACCGCACGGCCTTGTTCAACGCGCCAGCGCGGCGCATCGATCGCTGCCTGCGGGTTTTGTTTGTGCTGCATGATGCGCAGCGCCAGTTGCAAATGACCTTGTGCCTGCATCGGGCCGCCCATCACGCCGAACGACATCAGCGGCTGGCCGACGCCGTCGAGGGCAAATGCCGGGATAATAGTGTGAAAGGGCCGTTTGCCGCCCGCCACCACGTTGGGGTGTTGCGGGTCGAGTGAGAATCCGCAGCCGCGGTTTTGCAGGCTGATACCCGTTTCGGGCACCACGACGCCAGAACCGAAGCCCATAAAATTGGACTGTATAAAGGAAACCATCATGCCGCTGGCATCGGCGGTGGAGAGATATACCGTGCCACTTTGCTGCGGTGCGCCAAAGGTAAAATCGCCGGCTTTATCGGCATCGATTAACTGTGCACGTTGGTTAAGATAACTATCGCTCAACAACAGCTCTGCTGGGAATTCGAGGTGATCGTAATCGCTGACGTAGCGATCCAGATCGACCAGCGCTAGCTTCATCGCTTCAATCGAAAGATGCAGCCACGGCACCGAATCCGGCGTGTAGCGACCAATGTCCCACCGCTCCAGAATCCCCAGCGCAATCAAGGTGGCGATACCCTGGCCGTTCGGCGGTAGCTCCTGCACCGATCCGCCCGCAAACGGGCACGACAGCAGATCAACCCAATCAGCGCGATGGTTGTTGAGATCCGCCATACTGAGCGCGGCGCCATGCTGTTCGGCAAACGCCACCATCTTTTCGGCAAGCTCACCACGATAGAAGGCTTCACCGCGCGTTTCTGCGATTTTTTGCAAGGTAGCGGCCTGCGCCGGGTTGCGGAACAGCTCACCGGCACGCGGCGGTCGGCCATTGGGCGCAAAGCACTCGACGAACCCCGGTTGCTGTTTCAGCTTGTTATAGCCGCGCTGCCATAGATGACCAATCAGCGGTGAAACCGGGAAACCATCACGTGCATACTCAATCGCCGGTTGTGCCAGCGTGGTGAGCGGCAGGGTGGCAAAGCGCTCGGCCAGCGTCACCCACGCTGATACCGCGCCCGGCACGGTGACCGCTTCCCAGCCGATTTCCGGCATCGCACTGTGCCCGGCAAAGCGATCCAGACTCCATGCGGCAGGCGAACGTCCTGAAGCATTCAATCCGTGCAGCTGCTTGCCATCCCAGACAATGGCGAAGGCATCACTGCCCAGCCCATTGCCCGTCGGCTCCATTACCGTGAGCGCCATTGCGCTGGCAATCGCGGCATCTACCGCATTGCCACCTTGTTGCAACATGCGCATTCCCGCTTGCGCTGCCAGCGGCTGTGAAGTGGCGATGGCATTACGTCCCATCATCGGGACGCGGTGCGAGGCATAGCTGACCGTGAAATCCAAATCGCTCATTACTGTTTCTCTCTTTGCGTCATGCTGGTGCGTGAGTGCTGCTGCATTGGGCAGTATCCGCGTTGCTGAAGGGAAGAATTTAATATTAAGCCAGATATTTCATACTGATAACGAATTGGCACTTTTTTTGAATAGAGAATAGTCAACCCAGACGCGTCGACAGAGTGATTCATCGTCTTTTTCGTCAGGCTGGGCAGCAAGTGCAGGCGGGTCAATTGCTTAGAGTAATCGATCTTTTTACGGCATAAGTAAGAATAAAAAATAATTAGGAATCAGGCAGCAAAGTCGGGGATCTGACCCATACTTAGAAACCCGAACTATTGTTGCATCGCACGGACATCTTTTGCAGTGCACAACAGGCTGTGTCCCGCATCGGTTTGATAATAACTATGCTAAACCGCTTCGGGATACAGCCTGATCGTCCGGTTTCAGCGCCTGGTGGCGCTTACCTCTCTACTTTCACGTGCTTCATAGTGAGTTTTTAAGGAGTTCTCTATGGAATTTAAAGATCCAATGGTCGAGTTGCTCAGCAGCCTTGAGCAGATTGTTTTGACACGTGATGCTCAGCCTTCCGTATCAGAAATTACACTCAATCAGGCTTCAGTTCCCGAGCCGCAGCGTTTACGCGAGATGACCGGCATGCAGGTGGATGAATTCGCCCGCGTGATGGGGGTGAGCGTCTCGTCAGTGAAAAGTTGGGAGGCGCAACGTACACGTCCTTCCGCTACGGCGCGCAAACTGATGAAGCTGTTGCAGGCCAACCCCTATTTAGGGCGTCAACTGCTGGAGTGATACCCATTTTTTGATTTGGGTACTCCAACCCGCCTCTATGGCGGGGGTTTT